>JABMNT010000020.1 GCA_013203595.1 Rhodospirillales bacterium
AGCCGTTAAAACGGATTAATTTGGCTATTCGCTGAGTTATGCAAGTGGCTCATATCAGTGTCGATTTTCGCGATGGCATGACCTCGGCCGACGTCGAGGCGGCAATTTCTGACCTGGAAATTGATATCAAGGACAGCTACCCCGAAGCCACACGGATATTTATTGAGGTGCAAAGTTTCTCCGGCCATCAAGCTTCCGTGAACAGACAACCGAAAACTTGATAGACGGGGCCTGATGGCCACATACAGCATTTCCGTATTATAAACCAAAAGGACAAAATAATGCCAAATATTGCTACACTTATTCCGCGCCAGCAAGTGCCGGACCTGGAAGTGGCGACTGTCGGTGGTGGCACCTGGAAGCTTGCCGATCAGTCACCGAAAAACTTCACCATGGTGGTTTTCTATCGCGGCCTTCATTGTCCGATTTGCGGCAATTACATGCGTGATCTGCAGCGCAAGCTTGCCGAGTTTACGGAACTGGGTGTTGATGTTATCGCCATCAGCTCGGACAGCCAGGAGCGGGCCGAACAGGCGGTTGCCGACTGGAAGGTTGGTGATATTCCCTTTGGTTACGGTCTCGATCTGGATAAAGCCCGGGAATGGGGTCTTTATATTTCGACCAGCCGCGGCAAGACATCGGTCGGTATTGTCGAGCCCGACTTGTTCAGTGAACCCGCATTGTATCTGATACGCCCGAACGGCGAATTGTTTTTCGGCACCGTGCAAACCATGCCGTTCGCCCGTCCCAACTTCGGTGATATCGTCAACGCCTGTAAATTTGTCATCGAAAAGGATTATCCGGGTCGCGGCGAAGTGATCGATCATCACAACCCGTAAGCGGCTCGGCAAACAATTATAAGGCCGGCGGCCTCACAGGCCCCGGCTTTCGTTGCAAGGCGCAGTGTGTTGATTTAACTTTCCACAACTCGGTCAAGGCACGCGTTCAAAGCGCAATATGCAAGGTCAAAGCCCCATGTCAAATTCATTAACCGAAACCCAGATCAAGGCCTATCGCCGGGACGGATTTTTATCCCCGATCGCGGTTTTATCGGCACCGGAAGCGGCGGCTTATCGGGCGCGGTTTGAAGCCTATGAGGCGGCCAACCAGGGCTGGTATCCGCTTTCCAAGGGCCAGAAACTCTATCTGTTGCAGACCTGGGTTGCCGAGCTGGCGGCGCATCCGAAAGTTCTCGATGCCGTCGAATCCGTATTGGGGCCCAATCTGATGGTTTGGGGCTCAAGCCTGTTCATCAAGGATCCGGGCGAAGGGACTTATGTGACCTGGCACCAGGATTCAACCTATTGGGGGTTATCGAAGCCAGAAGTGACAACCGCCTGGATCGCCCTGTCGCCGGCAACAGCGCAATCGGGTTGTATGAAAATGATGCCCGGCACCCACAAATGGGATCAATTGGCGCATGTGGATACGCTCGATGAAAAAAACCTGCTGACCCGGGGTCAGGAAATTGCCGTTGAAGTGAATGAAGCCGACGGGGTGCTGGTTGAACTGGAGCCCGGACAGATGTCTCTGCATGACGTTCAGATTGTTCATGCATCCGATCCCAACCAGGCCAATGACCGCCGCATTGGTGTTGCCATTCGCTATATAACGCCCCGGGTTTCGCAATTGAACGCGCAGAACGACAGTGCCTGGCTGGTGCGCGGCGAAGATAGCCATGGTCATTTCATTCATGAAACGCCACCAAAGGCGGATATGGACCCGGCCGCTCTGGCCGAGCACGAACGGATCATGAAAATCCGCCAGGATGTTTTATTCAGGGGTGTTGACGGCAAGCCGGCCCATGGCTGACGACATGGCTGACTAAAAGGCCCGTACCGCCATCTTGATGGGGCCTTCGGCGCGGCTGTGGACGAACTGGTCGACGTAAGGATTGCCGGAATCTTCGACGTTGCTGGTCAATCCATCCCAGATGATCCTGCCACCATGGATCATGGCGACGCGGTTGGATATGATCTTCAGGCTCGACATATCGGAGGTAATGGAAACCACGGTCGCCCCCAGATCATCAACCACCTTTAGAATAAGCTGATTGATCACATTGGTCATGATCGGGTCGAGGCCAGCTGTCGGTTCATCGAGAAACAGAATGGTCGGATCGGTGGCAATGGCGCGGGCCAGGCCAACGCGTTTTTTCATGCCACCGGAAAGCTCGTTCGGATAGAGATCCGCCGTCGCCGCTTCCAGTCCGACGGCAGCCAGCTTGGCAATGGCCCGCTCCTTCGCCTGACTACGGTCCATGCCGGTCTGTAAGAACTGGAAGGCCACGTTCTCCCAGGTCAGCATGGAATCGAAAAGCCCTGATTTCTGGAAGGTCATGCCAAAGCGGTTGAGAAAGGCATCGTGCTCGGCGACGCTCAGCGTCGTGATGTCATTGCCGTCGACCTGGATGGTCCCGGAATCGTGCTTGATCAGGCCCATGATGCATTTCAGCATCAGGGTTTTCCCAGACCCGGAGCCACCGATCAAAACCAGAGAATCACCGGTGGCGATGGACAGATCAACACCGTCGAGGGCGCGCACCGCGCCGAAGGATTTGGCAACGTTGGCAAGAGTGATGAGCGGGTTTTGTTTGAGCATGGTGCATAAATATCGTTGATGGGAACGCATTCGTCCAGTGCTGTCTTTGCCTTTCGCCCGGCGACCGCTAATCTTCGGATATGGACATACGTCATTTGAAAACGCTGATCGCGATTGCCGAGCACCGCAGTTTCGCGGCCGCCGCAGAAGCCATCGGCCTCACCCAGTCGGCCGTCAGCCTTCACGTCAAGGCCCTGGAGGTGTTGCTGCAAACACGGCTGTTTGATCGCTCGACCCGACCGGCGCTGATGAATGCCCATGGCCGGACACTGGTTGAAAAGGCGCGTGAGATCGTGCAATTGAGTGATGGCCTGACCGCCACACTGGCGACCGCTGAAATTGCCGGGCATCTGGAACTGGGCGCGGTGCCGACCGCCCTGACCGGGGTCCTCGCCAGCGCTTTGGTCCGTCTCAATACAACCCAGCCAAAGCTGCTGATCCGGGTAACCAGTGGATTGTCGGCCGAACTGGCAGAAGCGGTGCGCAAGGGGCGCCTCGATGTGGCGGTGGTCAGCGAACCGACGGATTTGAACGCCGGTCTCAGCTGGCACGCCTGTGGCAGCGAGCCGCTGATGGTTATCGCACCCGGAGGGACTCCCGGGAACACGGACAAGGATCTGTTGGAGGCGCTGCCGTTTATCCGGTTCAAGCGTTTTGCCTGGGCGGGACGGCTGATCGATGCCCATATCCGCGAGCGCGGAATTCGTACAGTTCCCGGCATGGAAATCGACAGCCTGGAAGCCGTGGCGCTGATGGTCGCCAGCGGGCTTGGCGTATCGGTGGTTCCCAAGCGGCCGATCAGGGAACCGTTTCCGCCTGATTTGCGGGTGCTTGCCTTTGGTGATCCCCCGGTCCAGCGGACCATTGGTCTGGTTGAACGCACCCAGAATCCGAAATCCGAACTGGTCCGCCTGCTGTACGGAGAAATGCTGAGTCTGTATGCATAACATAAGTAATTATCATGTAATTTATTAAAATTATTCGTTTTTTTCATTTATGCGATTGCCCTATGCTGGCCCGAGCAGATAGCCATCAACATCATTGAAGACAAAGGACATGCAGATGTACGCATTGAGCCCGGCGCAACAGGAAATTCAGGCAAAGGCGCGCCAGATCGCCCAGCAACAAATCGCGCCGCGTGCGGCGGAGGTCGATCGCACGGAGGCCTACCCGTGGGACAATGTGGATGTACTGAAGAGCGCCGGGTTCATGGGGATGACCCTGCCGGTCAAATACGGCGGCCGCGGCGCCAGTTTTCTCGATGCCGTTCTGGTGGTTGAAGAGATGGCCAAGGTCTGCGGCGTCACCGGGCGGATTGTGGTCGAGGCCAATATGGGAGCGGTCAGTGCGATCATGCAGTACGGCACTGACAAACAAAAGGAACTGGCTGCCGGACTGGTCCTGGCCGGTGACAAGCCAGCCATCTGCATTACCGAACCCGATGCCGGAAGTGCGGCAACCGATATGACGACGCGGGCCGATAAAAAGGGCAATACCTACGTTTTGAACGGCAAGAAACACTGGATCACCGGTGGCGGCGTTTCCAAACTGCATCTGATCTTCGCGCGCGTGTTCGACGGCGGCGTCGAGCAGGGGATCGCCGGATTTATTGCCGTGGGTGGCGACGCCGATGGCCTGATCGTGGGGCAGCGCGAACCGACCATGGGATTGCGCGGCATCCCCGAGACGGAAATTCTGTTTGAGGATCTGGTTGTTGCGGAAGATATGGTTGTGGTTCCGCCGGCGGGCATGCGGCGTGGTTTCGCCGGCCTGATGAACGCCTATAATTCGCAGCGCGTGGGGGCGGCGACTGTGGCCTTGGGTATTGCCGAAGGCGCCTATGAACTGGCCCTGGATTATGTCCAGAAGCGCGAACAGTTCGGCCGCCCCATCTGCGAATTTCAGGGCCTGCAATGGATGCTCGCCGATATGATAACGCAGGCTGCCGCGGCCCAAACCATGGTCTACAGGGCTGCCGCCAGTGCCGAACTGGAAGGCAATGTATTTCCCGATATGCTGGTTGCCGCCCAGGCCAAAATCCTGTCTTCGGAGATGGCCATAAAAGTCACCAACGATGCCTTGCAACTGTTTGGCGCCATGGGCTATTCGCGCAATTTGCCGATGGAGCGCATGTGCCGGGATGCCCGCATGTTCACAATTGGCGGCGGTACCGCGCAGGTCCTGCGTAATCTGGTGGCATCGAAAATCCTCGGTCGTAAACTGCCGCAAACCCGCGACGGGTATCTGAACCTGCCCCGGGGATCATCCGATGCCTAAGACAGCCGATATCATCGCCCGCCGCCTTTACGCCGCCGGTTGCCGTCATGTCTTCGGGATTCCGGGGGGGGAGGTGCTGGCCCTGATGGATGGCTGCAAGAAAGCCGGAATGGAATTTGTTCTGGTCAAACATGAAAACCCCGGCGGGTTCATGGCCGAAGGGACCCATCATTTCACCAAAGCCCCCTGTGTGCTGCTGGCCACTGTCGGTCCCGGTGTTGCCAATGCGGTGAATGCCATAGTCAATGCCTACCAGGATCAGGTGCCGTTGATTTATCTGACCGGCTGCTACGATGCCGATACGGTGCAAACCTATAGCCATCAGATCTTCGACCATGGGGAACTCCTGAAATCGGTGACCAAGGCCAGCTTCACAATGGTTGACGGGGCGATCGATGTGATCATCGACAAGGCGATTTCCGTGGCCATGGATGGCAAGCCGGGGCCGGTTCATATTGATGTGCCGATTTCCGTGGCGACCCGCGAACAGGGCACGGTACCGGTTCGCCGGGTGACACCGGCCCGCTCGGGCCCGGTTGCCGGCCCCGAGCTGGAAGCCGCCCGCAGCCTGTTTGCCGCTGCCCGCAAGCCGCTTGTCATTGCCGGCGTCGAGGTGCTGCACCAGGATTGCGCCGGCGACGTCGCCGCGTTCTGCCTGAAATTCAAGATTCCGCTGCTGACCACCTACAAGGGCAAGGGCATCCTGGCGGAAGATCATGCGCTGGCGCTCGGCGGGGTCGGGCTGTCGCCGAAGGCCGACGAAATCATTCAACCCCTTGTCGCAGACAGTGATCTGGTCGTTCTCGCCGGCTACGATCCGATCGAGATGCGCTCAAGCTGGGTTAACCTGTGGGATGCCGATAAAAACGTCATCGAGTTCTCGCAATCTGCCAACAGCCATTATGTGCATCAGGCAAAACTGAATTTTATCGGTGATATTGGCGCCGGGCTGGCGGCCTTGAGCGAAGGAGTTCCGGCAAAGCCGGTATGGCCCGACAAGCAGCCCGCCGCTGTCCGGGCCCGCCATAAGACGGCCTTTGCCGGCGACGGTCAGTGGGGTGCGGCCGCCGTGGTTGCAGCGGCCCGCCGCGCCTTGCCGCGCCACACCATCGCTGCCGTCGATACCGGAGCCCATCGGATTTTATTGAGTCAGGCCTGGGAATGTTACGAGCCGCGGGGGCTGATGCAGTCAACCGGGCTGTGCACCATGGGAGTCGCCCTGCCGCTGGCCATGGGTCGCAAACTGGCCGAGCCGGAGCGCCCCGTTGTTGCCTTCAGCGGTGACGCCGGTCTCGAGATGATCCTCGGTGAACTGGCGACCGCGCGGGATCTTAAAATATCCCTGCCGGTAGTGGTGTTTGTCGACAGGCAACTGGCCCTGATTGAGCTTAAACAGCGTGGCTCCGCCTATGACAATCTGGGGGTCGACTTTGGCGGCACGGATTTTGCCGCTGTCGCCGCCGCCATGGGCGGCGTCGGCGTGACTGCGGCCAGCGAACCGGAGCTTGAGAGCGCCCTGCTGGCAGCGCTCGACCGCGATACCTTTACGGTTATCGCCTGTCCTATTGGTCGCAAAGCCTATGACGGGAAAATCTAGCTGTCAGGCAATTAGTCAAACAGACTGTCGATATCGGCCTGACTGAGTTCGGAACCGCCGATTTGCGGACCTTCAAGCTCAAACCCGCTGTCAATCCGGTGGATCGTTTTGGCTTCGACGTTCATCGCTGACAGGGCATCCTTGCCAATCACTGTGGCGATTGAATTCAGGGTGGTCTCCAGAATGGTTATGGCGTCGACAATTTTAGTCATACGCTGGCCGGTGATATCGTGAAAGGTACAGGCCTCAAGAATACGATTGGTGTTCGTATTGATACTGTCAAAATTCGGTTTGGCACCCTTGAATTTGATTTCCTTGATAAGCCGGTCGTTGACTTCCTGAATGCCTTCCGTGGCTTCCATAATCTCATTGGTCGCGGCACTGGTTTCATCGGAAATGGCAGCCAACTGGTCGGACACAGAACCCAATAGGTCATTGTCCGCCGATGAGTGCTGGATCGACGCCAATTCATTCTTGATGCGTTGGAAACTGTTAAAAAGTACGATAATTTCTTTTTTTACGGCGTCCAGTTGTGGGTCGGATTTTATTTTACCCTCCATTCTTACCTTGGTAGTCTTACAAATGAAGCCTGTTATGACAATGGTTATAATTGTAAAAACACATAAAAGTGTATGATGCAGGAGTGAGTGAGAATGGAAAAAATACGCAAATCCGAGGATGAATGGCAAAAGCAGCTCTCGCCGGAGGCCTATTATGTGACCAGAAAGCAGGGCACGGAACATGCTTTTTCCGGCATATATGATAAATGCAAGGACCCGGGAGTCTACCAATGCATATGCTGCGGCAATCCGTTGTTTTCCTCGCAGGCCAAATACGATTCGCGCACCGGCTGGCCCAGCTTTTTCCAGCCCATTTCGGAAGATGCGGTGGGTGAAAAGGCAGATAACGGCTTTTTCTCGCGTCGGGTTGAAACCGTCTGCGCGAAATGCGATGCCCATCTGGGGCATGTTTTCCCCGACGGGCCGCAGCCGACGGGCCTGCGTTACTGCATGAACTCGGCAGCATTGAATTTGGTGCCCGCGTCAGAGGCCAGTGAAGACTGAACCGGCGCAGGCGGGACAAAAGCATCCGGTTGCCGAGGCATCTGCTTCTGCCCGGATCCTGAAAATATCAATCGGAAAGGCCTTTGGCCTTTAATCGCGAATTAGCGGATCGCCTGATAGATCAGTTTACGTAAATCTGTTCGTATCGGCATGGCGACCGCCGGCATGAGCTGGCTCATGAACAGAACGATCATGTCTTCGCGGGGGTCAACCCAGAAGTAGGTATTGGCAACACCGCCCCAGCCGAAATCTCCGTTGGAGCAGCCGATCGTCGCCTTGTCCTGGTCAATGGTGACGGCAACGCCGTACCCGTAGCCAATGCCGGACATGTCCATTTTGCTGTGCACGGGGCAACCCATCGACGGTAAATCCCCGGGTAACTGGTTGCGGGTCATCATGGCAAGGGAGCGAGGTGACAGAATCCGGGTGCCGTCCACAGTGCCGCCCGCCAGCAGCATTCTTGCAAAGGCCATGTAATCGCTGCTGGTCGAGACCAGGCCACCACCGCCGGACAGCAGAGTGCCACCGTTAAGGTAGCGGTCCTCGGATTCAGCACTGCGATCTCTCAGACAGCCGTCGCTGTCGTAGCCGAAATTGGCAACAAAACGGGCTTTATCCTGTGGTTTCACATGCCATCCGGTATCGGCCATGGCAAGCGGCTCGAGGATGCGCTGGGAAATAAAGGTGTCCAGCGACAGGCCGGATGCGACTTCGATGATGCGCCCCAGAATGTCGTTGGCGACGGAGTAAATCCAGCGGGTTCCCGGCTGGTAATAGCGATCGCAGGTGCCGACTTTTGCCGCCATTTCGGCCAGATCGGCATAGGCGCTGGAAAAGTCGATCCCCTTTGCCCGGTATGAGGTGCTGACCGGCGGGTGCTCGGTGCCACCATAGGTCAGACCCGCCGTGTGCGACATCAGGTCATGCACGGTTATCTGACGGTCGGCAGCGACCCGTTCGCCGTCAGCCTGGCTCACAAACTGATCAGAAAAGGTCGGAATAAAACCGGAAACCGGGTCTGACAGGCACAACAATTGCTCTTCAGCCAATATCATAATGGCCACGGCAATGATTGGTTTGGTCATTGAATAAATACGGAAAATCGAATTATCGAGCAGGGGTCGCCGGCCTGCCAAATCCATAAATCCGTGCCGGCAGGTGAATTCCGTTTGGCCTTTTCGAAACACCGTCAGTTCGGTATTGGCCAGGCGTCCGGAGGCCACCAGGCCTTCGGCCCAGGTATTCAAGGGAGCGTAATCAGGGATCATTGGTTATACCATAGGCTATTCGGCTGCGACGGGTTGCGGTCGACGCAGGATAAATGCGGCACCAACCATAATCAAGGCAATGACAGCCAGAACCTGGAACAGGGTCAGAAAACCGTCGGCCCATTGATGCATGCCGGCAATCATCGGGATCGCCATGGCACCGACACTCAGGTTCAGCAGATACTTGACCGAGAACACCCGGCCCCGATGGGAGTCCGGCACGTAGCGGGTCAGCATGGTATCGATAATCGGAATCTGTCCAAACACACCGGCCATCAGAAACAGGGAACTGACAAACAGCAGGGGACCTTCGGCGAAGGCCATGATCGGCAAAACCACAACCTGGGTGCTGAGGATTATGATCAACATGGATTTGGCCGAGTATTTGTCGACCGCCGCACCGGCAGCGACCTGGGCAAAGGAGGCAATGGCATAGACCAGCGATGCCAGCGCCGTGAAGCCGAGTGCGCCGGGCAGTGCATCGGTAAATCGCTCTTCAAACAGTTTTGGCAGGGCGATCGTGGTTGAACTGAAGATCAGCCCCGCGATCAGGGTGATGATGCCCAGGGAAACCAGCACGCGGCGCCAGCCATCGAGAAATGCTGCCGCAGGCTCCGTCGTGTTTTTCTGCTTGGGGCCAACCGGTTTGTCGGCAGGAACCAGTTTCCAGAACAGCAGACCGACAAGGATGCAGACGAGGCCCGGGCCAATAAAGGCACCGCGCCAGCCATAGGTTGCCATCATCGCGCCGACAACCAATGGTGCGGCGGCAACCCCCATATTTCCAAAGACTCCGTTTATTCCCAGTTTTTTGCCCGGTTTGTCGACGCCCTGAACCAGCATGGGTATGCCGACAGGATGGTAGATCGCTGCACAGATACCGACCACGGTCAGGCCGATGCTGAGATGCCAAATCGAGGTGCTCAGCCCGGTCAGTGCCGTTGCCGTACCGATGCCGATAAAAAACAGGCTCATCAGACCATGGCGCCCGAAGCGGTCGCCCAACCAGCCAAAGGGCAGGGACATGGCACCGAACAGCACGAAACCCGGTGTGGCGATGGCAATGATTTCACCATAGGTGCGGCCAAATTCGGTGCTGATGGCAATAACCGCAGTGGCATAGATGAGGATCAGCATGTGGTCGAAAAAATGACCGGCATTCAAAAAAAGCGTGCGCAACTGATCCGCGTTCATGTCCATATATCCATAGCTATCTTTTCCCGTATCCATTGATACCGGTTTCGGTGAAGGCTGGCAAATGGATGTTGAAGATGATCGCTTGAATGTTCGGGTATATCTGCCAAATAAGGAAGATACACCCGTCGAGTTCTTATTGATCCCGCAGTTTCACAGGATATCCCTTTGGCGCGTTCCCCTCTCCCCGACCGACCAAAAGGACGTGACGTCCGTACCCTAAAACGGGCCTGGGCGTTTTTGCTTCCCTACCGCCTGCGGGTGATCGGTGCGGCGGTTGCCCTTACCATCACCGCCGGTGCAACACTTGGCCTGGGGCAGGGCTTGAAGACCCTCATCGATAGCGGCTTTGCCGGTGGCGATGCGGCCGCGCTTGACCAGGCCCTGTATGTCCTGATCGGGCTTTCCGTGATCATGGCGTTTGGCACCTTTGCCCGGTTTTATCTGGTTTCCTGGCTGGGCGAGCGGGTGGTTGCGGATCTGCGGCGGGCCGTCTTTGACCGGGTGCTGGCGCTTCATCCGGGGTTTTTTGAAGTAACCAAAACCGGTGAAATTTTGTCACGGCTGACGACGGACACAACCTTGCTGCAATCGGTGATCGGGTCTTCCGCTTCCATGGCCTTGCGCAACGCCCTCAATTTCACGGGGGGCCTGGTCATGCTGTTCGTAACCAACGCCAAGCTGGCCGGCCTGGTACTACTGGTCGTGCCGCTGGTCGTTGTCCCAATTCTGGTGTTCGGCCGGCGGGTGCGCAGGCTGTCGCGGGCCAGCCAGGACCGGGTCGCCGGAGTCGGGGCGTTCGCGGAAGAATCGTTTAATGCGATCCGTACCGTTCAGGCTTTTACCCACGAAGCCGAGGACCGCAAACGATTTGGGGTTGAGGTCAAAAACGCCTTTGAAACGGCAATCCGCCGAATCCTGGCGCGCGGCCTGTTGTCGGCGATTGTCATCCTGCTGGTCTTCAACGCCATCGCCGTGATCCTGTGGGTCGGCGGGCGCGGCGTAATGGACGGCGAGATCAGCGGTGGTGAACTGGCGGCTTTCATCTTTTATGCCGCTACCGTGGCCTTTTCGGTTGGCGTGATCAGCGAGGTTTTTGGCGAACTGCAACGTGCCGCCGGGGCCACCGAACGATTGATTGAACTGCTGGAAGAGGAGCCTGAAATTGTCGCTCCCCAACACCCCCTTGCCATGCCCGATCCGGCACAGGGACGCATCCAGTTCGAAAACGTAACCTTCCATTACCCGTCCCGGCCGGACCTGCCGGCCCTGACAGATTTTTCCCTGGATGTACGGCCCGGTGAAACCGTAGCCCTGGTCGGCCCTTCGGGGGCCGGAAAGACAACGGTCTTTCAGCTCCTGCTGCGGTTTTATGATCCGGAACGGGGCTCCGTTAAAATAGACGGCATTGATATCAGTTGTGCAGACCCGCAAACCGTGCGTCAGCGCATGGCGATTGTCCCGCAGGATCCGGTGCTGTTCGGTGCCAGTGGAATGGAAAACATCCGCTTTGGCCGCCCGGGTGCCACCGATGCCGAGGTGCGGACAGCTGCGGAAGCCGCTGCGGCCGACAGTTTTCTGGATGAATTGCCTGAAGGCTTTGCGACTTTTCTGGGTGAAAAGGGAGCCCGCCTGTCGGGTGGCCAGCGCCAGCGGATTTCCATTGCCCGTGCGGTGTTGCGCAATCCGGCCATTTTGCTGTTGGACGAAGCCACATCGGCGCTCGATGCCGAGAACGAACGGCTGGTGCAAACCGCCCTGGAAAAACTGATGATCGGGCGGACGACCCTGATTATCGCCCACCGGCTGGCGACGGTTCTCAATGCGGACCGGATCGCGGTCATCGACAAGGGACGGATGGTTGAAATCGGCACCCACATGGAACTTCTGCAATCAAGCCCGCTCTATGCGCGCCTGGCGGCCCTGCAATTTGGCCTGGAAACAGGCAACGCCTGACAGGCAACGCCTGAGTTGTTGATCCGGCGGTCGTGACCATCGGGTTGTGGTTTAGCCCCGGCCTTGCTAGATTTTCGGACCTAAATTCATGTCGGGGATCTAAAAATGAATCATCCTGTATTCGCCAAGGGACGGGTCGCCGTGGTGAGTGGTGCCGCCAGCGGGATCGGCCTGGCCGCCTGTAAAAAATTTGCCGCTGCGGGCATGAAAATCTGCATGACCGATATTACCGCCGATGATCTTGCCGCCGCCGCGGAACCTCTGAAAAGCCAGACAGATGTCATTTCGGTTGTTGCTGATGTTGCAAATATGGAACAGATGGAAGGGCTTTGCGAAACCGTATATGGCGCGTTTGGCGACGTTGCGGTTTTGATGAACAATGCGGCAACCCGTCAGCCGGTGGGCTGCTGGGAGGGCTACGAGGCCTGGCAAAAGACCCTTCACGTCAATTTGTGGGGGGGTATTAATGGCGTGCAGGCGTTTGCGCCGCATATGATCAAACAGGCAATGCCCTCCGCAATCATCAATACGGGCTCCAAGCAGGGAATTACCAATCCCCCCGGCAATCCCCCCTACAACGTCGCCAAGGCGGCGGTTAAAAGTTATACGGAACTGCTGCAGCATGAACTGCGCAACAGCGAGGACTGCCAGGTGACCGCGCATCTGCTGGTGCCCGGATGGACAACCACCGGCAAGGCAGACCACAAACCCGGTGCCTGGCTGCCGGCGCAGGTCATCGAGAAGATGGTCGCTGGGGTTTCGGCAAACGATTTTTACATTATCTGTCCCGATGACGAGACCACCCCTGAGATGGACCGGCAACGGATTCTCTGGAGTGCGCAGGATATTACGGAAAACCGGCCACCGCTATCGCGCTGGCACCCGGACTATAAACAGCTGTTTGAAGACTATTCGTCCTGAGTCAAGGCTGTGCGCCAGTATTGCCGTCCGTTCAAAAGACTTATGAATACCTGTTCCATGGAGGTACTTGTTCTTGCCCGGTGAACAAGCTAGGTAGTCTGCGGGGGCGCTTTCTGGGATGTTTCTGACATGCCGCATGCAGGTGCGAAAAGCGAAAAAAATCCGGAATCTGTCCAACGTCTCTTAGGCGCGGATAGCGCGTGGCAACAAGTTCAAATTGCCAAGTTGTTGACAAAAAGTGCCTATGCGCCGCTGGCCGCGGCGACTGTGGTCGCCGTCCTTATGATTTGGGCTCTTCGGGATATGGTTCCGGTCCTGCATTTAGCCCTGTGGAGTGCCGCTCTTTTTTCAATTTATGGTCTGCGGCTGGCGCTGTTTTCAAAACCCGGATCCTATACCCATGTTTCAGGATTTCGGTTTCTGCCGCTGTTTACGGGGCTGACTTTCTGTTCGGGTCTGGTCTGGGGCATTGCCAGCGTCCTGTTTTTTGATCCGGGCCAGGCACAAACGCAAACCCTTCTGGCATTCTGCCTGGGCGGGCTGGTCGCCGGTTCGGTTGTCAGTTACGCCAGTTGGTTGCCGGCCTTCGCGGCCTTTGCGGTGCCGGCACTGGTTCCCCTGATTGTTCAACTGATCATGCGCGACGACGAAGTGCAGTTTGTGATGGGCGTCATGCTGCTGATTTACGCCATTGCGCTGGCGGTGCTTGCACGCACGATCAATCGGACGCTTTTGCAAAGCCAGGCCCTTCAGTCCGCCCTGGGAAACAGTGAAGGCCGTTTTCGCGGCGTGTTCGCGACCAGCCCGGCAGGCATGGTCCTGATGCGCCTGGATGGTGAAATCGTAATGGCCAACCGGGCCTTCAGTCAATTGCTCGGTTATACGGGTGAGACCCTGTCCGGGCGCAACTGGCGGGAAATCACCCATCCCGATGACATTGCCGCAACCGAACTGCTGGACGAACGGATTATATCAGGTGATTTACCGGATTTGCTGGTGGAAAAACGCTATTTGCATAAGGCTGGCCATGCCCTGTGGACGGATGTGGCAACCTGTTTGATCGACAATCCGCGCGAGCAGGATTCCTATCTGCTGCGCCAGGTCTTCGATATTACTGCACTTAAATCCGTCGAGCGCCTGAAGCGGGAATTCGTCTCCACGGTCAGCCATGAACTGCGCACACCGCTGACCTCCATTGAAGGGGCTTTGAGCCTGATTTTGGGTGGCGTTGCCGGCCAGATCCCCGAGCCGGTCCGCGAGATGACGGTGCTTGCCCGCAAGAACAGCCTGCGCCTGATCGAGTTGGTTAATGACCTGCTGGATATTGATCAACTGGAATCAAATGATCTGCCCTTTGCCTTTGACCTGATCGACATGAACAGACTGGTCATTGATTGCATCGGGCGAAACAAGGGACTTGCCGATAAAGCAGGTGTTGCCCTTCACTTTGAACCCGTCGATTCTCAGGTCCAGGCGCTCGGAGACTGGGGCCGCCTGGGTCAGGTGTTGACCAATCTGTTATCCAATGCGGTCAAGTTTTCCCCCCGATCAGATACGATCGAGGTGGTGCTGGAACGGATCGGTTCTATTCTCCGTGTCAGTGTTACGGATAACGGGCCGGGCATTCCCGACGGGTTCCGGGCGACAATATTCAATCGGTTTAGCCAGGCAGACAGTTCTGATACTAGGGCCAAGGGCGGTGCCGGCCTGGGGTTGAACATATCGAAGGCGATTATGGATAAACATGCAGGGAAACTGAGTTTCGTCTCGGTGCCGGGAAAGGGTGCGACGTTCTATATGGAACTGCAGGAATGGAAAGGCACAGAACCGATCAACAATGCCATTGATAAATTGCGTTTCAGCGGACTGCGGCCCGGCCGTTAAAAAAGCAGACTGACAGCCTCAGTGATTCCATATCAATGGGAAAGGCACAGGTTCGCCGCACCAGTTGCTTGTCCTGCGAATTACTCAAACGATAGATTTCGGCTTCGGGGTTTGCTTGCCCCAGCCACTTTCAAGATCTTCGAAATGCTCGTTGATCTGTTCAACGTCACGGCTTCGACGCTCCGCTTCATCGGCGATTTCTTTTTTAAGCCCCTGATTCTGCATTTTCAACTCGAGGATATCTTCTTTCAGAAGGGAAATCGTATGGTCGTTTGCAGAGATCATTTTGTACATCTCGGTGGAATGATCTTTGACCAGCGATGTGGCTTTTGTCATGGTTTTATTGGACATGTCACTGGCCGCCCAAATCGCCGTCAGGGCAACAATGAGCGCCATAAACGCAATAGCTAAGGCAATGGTCATACTTCGACTCCGCGCACAGGCAGTGTTTACTCGGGTTTGTCCATTCTGGTGATTTTTCGCCCTAATTCAACCAGGAAAGGTGCCCCCCGGTCCAGGCAGGTAAAATGCATGAGGTGACACCGCTGCCATCACCACTGCCACGGGATGTCGAGGCCAGGATTTAAAATTGGACAATCGGCACGGGCCTTACTAAAATCCGCAAAACTAAAAATAGGTGACTGCAGTTCTTGATGAGGTTGACGGGTGGTTCGGTCCGAAATTTTTAGACTTCGTCGTTAACTGTATAAGGGGGGCTGTAATGGCCTTTTCAATCGGTCTTGCTGTGCTCGCCATCGCCATCGGGCTGACCGCCCTGTGGTCGGTAACGGAAATTACTAAAAAAGTGCTGAGCCAGACAAAAGAAATGCTCGATGGACAGAAAATGGAACTGCTTCGCGTTTCCAAATCCTTCGATGATTCCCTGCGCACCTTGCGCGGCGAACTGCGTGAGCTGTCCGACGAAAACATCGAACTGCGGCGCGAGCTCCGCACCGAATGGAAGGCGCAGAGCCTGGAACTGGCGCGCATACGGGTGTTTGTCGACGAGTTTGAGGCGGCCTGGAAACGGCAGAAGGAAATTACCAATCTGCGTTAGCCGGTTCGTGCCTTTCCTGTTAACAGGCAATCATTGAGACGCCCTCACCGGTCCCCGGGGGCGATCAGTTCTCTGGTAATCTCGGCGATTGAGCGGACTCCGCACAGGCCCATGGCCATATCGATTTCGCGCTGAAAAATATCAAGCACCCGCTCCACACCTGCCTGACCCGCCACAGCAACCCCCCATAACTGCGGTCGCCCGATCAGGCAGGCCGAGGCACCCAAGGCCAGCGCCTTGACAACATCGGTGCCGCGCCGGATGCCGCCGTCGACAAGCACCGGGATGCGGCCATTGACCTGCGCGACAACCGCGGCCAGGGCATCGACTGAAGCGATGGCGCCATCGAGCTGGCGTCCGCCATGATTCGAGACAATGATCCCGTCGACGCCCATCCCGGCGGCCATGGCGGCGTCTTCGGGATGCAGAATGCCCTTGATAAGCAGTGGCTTTTTCCATATCTGGCGCAGCCATTTGACATCGTCCCAAGTCATCCCCGGATCAAGCAGCTCGCCCATGCGCGCGGCCAGGGTCGCCAGATCAGCGGTTTCGCCAGGCCGGACGTAATTGCCAAAGGTGATTCGGCCAAGGGCTGAGCGCATCCGCCACAGCCACTTGTAATGGGCCGCCATTCCCGCATATTCGGCAAGCCCGAAGTTGGGGGGAATCGTAAAGCCGTTGCGCAGATCGCGCTCGCGCTTGCCGGGAATCTGGTTATCGATGGTTAATACCAAGGCTTCATATCCGGCGGCGTCGGCCCGCCTGCACAGCTCTTCGGTGAAGCCCCGGTCCTTATAGATGAACACCTGCATCCAGCGTGGTGTGGCCCCCGTTGTCGCCAACTCTTCCAGGGTGCAGGTTGAGCCATGACTGAGACAGAAGGCGGTTCCCGCCGCCTCGGCCGCCATGGCGGTCTGGCGTTCGCCGTCGGGCCAGAACAGTCCCGACAATCCGGTCGGGCCGCCCACGACCGGCAGCTTCAGGCGCTGGCCGAACAGCGTTGTCGACAGATCCCGGCTGGCCGCACCCTGCAGGGGGCGGGGCAGTAATGTCATTTTATCGAAGGCGGTTTCGTTGGCCGACAGGGTCTTCTCGTCGCCGGCGGCGCCATCGGCAAAATCAAACACCGGGCGCGGCAGGATCCGCTGCGCCATGGCGCGCATGGCATTGATGCTGTAGGCCTTCTTATGCCAGGACGGCTCTGTCGGCACGGCGGCCTCCCTTATCTGATATTTCCAAATGTGGCTTTCATGCTAACATGGGCCAATTCCCTGCGTCATGATCTATTCTGTCCCTCCCTCCTGATGAAAGAAATCGAAAATGATAGAAGAACCCCCGGTCCTTACATTGCGTCGCCATTTCCAGCGCCCGACCCGGGCCCAGGTTGCCGCTTTTAAGGGCGTGCAGACTGGTTTTGTTGTCGATGCCATGCAGGGCCGCGGTGCGCTCGACGGGCGGATCAAGGCGGTCAGTGATGAGCAGGCAGAATTCTGCGGCGTTGCCGTGACCGCCTTTGCCGGCCCGGCGGATATCATGGCGGCCTTTGCGGCGATCGAGATCGCCGGTCCGGGCGATATTGTGGTGGTTGCCACCGATGCCTATGAAGCGACCGCTGTGGCCGGTGACAACATGCTGGGGATCGCCCAGAACCGGGGCGTCGAGGGTTTCGTGACCGACGGGTTCGTGCGTGACGTGACCGGCATCCGCCGGGTTGGCCTGCCGTGCTTCTGTGCCGGTGTCACCCCCAACTCGCCGGCCTGCAATGGCCCCGGAACGGTCGGTCAGAACATTGTGCTGGGGGGCGTCTCGGTGAATTCGGGCGACATCATTGTCGGCGATCTTGACGGTGTGGTGGTTGTGCCCTTTGCCAATATCGATGCCATCATTGCCCGTCTTGACGTGGTCCGCGCCGCCGAAGCGGAGCTCGACGCCAAGGTCCGCGGCGGCCTTAAAATCGCACCGTTCATGGAAGAGATCTTCAACAGCGGCAAGATCAGGGAAATCGACTAGGCCAGGCGAGGGCGTTGCAGATAGGACGGGCCCCGCCCTGATCTTGCCGGCCGGGTTCGCACCCTCATGGCAGGGCGGGTTTTCCGGCCAGCCAGCCAGCGCCGCGCAGATACAGCTGTTCGACCTCGGGTCCGCTCAGTCCGGGCATATCGCGCTTGACGGTATAGCCGATATGGGTCTGCAGATAGGCCAGATGCCGGTAGCCCTCGGGGAAGCCGGCAAGCACCGCCGGATCAAGCACTGGTGCGGCGCCGGGATCAACGGAATCCAGACGGTCCTTTTCATAAATCGGCTGGCGTACGTTGACCACCCAGCGGCCCTCGAAGCGCTCGATAAAATCGTAGAACCGGCCGGTGCAGACCACGTCGCATAACACCCCTTCGACCACGGCGCGCTGAGAGATGGTCATCTTTGTCTGGGCAATGGCGCGGTCGCCCTGCAACTCGATGCTCTTGCCGCCGAGAAAATGCAGAATACGCACGCCCTTATCAAAACCTTCCCTGCTGATCGCAATAAATTCGTCAGGTGTGCCCTGAAACCAGGTTGCCATCATCCGCCCCTCGGGATGCCAGCAGGTGCGAAAAGCGTCCCACAGGCAGGCATCGCGCCAGACCGCCCAGTTCTCGATCAGCTCGCTGATTTGCAGTCGGTCTTCGCGATCTGCGGCCTGAATTGTCGATGGGACCTGCATGATTATTTCTCCATTTTCCGAATTATTTTTATACGTAAACTGTGGTTTCACGATATTCCGTGGTTTGTGTTAAGACGCTCAACCCAGTCCGGCCCGATGGGAAAGCGAGGTGACGGCCCGCGCCAGGGATCGGTTGGCTTGCTCCTGGAAATCCGAATTGAAGCGGTCGACGGGGACGGTCACACTCAGCGACGCCAGCGGGACGCGGTTGGGTCCGAATACCGGGCGGGCAATGCCGCCGATACCCGGTGTGAACTCCTCGACCACAACGGCAAAGCCGTCGGCCGCAATGCGGGCCAGTTTGTTGCGGACCGCTGCCGCATCCATCAGGGAGTTTCGTGCAAAGCGCTGATAATCGGCGCGCTTCAAATAGCTCTCCTGTTGTGCTGTGGTCAAATGGGCGAGGATCACCTGGCCGCCGGATGTGGCGTGCAGGGGGGCTTTTTCGCCCAGCCGCAAATGCGCAACAATCCGGCGCGGACTTAAGATGGTGGCGACCACTTCATGGGAGTCGCCGTTCATGTAGTTGAGGGCAATGCTTTCCGATGTGGTCTCCGACAACCATTCGAGGACCGGCTGCGCGACCTCGGCAAGATCCCGTGTCCGCCGCGCCTGGGCAGCCAGCTTGTCAATCGCCGGGCCAAGGGCATAGGTGCGGGATTCTGGCAGATAAGTGAGGTATTCGCGCTGCACCAGGGTCTTCAGAAGTTGGGACAGGCTGCTCTTGGGTATGTTAAGTTCTTCGGCGATCTGGTTGTGGCTGCGATCACCCCGCCAGCGGCCAAGCAGATCAAGGACCTCGATAACCCGCATGGCAGATTTAACGGTACCGGCCGCGGACGGGCGCTTCGGCTTCTCCGCACTGTCGTAATCGTCTGCCATCATCAACACTCCCTGAACGCCGCTCACCTGTATATAGGGCCAGCAAAGCTTTGCCCACACAAGTAAGTCAGCGCCTGATCTGGTCGGCGAAAGCGGCAAGCTGACTGCGGATCGCCTCACGGGCACTTTCGTCAACCAGCAACTCGCCCTCTGTGTCGACCTTGGTCTTGGCGAAATTAACAAATACCTCTGGCTTGTTGAAGACCCGGGCGTCCAGAAACACCAGAATCTGGCGCAAATGGTACTGCATACGGGCGCCGCCCAGCATGCCAATGGCGGCAGACTGCAGGGCCACCGGCTTGCCGATGAAAGGCTGGTCGGGAACACGCGATATCCAGTCGAGGGCGTTTTTCAGGCCACCGGGAACGGAATAGTTATATTCCGGCGAAACGATGACCACCCCGTCGGCCCGGCGAATCGCCTCGGCCAGGGCGGTAACCTCTGCCGGGACCCCGTTGGATTCCTGAAAGTCTGCATTATAGACCGGAAACGCGGCAAAACTGGGTGCGTTCTCGAGCGTACAGCCGTCCGGCCCGAGCGCCGGCAGGGTGTTGCAGATTGCACGGTTAAAGGAGCGGTGCCTGAGGCTGCCGCAGATTGTCAGTATTTTCATGGTTGCGCCTTGTTGGATGGATGTCCGGTGGTGAAATATCCACCACCGGATATCGGGTTATTTCTGTTTGATGCCCACGGACTCGCGGACTTTTTTCCAGCGTACAATGTCGCCTTTGAATTTTTCCGTGAACGCTTCCGGAGAGGAAGGCGCCAGGGTAAATCCGCGTTTGGTCAGGTTTGCGGCAAAGGCTTCCGAATTGACGGCCTTGGCAATGGCCGCACTGGCGGCCTTGATAATTGCCGGATCGGTGCCGGCAGGTGCAGCCACGCCATACCATGTGGAAACCTCCAGCTTGTAACCGGCTTCCGACAGGGTTGCCACGTCAGGCAGTTTTGCATGCCGTTCCGCCGAGGTGATGGCGATCCCTTTCAGGTCACCGGCAGCGATTTGCCCGATCACCGGGGCGGCGACTTCGACCATCAGGTCAACTTCGCCGGACAGGACAGCGGCCAGCGCTTCCGGGGTTTTTGCGTAGGGAATGGCAAGCAGCTTGATGCCGAGCTCCGACTGGATCAGTTCGGCGGTCAGATGCTGGGTCGAGCCAACGCCGACGGAGGCGATGGTCAGGCCCTCCGGGTCGGCCTTTGCCTTGGCCACGAGATCGGCCAGGCTGCTGATATCCGACGCCGGTCGGGTCAGCAGCACCAGCGGCATAGTCGCGATGCCGCTCACACCGGTGAAGTCGGCGGCCGGATCAAAAGGCAGTTCCCGGTACATGGCGGCAGCAACCGTATGGCCCGCGGCCATCATATAGAGGGTATAGCCATCGGCATCGGCCTTGGCCACTGCGGCGGCTCCGATTGTGCCGCCGGCACCGGGCCGGTTCTGCACCACAACCGGCTGCGCAAGCAGGGTTGAAAGCGGCTCGGCAAGCTGGCGGGCAATGGTATCGGTGCCGCCACCGGCGCCATAGGCGACAATCATGTCAACCGGACGTTCCGGCCAATCTGCGGCCATTGCCGGAGTGGTCAAAAGCGGTGCTGCGACAAGCAGGGTCGCGGCCAGTGTTTTTTTCAGTTGCGTATAGGTCATCCAGAAATCCTCCCATTGTGGACAGAGTATTTCTATATATGAACAAAACCTATATGTAAACAGTATCGGTTGCGCGGATCGGTTAAATGGGCTAGGTCTGAAAGCCATACAGGTGAGGTGATCTGGGGCCGCACAGCAGAGCTGGCGGGCTTCCAGACAGGCAAGTGCCGGGGAGAGACAGATGAAATTTGCCGCCCATGGCGTGGCATGGCCCGATTGGGTCGCGGCCGGTGCAATGATCGGCCTCGGCGCCTTTGGTGTGGCCGAGTCCCTGCAATATGGTCTCGGTGTTTTGCGAAACATCGGGCCCGGCACCTTTCCACTCATCGTCAGCACCTTCATTTTCGCCGCCGGCTGGCTGATCCTTGTCGAGGGGGTAATGGCAACAGCGCCGTCCGTGCAGATAAAATGGGCACCGCCCCGGGTGCTGCTGTTTATTCTGGCCGGTCTGTTGTCCTTTGCCTTTCTGGCCCAGCGCTTTGGCCTTGTTCCCGGTATCTTCGGCTGCGTCATCCTGTCGTGCATGGCGGAAGGCCGCCTGAAGTGGTGGCAGGTGCTGGCAATTGCCGCCGTGCTTTCCGGGTTCTCGGCTTTTGTGTTTGTCGAGATCCTGAGCCTGCCCCTGCGTCTGGTTCGCTGGTGAGCCATGGAATTTTTTGACAATATCGCCTTCGGGCTTTCCATCGCGCTCAGCCTTTCAACCCTGCTTTACTGTCTGCTCGGCGTCAGTGTGGGGATGTTTATCGGGGTGCTGCCGGGGCTCGGGCCACTGGCCACCGTCGGCATGCTGCTGCCGTTGACCTTTTATGCGCCGCAAACCGAAGCCATCGTCATGCTGGCCGGCATCTACTACGGCTCCATGTATGGCGGCTCGACGGCGGCCATTCTGCTCAATCTTCCGGGCACCGCCGGTGCCGCCGTCACCTGCATCGACGGCCATCCGCTGGCCAGGTCCGGGCGCGCCGGTGTCGCCCTGTTCACGGCAACCCTGTCGTCGTTTTTTGGCGGCATCTTCGGCATGGTGGTGGTTGCCGCCTTCACTCCGTTTCTGGCCAGCGTTGCCCTCAGCTTCGGCTCGGCCGAATATACCGCGCTTATCGTTCTCGGGCTGTTGTCGGCGGCCTTCGTTGGCAACGCCTCGCGCGGTCGCTCGCTGGCCATGGTCGGCGCCGGGCTGTTTCTGTCGATGGTCGGCGCCGATGCCAACTCGGGTGTGCTGCGCATGACCTTCGGTGTCCTCGATCTGGCCGACGGCCTCAATCTGGTGGTTGTCACCACCGGCTTGTTCGGGATCGCCGAAGTGCTGGCCAATGTGGGCAATATCGGCAAGCGAAACACCATGCCGACCATGATCCGCCTGCGCGACATGCTGCCGACCGGGGCCGAGTGCCGGCGCATGGTGTTTCCCGCCCTGCGCGGCAGTTCCATCGGCGCCGTGCTGGGCATTTTACCGGGTACCGGTGCAGCCCTGTCCACCTTCGTTGCCTATGCGTTTGAAAAACGCACATCAAAGACCCCGGAACGCTTTGGCAAGGGTGCGCTCGAGGGCATCGTGGCCCCGGAATCGGCCAACAATTCAGCCGCGCAGACGGCCTTTGTGCCGACCCTGAGCCTGGGTATTCCGGGCGACGCCATTGTCGCCATCATGCTCGGCGCGCTGATCATTCACGGCATTGTCCCGGGCCCGCAGCTGATCCGCGACCAGCCGGAACTGTTCTGGGGCCTGGTCGCCAGTTTTCTGGTCGGCAACGTGTTGCTGCTGTTTCTCAATCTTCCGCTGATCGGATTGTGGGTGCGGATCCTGCGGATTCCCTATTCGGTGCTCTATCCGTCGATCCTGGTGTTCATCTGCGTCGGCGTTTACTCGCTGCAGAACTCGGTCTTTGATGTGATGATGGCGACCCTGTTCGGCTTTCTCGGCTACGCCATGCGCCAGTTCGGCTTTCCGCCGGCGCCGCTTTTGCTGGGCCTGGTCTTAGGGCCCCTCCTGGAACAGAACTTCCGCCGCTCGCTGATGCTGTCGCGCGGCGATCTCATGGTTTTCCTCGAGCGCCCGGTCAGCGGCGGCATCATCGCCGTCACCCTGGCGCTGATCGCGCTGATCGTCTGGTCGTCCTGGCGCTCGCGGCGACGGGCGGGGGCGGGCTCCTAGACAAGCCGGCCAGCCAACAAAAAAGGGCTCCGAAAGGAGCCCGTTTAAGTTGGCTGGGGCGGGAGGATTCGAACCTCCGAATACCGATACCAAAAACCGGCGCCTTAACCACTTGGCCACGCCCCAACCGATGCCCTTGCGAGCAGCCGGGAACATAAGGCCAAAGGGCGGGGGGCGCAAGGCCTGGAATCGGAAAATTACAGGGCTTTTATCATTGTCCCCGGCAGCAGCCGTTCCGGGTGGTTGATCGCATAAACCCCGACTTCCCGGTCGCGGCCCTTGACCTGGATGGATTGGTGCTGGGCGGCGTCCATAGGGGTGCGGCTGCGCTCGGCGACCACCGTCGAGATGACCATGGGCACGCCGAATTCCTTGGTCTGGGATTCCAGGCGGGCCGCAATATTGACGTTGTCGCCGAGCGCCGAGACAATGGGCGAGGCGGGCGGTCCCATGGAGCCGACAATGGCCTCGCCGGCGTGGATGCCGACACCGATTTTGAGCTCCTCGGTGAGCTCGTCGCTGAGCCGCTCGTTCAGGGTGGCGAGCCGGCGGAACATCGCTTTGGCCCCTTCAATGGCCTCGACGCAGCCCTGTTCGGGGCCGCTGGTCAGGCCGTAGATGGCGAGCAGGCCATCACCGTTGAACTGGGCGTAATGGCCGCCGGTTTCCTCCAGCGCTTCGGCCAGTTCGGCAAAAAACAAATTGAGGATAAACACCACATCGAAGGGCAGGCGGGCTTCCGACAGCTTGGTCGAGCCACGCAGATCGACAAACAGGAAGGCCACGTTCATTTCCCGGCCCTGGCGGTAGCCGGTGCGCTGGGCCGCCTGGCCGGGTCCGCCGTCGGGTCTGACCAGGGCGGCGATTTCCACATCATGGGTCGGTTTCAGCTGGCAGGCCAGGCGCACGCTGGGCGACTGGGTCAGGCGCGCCAGCACTTTCAGCTCCTGCGCCGATGGTGGCGCCAGATCATCCAGGCCCCGGCCGATGCGCACCCGGCAGGTCGAGCAGCGGCCCTGGCCGCCACAGACCGAGGCGTGGGGAATGCCAGCGGCGCGGATGCTTTCCAGCAGGGTGGCATCGGGCTGCAGTTCGGCGACCCGGTTGCCCGGTGCATAATACAGACGCGGCCGGCCACGGCGCGCCTGAAGAAGGGAGCGGATGTGGCGGCCGAAGATGAGCAGGGTGAGGATGGTGGCCAGACCGATCTGGAAGGCGTCCTCGCGGGCCAGGGTGGCGCCGTTCATCCACGTCTCGAAGCCGGCCTGCTGAAACTGAGCTTGTGCCCAGCCGTCTGTCTGCGCCAGTTCCCGCACCCGGTTGCCGGCTGCCACATAGCCGGCCAGGGCCAGGGCCGGCACCAGCACCGCCAGGGCAACGGCAGAATGCTGAAAACGGGCATAGAACGGATAAATCCGCAGCCAGGCATGCAGGCCGATGCAGGCATGGCCCCAGACCACGAGGGTGGCGAAGGCCTGCCAGACCGCCAGTTTGGGCGCGATCACCCAGAGCACGGTCAGGGTGGTGGTGTAATTGGGATCGAAGGCGGTGGTAGAATCGAGCACCCGGGTCGCCAGCACATGGCCGGCGAGGATGAAGGGGGCCGTGAACCCGAGCACGATGCGGGTGGCTTCCCAGGTTGACATGCGCAGCGTGCGGCGCCGCCACAGGGTGATCAGGGCGACCCCACTGTGGATCAGCAGAGCACCGATAAACAGCCCGCTGCCGATGGCCGTATGCCAGGGCGCGAGAAAAATCCGGGTGCCAGCGATCATGGCGTCGATGGAAATCAGACCCAGCGAATGGTTGATCAGATGTCCGCTGACAAACACAAAGAGAACAAGGCCGCTATAGAGGCGGAAGCGATTGAGCATGGGCAGGCGGTCCTGTAGTCAGCGGGCTGCCTCAGCCTATCCGCATCAGCATTGGCCCGGCAACAGGAAACTGTGCACAAATGCGTGTGCAAGACAGGCTCAGGGCAGAGTCAGGGGAACCGCCAGAAAATGCCCGAACTCGTCGGCGAAATTGCAGCTGATGCGGCCATGGACCTTGCCTTGTTTGTCATAGAAGCTGCCTTCGTCGGCAAGCGGGGCTATCGCCTCATGCCAGATATTGGGATGAATGCAGATGCCGAAGGAGCCGTCGCAGTAAAACGCCACCCAGTCCTCCAGCTTCAGATCGTCGCCGGGGGGGGCGAGCGCGGTTACAAACGGCTGGCCGTCGGTGGGATAGAACAACTGGCCGCCGTCGGGATGGTAGTTGGCATGCCAGATGATCAGTTGGCGCCGCGCCACGGTTGCGGTCTCTGTCGAAGCCTGGCCCGGCTGGGTTGACCAGCCCATCAGGTAGCGATCATCAACCGCCTGGTTCTCGCCATACAGAACATCCCCCTGCCAGCGGAATTTAAACGTGCCCTCGGCATAACCGCCTTCGTCGCCGGTGCCGGCATCGACCGGCCGCCAGCCCGGCTGCGGCCACTGCACAATCTCCACCGGATGGGTTTCGGGCTCCGTGACCAGGCTGCCGAAATCTTTGAAGTTCTCGGCAGTGGCCCGGATAATGGGGATTTCATAGAGTGGCAGGGCGTCGGGCACCGGCGGGTTCATATAGTCGATGGGGGTGGCGTTCAGCATGGTCGGGCGGGCTCCGGGCTGTGGCGGGTTCAGTGGCGGGAATAGTGCAGGATGGCGCATACTTAATCAAATGGATTAAAGGTCAAACGTAACCGTTCAGACGGTTGCAGAATAACGACCGGCCCGTGCGGAATTATTCAACGAGATTGAGATCCGAGACCAGGAAAAGGGGCAGATATTTGCCGTCCATTTGATGGGGAGAGGTTCAAACTCATGTATCCGGTGGATGGTCATTTAAAAAAAACTTCCACAATTTTCGCGCACTGGGTATAAAGCTGGGAGTATCATTGATTGCTGACCATAGGCATTTGTCTGCCGGCAAAATCAGCACGCGATAAAAAGTAATAAATTCCGGAACGACATGACAGACCGTATTCAAAAACACATCGACCTCGCGATCAATTTGTATGCCCACCATAACTATCACGATGCCGGCCGCGTTCTCGAGGCTGTTCTCCAGGCACAACCGCAAAATCCGGATGCAATCTATATGATGGGACTGTACCAGTGGCAGTTCGGAGATGGGCTTTTGGGTATCAAGTTTGTGAAGAGGGCGGTCGAACTAAAACCTGAACTTCAGGATTATGATTTCCAGCGGGAACGCCTTCTCAATCAAGGGAAGAGTATGATGCAGGTCTGGGAGATGCTGTATAGCGAGTATCTGCGCTTTCAGACAATTGACGCTTTTCTGATATCATTCCCAAAATGTGGCCGTACCTGGTTAAGAGCCATGCTGGGTTGGTACGTGAATGATCTGGCTGAAGGAGATCCGATGGAAGTTATGGAACTCACCAAAGCGAGGCAGGAGTTTTGCACGCTCGATATCTCTCATGATGATTTTCCACATCTTAAAACAGCTGAAAATCTGGCCACAAATAAAAATGCATATCGGGGGAAAAAGGTGATTTTCATGATCAGGGACCCCCGCGATGTTGTGGTTTCCAATTTTTTTCAGTTCACCAAACGCGGTGATCAGAAAGTTGTTGACGATAAATTCGCAGGCACCCTTTCCGAGTTTATTCGTTATGAAATCGGTGGATTGGCGAACCTTGTCGAATTTTATAACATATGGGCAGAAAACAAATCTGTCCCAAAAGCTTATCTGGTCGTTTCCTATGAAGAATTGAGCAGATCACCCAAACAAATATTGGCTAAGTGTATCGATATGTTGGGTTGGCCTGATAAAGGTGAAACATTTATTGATGATATCGTTGCCAAAGAAAGTTTCAACAGTATGCGCGAAATGGAACGCACGAACGAGTTGCGGAGCGTCAGACTAAGCCCTTCAGGTGATGGCGATCCGGAAGGCTTCAAAACCCGAAAAGGGAAAGTGGGGGGGTATGTGGATTACCTTTCCAACGAGGACCTGGAATATATATCAAGCTATTTAAAGACCCATCTGCATGCCGATTACGCGGCTTATAAATACTGACGTTTTCGGCATCAAGTCACCTCAGGAGTTACATTGATCCTGACTGGATCCTGACTCATAAATCAGAATATTTCAGGTGAGCACGCCAGACCCATTCGGCGCCTGGGCTGGCCTGATCAGAAAAACCGCACTTACGGCCAGGCGGCAAAGGAGTTGTCGGCTGCCCGGGTGGTGCGTTGCTGGCGGAAGCGGTTCGGGGAAATGCCGGTGTTGCGGTTGAAGAAGCGGCTGAAATAGGCGGCGTCGCGAAAGCCCAGCTTGTAGCCGATTTCGGATACCTGCAGGCCCGAGTTGGCGAGCAGCAGTTCGGCTTCGCGGATCAGCTTGCGGTGAATCTCGGCCAGCGGAGAGCGCCCGGTCGAGCGCCGCACAGCGGTGGTCAGGCGGTCCTTGGTGACGCCGATCTCGTTGGCATAGGCCTGCACCGTCCAGTGATCGGCCAGGTGCAGATCGGCCAGCGACATGAAATTCTGCACAATGGTCCGGGGCAGCGGCTTGGTGGTGCCAAGGGTCGGCTGCGAGGCCCGCCACAGTTCGATCACCAACAGGGTCAGGCTGTACCTGATGACACTTTGCGCCGCCAGGTCATTGGCCACCAGTTCGGCGAAAATGGTGTCCTGCAGGCCCTGCAGCTTTTTGACCAGGCTGGCGGCCGGGTCGCGACCGATAATCGGGTAGCCGATGGCTTCGCGGGTGGTATTGCCGATGGAGCTGTCGGGAATGGAGGTGCCCAGATGGGTCGCCGGTACGCTGATCATGGAACCGCGGGTGCCGGCGGCCAGTTTGATGGAAGACGACAGGCCCTGCGGCACCCACAGAAAACAGGGCGCGGTGAGCAGGGTTTCGGTATCGGCCAGCACCGACAGCAAAGAGCCGGCGTTGAGGACGAACAGATGGGAGCGCCCGCCGCGCAGCACATATTCGGTGTTGGTCAGCGCGCTTTTCAGCATCTGCGCCTCGATATTGTGGGAATAGAAACCGGTGCTGCGCGCCATGGGACCTGCGGGTGAGTTCGGGGTTGATTTTGCGTCGGCCCGGGGCCGCCCGTTCCATAAACCCCCACCCGTGCAGACGGAAAGGGGTGAATCCTTCAAAAGTACCATTTAATCTGCAAAAAGTCTATTCTATCGGCGGGCGTCCCTCATTAGGTTACATTGGAGCTGCACATCTGCGGACAGAACGTGCCGGCAAAGGCATGCGAGCGGCAGCGAAGAATTTTGGCAAATGACAATGGAGGAAGCAAAATGGGTAAAGAACTACGCAGGACAGGAACACCCTTCGTCGGGATCGCCGCCGCGCTCGGGATGACGGCGCTGTTGGGCGCCGCATTCATGGCACAGGCTGAGGCGCAGGAACGCACATCCGTCAAGATCGGCTATGCCGTCTCGAAAACCGGCCCCAATTCAGCCGGCGCCGGGATCACCACCATCCCCAATTACAATTTATGGGTCGCCGATGTGAACAAGGCCGGTGGCCTGAAACTGCCGGACGGCTCGCGGCTGCCCATCGAAGTGGTTGAATATGATGACCGCTCGTCCTCGGAAGAGGTGGTGCGCGCTGTCGAACGGCTGGCCTCTCAGGACAAGGTCGATTTCATCCTGCCGCCCTGGGGAACCGGCTTCAATCTGGCAATTGCGCCGCTGATGGACCGCTTCGGCTATCCGCAACTGGCAGTCACCGCAGTCACCGACAAGGCCCCCGATTTCGCCAAGCGCTGGAAAAAGAGCTTCTGGTTCCTGGGTGGCGGCAGCGACTATGCACAGGCCCTGGCAAAGGTGCTGGCTGAGTCCAGCGGCAAGGGTCTGATCAACAACAAGGTGGCCGCCCTATCCGTTGCCGACGGCTTTGGCATTGACCTGATCTCGTCGGCGCGTCCGGCGTTCAAGGCCGCCGGTCTTGATCTGGTGTTCGACAAAACCTATCCGCTGGGGACCTCGGATTTCAGTTCCCTGATCAATGAGGCGAAAGCCTCTGGGGCCGACAGCTTCGTTGCTTTTTCCTATCCGCCGGGAACCTTCACCATCACCAAACAGGCGCAAACCGTCTCCTATAACCCGAAAGTCCTGTATCTGGGTGTCGGCGTCGGCTTTCCCGTGTTCACCAAGATTGCCGGTGAAAATGTTGACGGAATCATGAGTCTCGGCGGTGTCGATCATGCCAGTGCCGAGATTGCCGGCTATTTCAGCCGACATCAGGAGACAACCGGGCAACCGGCGGACTTCTGGGCCAGCAGCATCACTTATGCCAGCCTGCAGACGCTGGAACAGGCGATCGGCCGGGTCGGTCTTGACCGTGATGCCGTTGCCAGGGAAATCGCTTCCGGCGAGTTCGATACGGTGGTCGGTAAAATCAAACTGGTTGATAACCAG
>JABMNT010000247.1 GCA_013203595.1 Rhodospirillales bacterium
AACGCATGCTAATCGACGCATCCCACCCGGAAGAGACCCGGGTCGTGATCGTCAACGGGAACAGACTAGAAGACTTTGACGTTGAAGTAGAGTCACGTAAACAGATAAAAGGTAATATCTATTTGGCAAAAGTAACGCGGGTTGAACCCTCGTTACAGGCTGCCTTCGTGGATTATGGCGGCAACCGCCACGGCTTCCTCGCTTTCAACGAAATTCACCCCGACTATTATCAAATCCCGGTTGAAGACCGGGCCGCGCTGATGGCTGAAGTGGCAAAGGAAACGTCTGAAGAACAGGACGAAGAAAGCCATGATTTCGACGGTTCCGTCGAAACACTGGGTGGCGACGACACCGACGAATTTGAATCCAGACGACCAAACAAAATGCGGCGCAATTACCGTATTCAGGAAGTCGTCAAACGCGGCCAGATCCTGCTCATTCAGGTCGTCAAGGAAGAGCGTGGCGGCAAGGGCGCGGCCCTGACCACCTATCTGTCGCTGGCCGGACGCTATTGTGTATTAATGCCGAATACAGCCCGTGGCGGCGGCATTTCCAGAAAAATCAGCAACAGCGTGGACCGAAAGCGTCTGAAAACCATCATCAATGAACTGGGGATTCCCGGTGGCATTGCTGTGATCGTGCGAACGGCTGGCGCCAAACGCTCGAAAGCGGAAATCAAGCGCGATTACGAATACCTGCTGCGTCTATGGACGCAAATCCGGGAGACAACGCTGGAATCCATTGCTCCGGCAACCGTTCATGAAGAAGGCAATCTGATAAAACGCTCAATTCGTGACCTGTATACCAAGGATATCGAAGAAGTTGTGGTTGCCGGTGACGAAGGCTACCGGATGGCCAAGGACTTCATGAAGCTTTTGATTCCGAGCCATGCCAAACGGGTACAGCCCTTCAAAGATGAAGGCATGTCACTGACTCAACGCTACCAGGTCGAGAGCCAGCTTGCCGCCATCCATTCCCCGGATGTCCATATGAAATCCGGCGGCTATATTGTTATCAACCCGACCGAGGCCCTTGTCTCCATCGATGTGAACTCCGGTAAAGCAACCAAGGAACGCAATATCGAGGAAACCGCGCTGAAAACCAACCTGGAAGCTGCCGACGAAATCGCACGCCAGCTCAAACTGCGGGATCTGGCCGGGTTGATTGTTATCGATTTCATCGACATGGAAGTCAGTCGCAACCAGGCCCGGGTTGAACGCCAGCTCAAGGATGCCATGCGCAATGACCGTGCACGTATTCAAATTGGCCGGATCAGCCCGTTTGGACTGCTCGAGTTATCACGACAGCGTCTGCGCCCGAGCCTGCTGGAAACCAGCTCGGAACCCTGCCCGCACTGTGCCGGCACCGGAGTCCGCCGTTCCACAGATTCGACAGCGCTGCACATTCTGCGTATGATCGAAGACGAATGCACGCACCGAAAAGCCGACGATTTGACACTTTTCGTGCCCACAGCCGTGGCCCTCTATCTGTTAAATTTCAAACGATCGGCCCTGGCCGATATCGAGGCCCGCTATGAAACGAGAATTGTTGTTCACAATGATGACACGCTGATCCCGCCGGACTGCCGGATCGAGCGGAATGGCGATGTCAAAACCATCGAGCATCCCAAGCTCAAACCCATCTCCAACAGTCAACCGGTCCGGACACAGACTGCCGAAGATGATGACGAGCAGAGCGAAGATGGCGGAAAACGGCGGAAACGCCGTCGGGGACGCCGTCGCAAGCGTTCCGACAACGACAATACGGAAGCCGCGGAAGACAATACCGTTCAGGCCGAAGCCACCGTGTCTGCCGAAGGCGAAGAGCCAACGGCGGATGATGGCGACGATTCACAAGTCAAACGGCGCCGTCGCGGTCGTCGCGGTGGCCGCAATCGCGGACGTAAACCGGAAGATACGCCGGCAACCGAAGCCGTGGAAGCGGTGGAAGCCGACGAGTCCGCGCCTCAGGCAGATACCGGCTCGGAAGCCGTCGAATTGCCGGCGCCGCCCCCGGCGGACAATAATACGGTGATTGCATTGGGTGACCAAAGTGCGGCGGTAGACGAAAGTACAGCCGCGGAAGATAAGCCCAAGCGCCGTCGCCGGCGCCGCAGTCCGGGCGCAGAGGCAGACGCATCAGATACAGCGGAACCGGTTGCGGTTCAGGTTATTCCGATCACGGCTGTCCAGGACCCGGATACAGCTGCGGATGGCGAAACCGTGGCGGACACCGAAGTGGCTGCAACCAAGCCGGCACGCAAATCCCGGCGCAAACCCGCAGCCCGGAAGGTCGCTGTTGAAACCGATAGCGAAGCGGCGGCACCGGATACGGCGGCTTCCGAACAGCCATCGGATACTCAAACCGCTGACACAGCCACGCTGGCGACCGATGAAGCCCCCAAACCAAAAAGAAGGCGACGGGTTAAACCGGCGACAGAAAGTACAGAACCGCCAAAGGAGACTCCATCAGAGCCTGAAGCGGTGGTTGCTCTTGTTGCAGAAGAAGCGCCGACGGTCGCCGCTATCGAGCTACCCGCACCGATTGACGTTGTGGTCGAGTCCGTTGAACCGGAACAGGAACCGGCAGCGCCAGCCATTGAAGACGCCCCGGCCCCGGTCGAGGAAAAACCGACAAAACGCGGCTGGTGGCGCCGATAGGATAGAGCAATATCAAAAACGGCGACCTGCGGGTCGCCGTTTTTCTTTGCTTCTGCGATACCCGTTTACGTGCCCTGCCAGGCAATCAAACGCTGCATTGCCTCGGCCATGACTTCCGGATCGCCGGAAAACGAAAACCGCACATACTGGTGACCACGCGACGGATCGAAATCCGTGCCCGGGGTCGCCGCTATTCCCGTTTCCGCCAGCATCCGTGCGCAGAATGCGACACTGTCGTTTGTCAGCTTGCCGACGTCCGCATAGACATAAAAAGCGCCATCTGCCGAAGCCAGCCGGTCAAAACCGGCTTTTGGCAATTCGCCCAACAACAGTTTCCGGTTCTCGGCATAACGCCGTACATTTGCGTCCAGTTCGTCCCGGCATTCAAAGGCCGCAACACCGGCGAGTTGCGACAAAGTGGGTGGTGAAATAAACAAATTCTGAGCCAGACACTCAATCGAGCGCATCAGGTCTTCGGGTACGATCATCCAGCCCAGACGCCAGCCGGTCATCGAGAAATATTTCGAAAAGCTGTTGATGACAACCGCGTCCCGGCTAAAGGCCGCAGCTGTCTGGGCAACGGTGCCATAGGTGATCCCGTGATAAATTTCGTCAGAGATAAACCGGATATGGCGGGCTGAACAATAATCGATCAAACTTTTCAGCTTTTCCGGCGGCACCATGGTTCCGGTCGGGTTTGACGGGCTGGCGACAATCAGTCCCTGAACAGGGCCGGTTCTCAATATCTCCGCGTCCAGCAATTCTGGGGTCGGTTGAAAATTGCTATCCGGGCCGGTCAGGATCTCCACCACCTCAACTCCCAAGGCACTCAGGATATTGCGATAGGCGGGATAACCGGGACTGGCCAGCGCAACCCGGTCACCGGGATCGAAGGCGGCCAGGAAAGAAAGCACAAACCCGGCCGACGATCCGGTTGTGACAACAATGCGCGATGGCTTCACATCGATATTGTACTGAAACTGATAATGGGCGGCAATTGCGCTGCGCAGTTGCGGAAGACCAAAGGCATCCGTGTATCCAAGCTTGTCGGTGCCAACGGCGGCCCGCACGGCATCAACAACGCCTGCCGGTGCACCGGTGCCCGGTTGCCCCACTTCCATATGCAGAACATCTTCGCCCTGGGCTTCCCGTTCATTGGCGGCGCGCATGACGTCCATGACGATAAACGGCGGGATTAACCCGCGTTGCGATACTTTAAGGGTCATCCTGCCTCTCTTGATTATTCTGAACCGACGCCCAGGCCGAAGCCGCGTGGATCTGTGCGAACAACACAACTTGCGCCGTTTTTACTGGGGATGCCGGTTGCACAGAAGAGCGCATTTACATAGCCCAAGATCCGCACATAAGCCATTTTGTGCCCACGTGATCCCAGCCCATTGACAATCGCCGGATCGATCCCCTTTTCCAGGTAGGTGATGCCATCGGCACCGCCGTGATGCACCCGCTTACGCTGCATGGCATTTTCCAGTGTCTCGACCTGATCAATGATTCCGCCGGCAAGCACATTGACCAGGGCCGAAGGGGCTGCGGCGCCACCGCTGGCGGACGACACATAATACAATTTGTTAACAAGCTTGCTGACCATCATGACCGAAGCCAGGGCCTCGTCACCGTTTGACGTGGCAGGAGGCGCCGCCAGTACGACGCCGGTTCCGCTCGCCATTCGGCCAACCCCAAAGGGCTTGTTCATGGTGAATGAACAAGCGACCGCAGACCCGTTTTGATCAACAATGGAGAACGATGCGCCGCGCGACTTGGCCAGGGAATCCGTTGGTGCAGAAACCGCCGACGGGGTCGCGTTGTGGGTTGATTCGTCAAAATTTGCCAGCAGTCGCTCGGTAATTGCTGCGTCAATCACCTGAGCCTGAGCGCCGCTGTCATTCTGCCAGCGGGGGCGATCAGCCAGGCTTCTTTCGATGGCTTCCGCCAGCAAATGCGCCCGTTCGACAGCGTTCATGTCTTCATATTGATCGTCAAAAACCAGCATCGCGGTTATTTGTGCGGCAGTCGCCCCGGCCAGACCGGGTAGCGAGGGGAAATGAAACGCCGTACTTTTGATAAACGGAATTTCGATGGTAGCGCGCCATTGGGGAAGGTAGTCGCGGAGTTCTTCATAGGTAAAGGCGGGGCCACTGGACTGGGCCTGGTCGGCGAACTGGCGACCGGTCAGCCCGGTATAGAGATCACTGGCCCCGCGGGACCGAATGCGCGCCAGCGTGGTCGACAGATTGGTCTGTTTGATGAACGCCCCTTCGTTGTAGGGGTCGGTCCCGGCTGCATCCGAAAAGATGTCGCGCATTTCATTATTCGCTAAAATCACGTCAGCCGCGACTTTCAGGTCCTGGCCCAGGGCACAGGAAACCTCGGTGCCGAAGCGCGCCAGATTTTCCGCTGGCCGGACCAATTCAGCCCATTTCAGCTTTCCATGTTTGGCATGCAGGGCAAAAATGCCCCTAGGGCTTCCCGGAATTGCTGCAACATCCGCATTATTACCGGCAGACAGTGCTGCCATTGCCCGGAAATCCAGTGTTTCAACAGTATCTGTTTGGTGATCGCGGACCAGACAAACCCCGCCGCCGCCCAAACTGACTGCCGATGGCAGGGTTACCGTGAGCGCGAAAAAGGTTGCCACCGCGGCATCGGCCGCACTGCCGCCGGCAGCCAGAATCTCGCGTCCAATCAACGCCGACCGGGGCTCATCGGATGCCACACCGCCCAGGTTACCCTGCACATAGCCGATGGTTCCCTGCGGGATGGCTGTCGCCTCGTCATCCAGCAATCCGCACCCGGACAGGCCCAAAGCCACCACACCGACAATAAATTGACGCCAACCGGACAGATAGTTAGGCTGAAGGCTTGCCAATTGATTTTGGTCTTCATAAATACGTGTCGAAATGGACCTGCACATCGTGATAACCCGTCCCATACTTGTTCTTGTGTTTTTTCTGTTGTGCATCGGTATTGCCGTTTTGCCGGGGAATTCGCGTGCCGCCAGTATTGGCCTCATACGTGATGCAGAAATTGAAAATAACATCCGCCTCTATTCAACGCCAGTGTTTCGCGCCGCCGGCCTGGATCCCGGTTCCGTCAACATTTATATCGTTAATGACAACAGTCTCAATGCTTTCGTTGCCGGTGGGCAGAATTTGTTCCTGAATACCGGCCTGATTATGCGCAGTGACAGCGCCAGCCAGATTATCGGCGTCATCGCTCACGAAACCGGCCATATTTCGGGTGGCCATCTGTCGCGGATCAGAGACGCCATGTCGAAAAGCTCAATTCCGTCGATTTTATCCTTTGTCCTGGGCGGTGCCGCCACCCTGGCAACCGGTCGGGCCGATGTGGGGGCGGCGATTATCGCTGGCGGATCCAATGCCAGCATGCGCAACTTCTTAAGCTATACCCGCGACCAGGAAGCCTCGGCCGATCAGGCCGCCCTGAAACTGTTGGACAGCACCAACCAGTCATCCCAGGGGTTTTTGGAGTTTATGCGCATCCTGGAAGACCAGGAACTGCTGAGCACCGCCAGCCAGGATCCTTACGTCCGCTCACACCCCCTGTCCAGTGACCGTATTATAACCATTGCCAATCATGTCGCCAAATCACGCTATTCCAGCAAACCGGATTCACCGGAATTTGTTACAATGCATGCACGCATGAAAGCCAAGCTTACGGCCTTTATTTCCTCACCCGGGGCGACATTGCGGCGCTATAAACCGGCGGACACCAGCCTTGATGCCCGCTATGCACGGGCCATCGCCCATTACCGCAGCGCCGACCTGGACAAGGCCTTTGCCGAACTTGACCCATTGATCTCCGAGCATCCGAACGATCCCTATTTCATAGAACTGAAAGGGCAAATTCTTTACGAAAACGGAAAAATCCTCGAATCCCTGCCGTTCTACGAACAAGCCAGCCAATTGCTCCCCGAATCCGCTATTATCCGCAAGGAACTGGCTTCCGTCCAGTTGGGTCTGGAAAAACCCGAACTCCTTGAACCGGCCATTCGCAATTTGCGCTATGCGATTTCCAAGGAACCCAAGGCTTCCGGCACTTGGCGGCAACTGGCGATTGCCTACGGCCGCAGCGGAGACAAGTGCAACAGTTCACTGGCCCTGGCGGAAGAAGCCCTGCTCATCGACAAGCCGGAAATCGCCATCTACCACGCCGGTCTGGCCGAGCGTCTGTTCAAAGAAGGAACACGGGAATGGCTGCAGGCCCAGGACATTCAGATCGCCGCCAAGGATCTGGAAAAAAGGCTCAAAGAAAAAGACAAATGACCAGACTGCGCCGTCGGCTCGCGCCGCCTTTCCCGGCCTGCTTCGTCGCCGGGCTTTTCGCTTTCGCGCTGTCCGCCTGTTCCCTGCCTGAGGCAACCATTCAACTGGGCAGCTCCCTGAGCATCCTTCCCGCCCACTCCTCCTTTGCCGTCGATGAACTGCCCGATGACTGGTTTACCCACGGCACAATCCCCGCAGACAAGGTATCAGCAAGCGCATCGCTGGGCAGCAGCTCGCTATCGGTGAGCAGCGCTCATACCCCGTTTCTGGTCGCCCGGCGGGTCCGTGCCAACCTGCATGCAACGCCCTATCTGAGCTGGCGGTGGCGGGTTGAGCCGGGCAAATGGCAGTACCACCCGGTACGCCTTGTGGTCGGCTTTTCCGGTGGTGGCGGCACCCCGGCAGACCCCTCCGTGTTCGCCCGGCTTTTCCCCGGCTCCGCGATCCCCGCCTATGACCGGGTGATCTCCTTTGTCTGGGCACCCTCGGCACTGATGCGCGGCACCCTGGTCCAGTTACCTTCGCAACCGGAACTGCGCGAAGCCCAGTACATGGTCCGTGGCGGGATGGAGAATGTGGGCCGCTGGTGGCCGGAAACGGTCGACCTGGCCGCCCTGTACCGCCGCTCCTGGCCGGATGACCGGATCAACGCAACCCGGATCGCCTTCATCGGCGTCTCCGCCGCCCCCTCAACACCCGCCTTTCAGGCCTATCTGGCTGATCTGCAATTGTCGCGGTGAGCGGTGGCGGAAGGATTGGGGCGTGCTGTTGAGCTGCGGTTTAACTGCGGTGAACCCTTCGAACATGTGTTGGCATTGGAATCTCGATTAGAGTACGAAAAAATCCTATAACATCGCATATCCAGGAGGTTTATCATGGCAATGGCCAAGAAAAGCATCACCGTCACCGATCGGCAGGACGAATGGATTCAGCCCCAGTTAGCGTCCGGTCGCTATGCTACCGATAGCCAAGTGATACGCGAAGCCATTCGTGAGAAACAACTACGGACCGCCGAAATCGACTCAATTCGCGCCGCGCTGGTCCATGCGGAAGAGTGCAGTTTCACCCGTCTCGGTAAGGAGGATATCCGCCAGGCCGCTCAAACCGAGATGAAAGGCGATGGGGACTTATAAACTCAGTAAAGACGCAGAAGACGACCTGAAACGGCTCTATCGGCACGATGCCCAGCAGTTTGGAATTGACCAGACGGACAGTTATTTTGATGCGCTTTTTGAACAGTTTGAGCAACTGGTGGCAGAACCACTACGCTATCGGGCTGTTGATGAAATTCGCCCCGCGTATCGGCGAAGCGTCTATGGAGCCCATTCAATCTACTATCGAATAAATCAGGACCGTGTTGAAATCATGCGCATTCTCGGACGAGAAAACCCGGATAATCTGATTTAGCCGCATTCATTCCAATCGGAACAGGCATCGTTTCATTGCACAGATGCGGATCAACGAATTTGACCGGTTGGGGCAAATCACCAGCAAACCCGCCTCCGCCTTCGCCCGCTCACCTTCCTGTGAGAAAGCGGTTCTCGGCCTTGCCATGCGCGGCATTCTCTTGGATGATGCGCTCAAATCCGTTTAACCAACATTATGGGCACTTTTCATGAAAACGCTTCTCCGGCTCAGCTACCTATCCGCCTTGTTCGCTCTGGTTCTGGCGACGCCGCTTTCTCCGACCCGGGCAGCCGAGCCGTTCACGGACGCCCAACTGCAGCAAATCGACAAGATGATCCACAGCTACATCATGAAAAATCCCCGGGTCATTCTTGACGCCGTGCAGCAGATGCAGGCCCAGGAAGAAGAGAGCAAAAAACAGCAGGCCCGGCAAAATCTGGTGGCCTTCCGTGACCAGCTGGTCAATGACCCGAAAGCGCCGGTCGCCGGCAACCCGAAGGGTGATGTGACGATTGTCGAGTTTTTTGACTATCGCTGCGGTTACTGCAAGCGGGTCGCGCCAACGGTGGAGAAAGCCCTCAACGAGGATGGAAATCTGCGCATCGTTTACAAGGAATTCCCCATTCTTGGGCCGGATTCCGTTGTCGCCGCGCGGGCCTCGCTGTCGGTCTGGCGCATGGCCCCGGCAAAATACATGGATTTCCACAACGCCCTGATGGGCGCACGCGGCAGCATCAGCCAGGAACTGGTTGTCGCCGAAGCGGAGAAACTGGGGCTGGACGGCGATGCCCTGACCCGGGAAATGCAATCTGAGGAGATCGAGAACGATATCAGAAACAATCACCAGCTGGCGCAGGCCCTGGGTATTTCCGGCACCCCGGCCTTCATCATCGGCAACGAACTGGTTCCCGGTGCCGTTGATCTGGATACCCTGCAAAGCCTGATCAAGGAAGCCCGGGGCAGTTAGTGCCGCTATTTCTTCACGGGCATCAATAAAAACTGAAAGTTTCCAAGCCGTTCAACCAGTAAAAGCAGGCGTTCGCGTTGCGCCGTCTTGGCATCTTCGTAGGCCCGGGCCACCTGATCCGGCATCCACACATCCAGACTGTTGACCTGAACGATCATGTCGCCCCGTTCCAGGATCTGGCTTTCCGCATGCTCGGCATCGACCAGGGTCACCAGCACACCGGTGGCACCCCAGCGCAAGCCAAAGCGCTGACGAATTTTCGGGGTCACCGCGGCCAGTGTCAGGCCGACGCCGGGGATCGCCGCAACGGCTCCCTTGCTGACTTTCCACGCATCGGGTTTCTGACCCAGTTTAATTTTCAGGGAAAGCGTCTTACCGGCGCGAACCACTTTCACCGGTACCAATTGGCCGATACTGGTAGCCTGGGCAACCGCCACCAGCTGCTCGAAATTTTCGATCTCGCTGCCCGCATATTCGATAATCAGATCGCCGCGTTTGACACCACCCAAATCGGCGGCCTCGCCCAGCGCCACGTCACGCACCAGCACCCCTTCGGCTTCGGTCATGCCCAGGGCCGCGGCTATCCGTGCATCCATGCCCTGTAACTGCATCCCGGAGAATCCGTTCTCCGCATTGGCCGATGCCATGGCAAAGACCAGAGTCAAGGCACCCAGGCCGCTCATATAAACCGCCCGCATGGCGATGGCTGCTGAATTGTCTTTTAAGTGTCGGCGCACCAGCGTTCCCCTATGATTTCTAAACGATAATAATCTGCCCGTGCATTTTCGGCAACCCGCCACCTGTTTATAGTTATAACAGGCCTTTAACAGAAGGCTGCTTGCCCTTTTGGCGGGCGCGGGATATCCATTTGTCGGAAATAAAACACCCAAATAAATGATTGGCTCACCTACAATTCACGGTCCACCATGACAACACGCCTTTTAACCATCTTCGGGACTCGCCCGGAAGCCATCAAAATGGCCCCCCTGGTCACGGCCCTGGCCGGTCACCCGGATTTCGACGCGGCCGTCTGTGTTACCGCGCAACACCGTGAAATGCTGGACCAGGTTCTTCACCTGTTCAACATCAAGCCGGACTTTGATCTCGATATCATGCAGCCCAACCAGGATCTGGCCCATATTACCCAGGCCGTGCTGCGGGGCGTCACCGATGTGGTGAAGACTTACAAACCGCACCGGATTCTGGTGCACGGCGATACCACGACCAGCTTTGCCGCCGCCCTTGCCGGGTTTTACCAGCAGATACCGGTCGCCCATGTGGAAGCCGGATTGCGTACCGGAGATATCTATGCCCCCTTCCCGGAAGAAATGAACCGCATGCTTGCCGATCAGATCTGCGACCTGCATTTCGCACCGACCGAAGGGGCGGCCGATAATTTACGGCGCGTCAATCTGCCGGCAAGCGGCATCGTGGTCACCGGCAATACGGTCATTGATGCCCTATTGAGCGTGGTTGAACGCCTGAAAACCGATGCCCGCCTGGGCCAGAACATGGAGGATCGCTTCGCCTTCCTGAACCCGGACAAACGGCTGATCCTGGTGACCGGACACCGGCGCGAAAACTTCGGCAGCGGCTTCGAGGGCATTTGCCAGGCGCTGGCGCAACTGGCCATGCGCGACGATATTGAACTGCTCTACCCGGTGCACCTGAACCCGAACGTGCGCGAGCCGGTCAATCGCCTGCTCGGCGCCCTGCCCGCCGTGCACCTGGTCGAGCCGCTGGATTATCTGCCCTTTGTCTATGCCATGGACCGTGCCCATCTGGTGATCACCGATTCCGGTGGCATTCAGGAAGAAGCGCCGTCTCTGGGCAAACCCGTGCTGGTCATGCGCGATGTAACCGAGCGACCGGAAGCGGTAATTGCCGGCACCGTGCGCCTGGTCGGTACCGATGCCGGACGGATCGTATCGGAAGCCAATTTGCTGCTTGACGATCGAGGCCATTACGACACCATGTCCCGGGCGCACAATCCCTATGGCGACGGCAGGGCGGCGGCGCGCATTCTCGAGGAGCTAATCAAACGCAAATGACAGATCACGCCTTCCCCAAAATCTGCGTCATCGGCCTTGGTTATGTGGGCTTGCCGACGGCTGCGGTTTTCGCCAGCCGCGGCATTGAAGTGCTGGGCGTTGATACCAATGCCCGCACCGTCGCCCTGATCAACGACGGCCGGGTCCCGATCGTCGAGCCGGACCTGGATATCCTGGTCAAGGGTGCGGTTGCCGCCGGCAAGCTTTCCGCCAGCACCAGCCCGGATACGGCGGATGCCTTTATCATCGCCGTACCGACCCCCTTTACCGAAGGCAAGAAGCCCGACCTGAGCTATGTGAAAGCCGCCGTCGAAAGCCTGGCGCCGGTTCTCAAGAGCGGCGATCTGGTGATCATCGAGTCAACCTGCCCGGTCGGCACAACCGACAGCGCATCGCAGTGGCTGGCCGAGGCGCGCCCGGATCTGCGCTTCCCCCACAGCGCCGGCAGCGATACCGATATTCATGTGGCCCACAGCCCCGAACGGGTGCTGCCCGGACGGGTGCTGATCGAACTTGTCTGCAACGACCGGGTGGTCGGCGGGGTCGGTCCCGACTGCGCCCGGCGGGCGGCGCAGTTGTACCGCATTGCCATCGAGGGCGAATGCCTGCTGACCACGGCACGTACGGCGGAACTGGTCAAATTGTCGGAAAATGCCTACCGCGACGTCAATATCGCCTTTGCCAACGAACTGTCGCTGGTCGCCGATAAACTGGGCATCGATGCCTGGGAAGCGGTGCGCCTGGCCAACCATCACCCACGTGTCAACATCCTCAACCCCGGCCCCGGCGTCGGCGGCCACTGCATTGCCGTCGACCCCTGGTTCATCGTCGATTCGGCGCCGGAGCTGACGCCACTGATCCGTACCGCCCGCCAGGTCAACGACGGCAAACCGGCGCATATCGCCAATACGGTACGCGCCGCCGCCGCCGCCATGCAGACCAGGCGGATCGCCTGTCTGGGTCTCGCCTACAAGGCCGATATCGACGATCTGCGCGAAAGCCCGTCGGTCGATGTGGTGGCCGATCTGGCAAAGCCAGGCGATTTGGCCCTGGCCGTGGTCGAGCCCCATTGCCAGCAATTGCCGAACGATCTGCAGGGCCTGAAAGGCGTCGAACTGATCGATCTGGCAACCGCCCTCGAGGCCGCCGACATCATCGTCCTGCTCACCGACCACCGGCCGTTTGGCGATATCGATCCGGCGGATTATCCGGACAAGCGGTTCATCGATACCCGGGGATTGTGGAAGTAGCTGTAGAAAAATCGGAGCAAATGCGATCATTTGCGAACGTGGCTTTGCGGTATTATCAATGAGTTAAGGCGTTTTCGACAATCCAAAACTCCCGGTAACACCCTACCCCCGCCGGTCTTCGCTGCGCCGTTCTCCGCGTTTGTGCCCGGCCATGGCTTCGGGGATCATCTGGTCCATCAGCTTAAAGGAGTTGTGGCAGGCCCGGTGCAGGTTGTCTTCAAAATCGCCGCTGGCGGAGCTGCCGGAGCTGTCGGAAAGGGCGCGGATCACAACGAAGGGCAAATCGTTCAGCGAACAGGTATGGCCAAAGGCGGCGCCTTCCATTTCCGTCGCCAGGGCGGCAAATTCCCGCTGCAGCCAGCGCAGCATATCCTTGTCCTGGACGAAGCGGTCGCCTGACGCAATGGTGCCCAGCATCAGGTTGGGCCCGTCGGCCATATCCTCGAAGGCCAGATCGAAGGCTTGCGTCGCCTTGGCCACCAGATCCGGATTACATTCGATCAGGCGGTCGCGGCCCGGTGTTTCGCCGTGGCGACGGCCAAAGGCGGTCAGGTCCATATCGTATTGCACCACGTGGCTGGCGACGATCATGTCCCCGGCCCGCATGTTGGGCAGCAGGCCACCGGCAACACCGCTGAATATCAGCTTTTTCGGCTTGTACAAATCAATCAGCATCTGCGTACAGATGGTCGCATTGACTTTGCCGATACCCGATTGGGCGAGGGCAATTTCGGTGCCCTTGTAGGTCCCGGTGGTGACCGTGATCTCGGCGTGAACCGCCTGCTTTTGATCACTCACATGGTTCAGCAAAAGCTGAACTTCTTCCTCCATTGCACCGATTACACCCAGCACCGCCGCCTCCTGAACACTTAAGTATGCAAAATCACCATAGAACAGCCTGGCTCAATTGGGAAGCGGCGCGTCCCGGTCCGGACGCCAGGGCTCAAAGCTCGACTTCCTGCAGATATTCCGGCACTTCAACCTGCCAACCCAACTGCGCCTCGATTTTTGTTTTCAGCGACAGGGCGGCGGCGGGCTCACCATGGGTGATAAAGGTTTTCCGGGGCGGCGCGCGAAAATTCCCCAGCCAGTTGAGGATTTCACCATAGTCGGCATGGGCCGATATATTGTGCAGGGTTTCAATCTGCGCCCGGACCGGCCACATCTTGCCGTGAATTTTAATCTTCTCCTCGCCGGCCAGCAGGCGCGCGCCGCGGGTTCCGGCGGCCTGAAACCCGGTAAACAGGATGGTATTGCGGTGATCGCCCAGAAAATACTTCAGGTGATGCAGAATACGCCCGCCCGTCGCCATGCCACTGGCTGAAATAATAACCACCGGCATCCCGTTCTGGTGATCAAGCGCCTTCGATTCTTCAGCCGTCCGCACATATTTAGCCACATGGCTGACCTCGGCACACAGGTTTTCAGGCAACCGGTGCTCGTTCAGGTGCTTGCATAAAAGCCCTGTGGTGTTGATCGCCATCGGGCTGTCCAGATAGACGGTTATGACGGGTATGGCCTTGGTGGCGAGCAGTTCATGGACATAATAGAGCAGGCTCTGGGCGCGGCCGACAGCAAAGGCGGGGATGATGATGGAGCCACCCCGGGCTGCCGTATCGCGGATGATTTCGCCGATCATTTCCAGCGGGTCTGCGGGTCCGTGCAGACGATCGCCATAGGTCGATTCAAGGACCAGATAATCGGCGTCCTGAATGATCGCCGGGGCGTTCATAACCGGATCATGGGCGCGGCCGATATCGCCTGAGAAGACAAGGGTGGTCTGATTGTCGCTGATCCGCACAAAGGAAGAGCCCAGAATGTGACCGGCGCGGCTGAGGGTCAGGTTCAGTCCACCGGGCAGTTCATGGGGTTTTCCAAACGGGATGGTGGTGAACTGCTGCAGGCATGCCTCGGCGTCTTTCTGCGTATACAAAGCCAGCGCCGGCTTGTGTTTGCTGTAGGCATATTTATTGGCCCGCCGGGCATCGGCCTCATGCAGATAACCGCTGTCGGGCAACAGGATCCGGCACAGGTCATAGGTTGCCTCGGAGCAATAAACGGGTCCCGTGAATCCGTTTTTCACCAGCAACGGCAGATAGCCGCTATGGTCAATATGGGCATGGGTCAGCACCACGGCATCGATGGAAGCGGGATCAACCGGCAGTTTTGCCCAGTTGCGCAGGCGCAGTTCCTTCAGGCCCTGGAACAGGCCGCAATCGACAAGCAGCTTCTTGTTGTCATGCTGCAACAGGTATTTTGAACCTGTGACGGTGCCCGTCGCACCCAGGAATTTAAGCTTCATAGGGAATTCCTCCAGACAGAACTGACAACGCCATATTTATTGAAGCGGATTAAGGACCGGGCCAATCTGTAAAATCATGGGCTCATCGACAGTAACTTCATTGATATGCATCATCGCACTTATCTCATTCTTTATCTAGTATGGCCACTATGTCACCGCCCCTGCAGCGCCCGCCCGCTCCGTCGCCCCCGCAAAACCGAACCCCGGCACTGCGACGTGCGATCAGTTTGCCGCTGCTTGTTCTCTATGGGTTAGGCACCACCATTGGCGGCGGCATCTATGTATTGATCGGCGCCATTATTGGTCGGGCCGGCATTTACACCCCCCTGTCCTTTGTGGTCGCGGCGCTGATGGTCACCTTTACCGCCCTGTCCTTCGGTGAATTGTCTGCACGATTCCCGAAAAGTGCCGGCGAGGCGGTCTTTATTCGCGAGGGACTGAACAGCCAGGTGCTGGCCATCATCGTTGGCTATCTGGTTATCGCCAACGGTGTCGTTTCATCGGCGGCCCTGGTTAATGGCTTCGTTGGTTATTTTCAGGTCTTTGTTAGCGCAACGGACGGACTGGTGATTTGCGGGCTAATGGTCCTGATCGGCGGGCTGGCCTGCTGGGGAATTGGTCAATCGATGCTTGTTGCCGCCATAACTACCCTCATCGAAATTGCCGGGCTGGGGCTCATCATCTGGGTCGGTCGAGACGCCTTGCTGGACCTGCCAGGACTGTGGGTCACCCTGACACCAATTGCCGACAGCACCGTCTGGTCTGGTATCTTCAGCGGCGCCTTTCTGGCATTTTTTGCCTTTATTGGCTTTGAGGACATGGTCAACGTTGCCGAAGAGGTCAAAAATCCGAAACGCAACATGCCTCTCGCCATTATTCTTACACTGGCGATCACGACCCTGCTGTATCTGGTGATCTCCGTTATCGTGGTCGCGTCGGCACCACTGGCAGAGCTGGCCGCCAGCCCCACACCGCTGCAACTGGTTTACCAGCAACGCACCGGAAGTAATGGCGACATCATCAGTCTGATCAGCATCGCCGCAGTGCTTAATGGCGTCCTGATTCTGGTCATCATGGGCGCGCGCGTGCTCTATGGGATGGCGGCAAAGGGCTGGTCGGCTAAACTGTTCGGCCGTATCCACGCACACACCCGGACACCGGTCGCTGCGACCCTGACGGTTGTCATCCTGACCACGCTCCTGGCCCTTACCCTTAAGCTTGAAGCCCTCGCCCAAATCACCTCGCTTGTCATGCTGACAATTTCCACGCTGGTCAATGCCGCCCTGGTGAGTTTGAAATACAGGCCGCAACAGGCCGCCGTCTCCTTCAACCTGCCTGTCTGGGTACCGCTGGCGGGATTCGTCATCAGTGCCGGGTTCAGTTTTTTTGTGGCCCTTGATCTGGTTCAACTATTTAACATTTAACAAGCGCCGGAAAATCTGGGGCCCGGGCCGGGCGCTGGTCAAATTGCGCCTTTCGCACCCCATTCAGACGCCCTATCATCGCGCAAACAGCGATGGAAATCATGGATACAGCTAAAGCCACCCTGAAAAAATTCGCGACGCCTGTCATCCTGGTTGGTGGCGGTGCTATTGCCTGGGATCTGCTGAATTCCGTTGCCCCCCATAAATTTCCGATCATTGCCGTTGATACAGGTGCGCGCTATTTGTCGGAAAAAGGCATCACACCGGCGCTGATCATCGGCGATATGGACTCTGCCCCAGCCGCCCCGGCTTCGTCAGGAGCACCAGAGGTCATTGAAATTGCCGAGCAGGAAACCACTGATTTTGAAAAGGCGCTGTATGCCCTGGACGCGCCACTGTTTCTGGCCTTCGGATTTTGGGGCAAGCGCCTTGATCACAGCCTGGCGGCCCTGCACAGCCTGACCAAATACCGCTCATCGAAGCGGGTTGTGCTGGTCGACCAGGTGGATCTGCTGTTTGCCCCGCAAGGCCCCCTCGACCTGGCCCTTCCCCTGGCGACCCGGGTTTCGCTGCTGCCGTTGAAAGCGGTGGTCTTTGAAAGCTCAATCGGTTTAAAATATCCCCTGGACGGCTTGAGACTGGAAAGTGGAAGTGCCATCGGCGTGTCCAATGAAACCGCTGATGATCATTTCCGCGTGGTTCCCAGACCGGCCGATAAGGACAATTATGTGGTGGTGTTACCAAATGCCGCGCTGCCCGCCGTTCTTTCCTTTGTAACCAGGAGCCTTTGAGCAGGATCAGCCATGGAGCCGAAAATCCGCCAGCAAATTCGGGATGTAAAACAAACCCTGTTGACCCGTGGCGCTGACCTGAGATCCGCCTTCGCCACCATCGCCGATGCCATGCGCCGTGAAGCCGACATCATTTTAGCCGAGCAGGCCGCCGGTCGGTCGGTTATTCCCGAACTGGACTTTGCCGATATCAAAGCTGGCCGTGTTGCTGAATCCCAGAAAAACCAGATCAGGCAACGCGGTGCTGCCATTATACGCGGCGTCTTCGATGCGGCTCAGGCGGCAGACTGGAACGACGAATTGGGCCACTACATCGCGAATAACGACTATGATAAAAAACAGGAACAAAAAGCCGGCCTTGATCAGTACTTCAGCCAGCTTGCCTCCGGTCGTCCGCAAATCTTCGGCATCTACTGGTCGAAACCCCAGGTGCTGGCCCGCCAGGCCCCGTCCATGGCCGCCGCCAAGCGCTTCCTCAACCGGCTCTGGCATGTCGACGGCCCCGATGGTGACGCCTTTGATCCGGATTTTGACTATGCCTATGCCGACCGGGTTCGCCGTCGCCAGCCCGGTGACACGACGCTGGGGTTGTCACCGCATATGGATGCCGGCTCTTATGAACGCTGGGTTGATCCGGCCTTTCAGAAAATCTACGGGCCGGTCTTTGCCGGCCACTGGCAGGACTATGACCCCTGGCAGGCGGCCCACCGGACAGAAACCGTCGAATATCCGTCGCCTGCCGTCTGCTCGGCCTTTCGTACCTTTCAGGGCTGGACGGCGCTGACGCCGCAGGGTGCCGGCGATGGCACCCTCAGGCTGGTGCCCATCGCAAAGGGAATTGGCTACATGCTGCTGCGCGCCCTGCAGGACGACGTGGCCGATGATGATTTATGCGGTGCCGAAGCCGGTCGCGCGCTCTGTGCCGACAACCAGTGGCATCCGGATTTACTGGCATCGCTGGTCTCCCTGCCCGAGGTTGCGCCCGGTGATACGGTGTGGTGGCATCCCGATATCATCCACGCGGTCGAGGACGAACATCGGGGCAGCGGCTATTCCAATGTCATCTACATCGGTGCCTCGCCGAAATGCCACAAGAACCGGGTCTATGTGGAAAAACAGGCAAAGGCCTTCCTGAGCGGGCGCAGTGCCCCGGATTTTGCCGCCGAAGACTATGAAGTGGACTTTGCCGGCCGCGCCACCAGCGCAGACCTCACAGAACTGGGCCGCGCACAAATGGGCCTGTAGCTCAGACCGCCGCAATACGCCCCTTAAGCGCCGCCGCCACCGCATCGATCACATCATCCCAGGACGGTGCCTGTGCCTGGCGGAACAGGTGCAGCGACGGGTACCAGGGGCTGTCTGCACGTTCCAGCATCCAGTACCAGGTCGGCACCTGACACAGCATGACCAGGCTCGGCACGCCTAAGCTGCCGGCCATATGGGCGGTGGTGTTGGAAATGGTCACCACATAATCCATGGCCGCCGTTTGCGCCGCAAACAGATCAATATCGCGGAGCTGGTCGACGGCATCATCGTGGACAATATTGATGCCGGTTTCGGCGGCAAAGGCCCGCCGCTCCGCTTCCGTATCCCCATATTGCAGATCAACGAAGGTGATGCCGGGAATTTCAAGAACCGGCTGCAAATCCTTCAGCGTCATTGATTTTCGGGGCCCGGAATCCGGGCCCTTACTGTGCCAGGCAATGCCGACCAGCAGGTCCTCCGGGCTCTGTTGATAGCGTTTGCGCAAGGTCGCCGTCGTCTCCGGGTCAGCGGCAAGATAACGAGGGACCGCCGGAAAGGCCTCGGCCGTGGGCCGCAGCAGACGCCCCAGATTGCCAAGCGGCGCATGGAAGTCGAAATCCTCGGCATCATCGCGGACCCGGTTGCCGGCCCCCTTGGCTGCACATTCAATGGCCGGGTAGGCGCGGGAAATCAGCGGGATCAGGCGCGGATCACATTGCAGTTTGAGATGACAGTTCTGTTTCAGCAGATCGGCAACCATGCCGGTAAACAGGATCGTATCACCCACCCCCTGTTCATCCCACAACAGCAATGTCTTGCCGGCAAGCGCCTCGCCCTGCCACTGGGGCTTCTCGAAATCCGGCACACCACCGCGAAAACCGTCTAGTCCCCAGCGCCGGTCAAAATGCGCCCAACCGGACGCATAGTGGCCTTCGCGCAGTTCGAACAGGCCCAGATTGTAGTGGCCTTCGGGAAACACGGGGTCACAGGTCAGGGCCTGGGCAAACTGCTGCCCGGCCTCGGCAAAGCGGCCCATTTCGTCAAGAAGATTGCCAAAGTTGGTATGCGCCCTGGCATTGTCCGGCTGCAGCTTGAGAGCGGTCTCGAAACAGGTCATGGCCGGCTCATAGTCGCCCAGATCGCGCAGTGTATTGCCCAGATTCACATGCCCCATGACAAGATCAGGGGCCAGTTCAAGGACCCGACGCAGGCGGGCGGCCGACTGCCCGTGATTTTTCAGCTCGCGCAGGGTCGCGCCCAGATTGTTCAGGCTCGCCACATGGTCGGGGTCCAGGGCCAGGGCCGCCTCGAAGGTGGCCACGGCTTCACTCTGGCGGCCGGATCCGCGCTGGATTTCACCGAGATTAAATAACGCATCGACATTGTCTGGGGCGGCCAGAATGGCTTGCGCATAGGCTTTCTCCGCCTCCGCCAGATCGCCTCTTGTGTTCAGCAAATTGCCCAGATTGTTCCAGGCCATAGCCATTTTCGGATCAAATCTTACCGCCTGGCGATAGGCCGCGATGGCTTCGTCCAGTTGGTTCTGCGCGGCCAGCAGGTTACCCAGATTATAACACGCATTGACATGCGCTGGGGCGATGGCGATGGCCTGGCGGTAATGGGCGATGGCCTGCTCAGGCGCACCGCTTTGTTTGTATAAAACACCCAGCACGTAATGGGCGTCCGTATTGCGGCTGTCGTGTTTAGCGGCGTTCTCGTAAACGGGGATGGCTTGTGCCGGACGACCCGCCTGAACCAACGCCATGCCCTCGGCCATCAGCGCCACCGCCCGGTCCTGAGCGGGCGACCGGCCGGCTTGCTTGGCTAACTTACGGCGTTCTTTTCTGTTCATGGCAGGTCCGGTTCCTGGCTGGTGCGGCAAAGGATAAAAAACCGGATTTTACGGGGCGAGGGTTAGAATTGGATTAACAGCGTCCTACAGCGCCGCATCCGCCGCCGGCAGGGGCGCACGCCCCAAAATCATGTCCGACGCTTTTTCCGCAATCATGATCACCGCCGCGTTCAGGTTGGCCGAGGGCATGCGTGGCATGATCGAGGCATCGACAACCCGCAGGCCCTCGAGGCCATGGACCCGCAACTGGTCATCGACCACCGCAGATTTGTCGGTCAGCGGCCCCATCCGGCAACTGCCCATGGGATGAAAGGTTGTGGTGCCGCGGATTTTTGCCGCATCCATCAATTCGTCATCGCTCTGTATATCCGGCCCCGGAAACTCCTCGCCGGCGAAATACGGGGCCATGGGGGCTGAGCGGAGAATACGCCGGGCCGTCTTCATGCCGGCCAGCAGCACCCGCCGGTCGGTTTCGTGGCTCAGATAATTGGGCTGGATCAGGGGTTTGGCAAAAGGGTCCATGGAGACCGCTTTTATATAGCCCGTGCTTTCCGGCCGTTGCTGCCAGGAGGCCACACTCATGCCCGGAAACTTATCGAGCACCGCCTGCCGGCCCATGGTGTAGCTGGCGGGCGTAAAGGTCAGTTGCAGATCACTGTTGGCGATGCTCGGGTCCGAGCGCCAGAAGGCATAAACCAGGGTGGCGCTCAGCGACAATACACCGCGGCGGGTGAACAGCCATTTCGCCGCTTCGCCAATCAGTCCCGGCCCCTGGGCCCGCTGGTTGATGGTATCGATGCCCTTGACCCGGGCCGTGAAGCGGGGCGCAAAATGGTCGCGCAGATTATAGCCAACGCCGTCGAGGCCGTGCTGAACCGCAATCCCCAGCTCCTTCAGGTCAGCCGCGGCACCGATTCCGGACAGTTGCAGCAACTGCGGTGAATTGAACACACCGCCCGCCAGAATGACTTCCCGGCCGGCCCCGATGTCGGTTTGCACGCCGCCGCGCCCGCCCTTGAAATAACGCACCCCGGTGACTTTTTTGCCATCCATCAACAGGGCCGTTGCATGGGCATGGGTGACCACGCGGAGGTTGCGGCGTTTTCTGGCTGGTTTCAGGAACGCCTGGGCGGTGCTGACTCGGCGGCCCCTGTTGATGGTCCGCTGGGTATAGGTGACGCCTTCCTGCGCGGCGCCGTTGTAGTCGGGGTTTCTCGGGATTCCCTCGCTGACGGCGCCGGCGATAAAGGCTTCACAGAGCGGATGCGACCAGTCGATATCGGTGACCGCCAGATTGCCGTCGCGGCCCCGGTAGCGGTCATCACCTTCACCGATTCTCATCTCGGAACGTTTAAAGTAAGGCAGCACATCGGCATAACCCCAGCCCCGGTTGCCGCGCTGGGCCCAGTCGTTGTAGTCGTTGTGATGACCGCGGGTATAGACATTGCCGTTGATCGAGCTGGACCCGCCCAAGGTCTTGCCCCGCGGCATGGAAATCGCCCGCCCGCCGGTCCATTCGGTGGGTTCCGTCTGATAGCCCCAGTTAAACGTCTTGTTGTCGAGCAGTTTCATGAAACCGGCCGGAATATGAATCATCGGATGCCAGTCCGAGGGCCCGGCTTCCAGCACACAGACGCTATATTTGCCGTCTTCCGACAAGCGGTTGGCCAGCACACAACCGGCTGATCCGGCACCGACGATAACATAGTCAAAGGTTTCCATAAGGTCTGTTCACAATTCAATTCAAATCAATTTATACCGACAGTGGCCACAAAGTTTCCAGAAAAGCCGTGGCAAAGACCAGACAAATTTTCAGGGCCGTGGCATCTCCATTGGGCAAGGCAGGCATCGCCCCCGGGGCAGGTTTCGCGGAAAGAAAAGATGAGAAACGGTCGGTGGCAATAGGCAGAATGGCGGACGTGGAAGTCAGCGGTGATCAGGGTAAACAGGCAACCGGCAATGTTTTGAAGCCAAGCGCTCAAGCAGGCCGAAAGGCCGGTAGCGCAAAAACAATGGCGGAGAGTGAGTCCGCCCAACTTTGTTTAATATCAACACATTATTTTTAATAAAATTTATTACCCACATTTTAGCCCACACTATTGGCAACACTTGATACCTTACTTTTTAGTGATTTATTCGATCTCGTGCCATTTAGTACCGATAACGCCCATGCGTCTTGCAATGGCCGATACTCGTCTATTTGCTTCCCTTTATGGACTGTTAAAACCCCGGCTCTTTAGGGACTCGGAAAACTCCGGTCATGCGATAGGGGAGTGCGCCGTCCAGGTGACAGCATTTCCCTCTATTTTACTGGGAGCCGTGCCCTCGCGTAGTGACTTCCATAAAATCATCAAAAGGGGCACTGTATCGTGTGTCGAATGCCACTCCCTCGCGCGCGTACGCGTACTGTTCCAGAAACTCATTTGCGCCAGGTTAAAACCATAAACGCTATGGGTATCGAATCCCCCCCTAGAAACCGCAGAAGCCCTATACTCACGTGATTTTAACGCCTCCAAATAGCTGGGGTAACTTTTGGTTTGAATGTCAGGTTTTGTAAGGTTCTTTGACTAGTGAATATCAACTGGAACAGTTCTCCCTGACCTTAACAAACCATAACAACCAAGTCTTAGGTTACCCTGGCAATATCTATGAGGTTTTGTGAGGTTCTTGTATCCTTGCCGTTTCCCCGAATACCCCTCCCTTTCAGCAGTTCTTTTTATAGTGGCGGAAAACCTCTTTTTATAGTGGGGGAAAACCGCTCCGGTTTTCAGGAATACGGCGCTATATTTATTGCTCTGCTTTCCTTCGCATAGTGACCCCAAGAAAATCATCACAATGGCTGAAAACTGTCACACTGGCGACTTCTGGATAAAGGCCTCCTACGCTTGCTACATCTGCTACGAGTTGTCGGTTACAGGGCCAGCGGCGCCGCGGCCTATATCGCCCGCCGTCTTGATGTGCTGTCCGACCCGACCGAGCGCGGCTGGGCCGGCGAATATACCGACGAAGGCAGCCTGGTTTTCACCCGCACCCTG
>JABMNT010000248.1 GCA_013203595.1 Rhodospirillales bacterium
AAGCCAGGAAGAAATGGCGCCGCCCCAGTCGCCGCCCTGGGCCAGATAGTCGTCATAGCCCAATACGTCGGTCATCAGACGATGGAACAACTCAGCGATCCGGCGTGGCCCGATCGGGCAGGCCGGCTTGGCGGAAAACCCGAAGCCGGGCAGCGAAGGTGCGATGACGTCGAACGCGTCGTTGGCGTCGCCGCCGAAACGCTCCGGGTGGGCCAACGGCTCGATGATGTCCATGAACTCAACGATGCTGCCCGGCCAGCCATGGCTGATGATCAGGGGCATCGGGTTCGGGCCGCTGCCTTTGACGTGAATATAGTGGATGTCGTTGCCGTCGACGGAGGCCAGAAAATGCGGGAACCGGTTGAGTTCCGCTTCGTGCCGGCGCCAGTCAAAAGAAGCGACCCAGTAATCGCACAATTCTTTCATGTATTTCAGATTGCTGCCATGATCCCATCCGTCCAGGTCGGCCATATCGTCCCAGCAATAATCACAGACCCGGGATCGAATGCGCTCCAGTGTTTCATCTGCTATATCAATGTGGAAGGGACGGATGGCGGCCATGTCGAAACCCTTTTCTAATTTGCCGGCACGAGCTTCCAGAGTTTGCCGCTTTTTCCAACGGGAATTCCGAAAGCCGTGGTCAATACATAAAGCTCGCCGTCTGCATCTTCGCCCAGGCTGTGAATGCGTACATCAAGCTGCGTCAACTTGTCTATGGACCAGGGTGCCCGCCAGGATTTTGATGGAGTCGCGGCGAAAAGTTGACCGGATGGCTTCATAATCTCGGAACTAAAGTCACCAAAGACAAACTTTCCATAGAGCCCGGGCAATGACTTTCCACGGTAAATGAAACCGCCCACATTGGCAGTACCCAAGGGTATTGCCTTGACCGTAGATTCTTGTCGCATGACCGACCAGTTCGGGTATTCAATAATGGGATCGCGGATCACTTCGCCCAGGGCCCCGTGACGCGGGCAATCCTTCGGCGGATCGAAAGCCCGGGCGCGGCTATAGCAATGAGTTCCTTCTCGAATCGACCACCCATAATTGCCTTGACGGTCGACCAGATAAATTGTCTCCCAAAAGGATTCTGCAACGCCACTAATGAACATATCGCCATTGCCGGCACGATCAAAGGAGAGGCGAAACGGATTGCGAAAACCCCATGCGTAGATTTCATCACGGCCCTCGCTTTTGCCCCGAAAGATATTCGTTGGCGGAATGGCATATCCCGGATGACCACGGTCAACATCAAGCCGCAGGATTTTGCCATTCAGCCGATTTGTATCCTGCGCATAAAGATCATATTTGTGGAAGCGTTCGGGGATTTTGAACGGGTCTTCGGGGATTTCCTCTGCATGTCGGTTAGGGTCTGCGGTGTTCTCTTTTGGTGCGACATAGACATCCGGCACACCATGGGCGCCGCCGCCATCGCCAACGCCGACATATAGATACCCATCCGGGCCAAATGCCAGACCGCCGCCATTGTGCTTCCGGTTCACCCAGTCGAACTCCAATAACACGCGCTCAGATGACCGGTCGGCCTGGTTGGGATTATTGGACATAACTTTAAACTCAGACATTCGCCACGTGTAAGCGGTCTTACCTGTAAACGGAGAGTCTGAACGTCGTTTGGCGCTGTAGTTTACATAGAATAGACCGTTCTCAGCAAACTTAGGATGGAAAGCCATGGCGAGAAGGCCCCGCTCATCAAATCCTTTGACCAGAGGCGTCAAGGCGTCGCGCAAATCCAGGAAGGGCGTTTTAAGTACGATACCATCCGGCATCAGAAGCATCGCCTGGCCAATTTGATCTCCGATGACCCTGCGTCCACTTCCATCCGGTGGGGCGACGAGAAACAGAGGGGCGTTCAAGCCATCAGCCACAAGTTTCAACGCAACGGAAGGCAATGGTTCTTGAGTTTTTGCTATGGCTGTTTGCCCCACGAGAGTGAGGCTGAGAAGAAATCCAATTAATATTTTCATCTACCAATAGTCCTCGAATTTACAGAGTGCGAGGACTTTGGGTAGTCCTCAGGCATGAGACAAAAACTCTCATATGGCCTTCATTTCCAGTTCTGTTTTATACAAAATTGACGTTCATTTAAATGGAATTTCCTCTCGGTATTTTGTCTCGCCCCTTGAGTTTTTTATCGCCGAAAAGTTTCCAGCATTCATTTTAGCAGGATCTGCGTTGGGTGTTTTGTCCTTTATTAATCGGATGTTTGCTCCGGGTTCTGAGAGACCGCCGTATGGGAGGCGGGTATCTCTCTGGACTCAGATTATCCAGTTAAAGTCACCTGACATCTCCTTACTCGAACATATCCGGCTGGGTTTTGGCAATGTGGTTGTATAGCGTCTGAAAATGAAGCCAACCAATGTAGTCACTGCCGACATGTTCCCTGCTGTACTGCGCCGTCGAATCGGATAGAAGTTGAGGTTTGATCCCGCTTGCCTCAACCATCAATTGCTGTTGGCAGGCCCGTTCAAGCGCGATAAACCAGAAAGCAGCGTCGTCGATACTGTGCTGGCTGGCCGTGAGCAGACCATGGTTCTGGTGCAAAATCCCCCGGTTTTTCCCCATTTCCTTGGCAACCGAATAACCGCTTTCCTCTTCCACGGCGACCGCCCCGGCAGAAGCACCGATGACCGCATGACATTTGTAGAAGGCAGCCGCATCCTGACTGATCATATCGAGCGGCCGCCCGGTCGCACACCAAGCCGTGCCATGGATCGTATGTGCGTGGCACATCGCCATGACTTCAGGATGCTCTTCATGTACGGCAGCGTGCAGTACGAACCCCGCACGGTTGAGCGCGTAATCTCCTTCTACGACGGCACCCCGATGATCCGCAAGTATCAGATTTGACATTTTCACCTGTGAGAAATGCACGCACATCGGGTTGGTCCAATAAAGCTCCGGGCGTTCCGGATCGCGTATCGTGAGGTGGCCCGCAAAGCCGAAGTCAAACCCGTGAATGGCAAATGCGCGGCAGGCGGCGACGAGGTGCTGCTTGCGGTAGGTACGCTCATCCGCGATGTCATCGAATACAGGCCGATCAGGAAACGTCAATCCGGCTTGTTCCGGCTGATAGATGGAGATCCGTTCGCGCCCCGCGCTGTCGGGTGCCAGGCCACGTGTCCCATCTCGATTAGGTGCGTCGTACAAGTGTATATCCTCCAGGGGGTATGCGCCGGTGCAGGCGCTTCAGAGTTAAAGTTCTGGCGAGATCATGCGGGCACCATTGAATTTTGACAAACGATAGCATTTCATCCATAGATGAATTAGATTCATGAACGAGGTGATGTCATGCCGAAGATGCCGAGCTTACATGCATTGCGCGCCTTCGAGGCCGCTGCACGACTTGGCAGTTTCGCCCGTGCTGGCCAGGAGCTTCATCTAACACCATCGGCGATAAGCCATCAGGTCCGAGCGCTAGAAAAGCATTTCGGGCGCTCGATGTTCATTCGTGCAACCCGGATGGTTATCCTGACACCGGAAGGCGAGCGGTTGCTGGCCGCTCTCTCACAGGCATTCGCGATCATTCATTCGGCATGCGTGGAATTGGGCCCACAAACGGAGAAATCAGACTTATCGGTCCACTGCACGCCTAGTTTCGCGGCTAAATGGCTCAGCCCACGTCTTCCCGGTTTCCTGGCGAAAGAGCCGGCCATCAACATCCGAATATCTACGAGTGCAGAGTATGTTGATCTTCGCCAACATAAGGATATCGACGTCGTGATCGCCTACGGAACCGCACCGGTGGCCGCGGGGATTACGATCAGGTCCTTCGGTGAAGAGGAAATTGTTGCTTTATGCTCACCGAACTATGACGCAGCGAACTGCAGCGTCGGCGCTCCGGATCTTGAGCGGGTGAACTTGTTGGAATCCACTTTCAGTCCGGTACGCTGGTCGGATTGGTTCGCTGCGAATAACCTGCCGTTCACCAACAGGATCGCGGGTCCGGCATTTGATCGGGGGTCCCTGGTTGTTGCCGCAGCTGTGCAGGGCATGGGCGTTGCCTTGGAGACACTCCGTTTTGCCCAGACTGAAGTCGATGCCGGCAGCTTAGTCAGATTTGGAGGGTCGCGCTTGGTCGGCATCAAAAGGGAAATGCACTACCTTTGCTATCGAGCCCGTGATGAAAATGATAAAAATATCCAGCGCTTTCGCGATTGGGCCTTAAGCGAACCTGACTCGGACCTGGCGTTCAGGGGATAAGCACGATCTTGCCGTAGGCGCCGGGCTGCATTACCGCACGGTGGGCCGCGACCGCTTCCGCCAGGGGCATTTCCTTACCAATCACCGGGTTCAGGCTGCCATCTGCCAGGCCGCGTCCAATGGCGGCATTAAGCGTTGCCATTTGTTCCGGCGTCGCGTTGAACCGGGCAATGCCAAGGATGTCGAGTTCCTTCATCATCGCCTCGCGGGGATTGATCTCAACCGGGCCGCGGTTACCGATCACCACGATTCGACCGTATTTGGCGACCACTTCCATGTCCCGGGGCAGGTTCACGTTGGCCAGCATCTCAAGGATCAGGTCCGGTCCCTTGCCGCCCGTCAGTTCAGCAATGGTGTCCAGGTAGCCGTCCTGCGTGTGGTCCAATGCGTGAGCGGCCCCTTGCTGGCGCACCAACTCCAGACCGCGTTCGCTACCGGCCGTACCAATCGTGTTGATGCCCATGCTTTTAGCGATCTGCAGCGCGGCGTTGCCGACGGCGCCACTGGCACCATGTACCAACACAGTTTCTCCCTTTTTGCCACGCCCCCGGTTGACCAGGGCCCAATAGGCCGTCCCGTAGGGCGTGCCGATGGCCGCGCCTTGTGCGAAACTAACATTGTCGGGTAGCGGGAGAAGATTGCCTGCTGGCAAGCTCACCTGTTCCGCATAGCATCCGCTACCGCTGCTGTTGGTTACATAAACCCGATCACCAACGCTAAATTGGCTGACCTCTTCGCCCAGCGACAATATGCTACCAGCGGCATCGCCGCCAGGAATGTAAGGCAGTTCAGGCCGGATCAGGTGCACGCCGGACCGAATATAAGTATCGACCGGGTTGACGCCGATGGCCTCGACTTTGATTACCACCTCACCCGTTGCTGCTATCGGGTCCGGTATGTCCTCGTATCGCATCACGTCTGCGTCGCCGAATTCGTGTACCTGAATGGCTTTCATCGTTGTTATCCTTACTTTTCCGTTATCAGAGTCGACAATGGAGACGCCAGCCAATGGGCGCTGCCTGCCGGAAACCGACGTTACAATTATTCGCTTTCAGCGCTAGAGGCTAGCGAGTTGTCGGTAAGTTGTCCACATGGTCAGCCAGCGTCTTTTGTCCGGTCATGGTGCGTTTTTTTCCGTAAACCGCACCGTCTGATTTTATCTGATCCCATGAACTGTGAAAACCCGCAGACGCCGTGCTGACCGTCCCCCGTCGCCGGTCACAGACACTGGTGTTTTCCACAGCGGAGATATATATCCTATTGATCGCCTTTATCGGGGACCGAAGCCCCGCCTGTCAGTTTCTTTTGCCCTTATCGAAATGTTGAATTTGTGAGCGCTGCAACCCGTCATCCCCCGCATCTGTTAATGCTTGTTGCCGTCAGTGCCATTAATCCGCTGGCGCTTAACATCTTCATGCCGTCGATGCCGGGAATGGTGCATTTCTTCAATACGGATTACGCCACGGTTCAGCTCACCCTGACCCTTTTTTTGGCCAGCATCGCCCTGTCGCAGCTTTTCATCGGGCCTCTGTCGGATCGCTTCGGGCGGCGCCCGGTGGTGGTCTATGGCACGGCCCTGTTCCTGGTCGCCTCGGTTGTCTGCATTTATGCCACATCCATCGAAATGCTGATCGCCGGGCGCATTCTGCAGGCCTTCGGCGGCTGTACCGGCATGGTCATGGGGCGTGCCATCATCCGCGATATGCATGGTCTCGATAAATCGGCATCGATGATGGGCTATGTGACCATGGCCATGGTGGTAGCACCGATGATGGCGCCCAGCATGGGCGGTTATCTGGATGGCCAGTATGGCTGGCAGGCCAGTTTCGTGCTGGTTTTTGTATACGCTGCCGTGGTTCTGGCCTTTGGCTGGTTTCTGATTGGCGAAACCCATAAGGGCCCGTTCCGCGCCGAAAGCCCGGTCCGTATGCTGATCAGTTACGGCACTTTGCTGGCAACCCTGAAATTCCTGCGCCCGGCCCTGCAGATCTCGTTTTCCACCGGCGCCTTCTTTGCCTTCCTGGGCGGTGCGCCCTATGTGACCATGGAATTATTGGGCGGCACCCCCGTCGCCTACGGCATTCATTTCATGATCGCCAGTATCTGCTATATGATCGGTAATTTTGTCACCGGACGGATGTCCGAATCCTGGGGGGCGGAACGCCTGGTTGGCATCGGCCTGTGCTTTGGCCTGGCTGGTGGGCTCTGGCTGCTCGCCAATTATGCCATGGATACGCTGTCGATCCTGACCCTGTTCGGTGGTATGGGGTTCATTGCCATGGGTAACGGCATGAGCCTGCCCAGTGGCACGGCAGCGGCGATCAGTGCGGATCCGACGCGGGTCGGTGCGGCGGCCGGCCTGTCGGGTTCCATGCAGTTGACTGCCGGGGCCATTGCGTCGTTTTTATCGGGTTCCTTCCTGTCGGGCTCAGATTCGGCCCTGCCGCTGATCATTCTCATGTTCAGCTGCGCTGTGCTGGCGATTATCGTACAAACCGGTGGCCGCTGGCTGGAACGGCAGTAAAGCGAAACCGTTCGGCCTCCTTCGCCGCATATTCAAGCGCAATATGTTACCGTTTAGCCACGGCAACATATTTGCTTGTATCCGCAGGTGCAGACCTCTGCACGGTCCACAGAATTATCTGTGAACCGGCTCCATATCACTTTTTTCGATTTGTGAGAAACACTCACTTAAATGGGTTGATCGCCGGAAACATTTTTGCCAGGGGACATCACTTTGCCAATATCAACATTCAGGAGCTTGTAAGTCCCTCCAATATTTTCTTTCTGGGATATCGTGGTCCAGCTGCGGGAGCCGCAGACTATTCGCTGTGATGCGGTGTTTGTGTAGACATTTCCGGAGCCGAAAGGCGATGAGGAATATATTTTGTACCATCCATTTTCCAAGGAGTTCTGATAGACCCGCATTAATTTGAACTTACTGACTCTGGCCTTTAGGTCACCGGTGGGATTCGGATCGCTCGCCATGTGCCGTGAAGTTATGCATTTGCGAGGTAAAAGATGTGCCACCAATTTTACTGCGTATTCAGGTTCGGACAGGCTTTCCCGCACCGGCATCGTCGGGAACGAGTTCATGTCGCCATCCTGCAGGCCTGACGTTGCCGTGGTCTGACAGCCGTCGGATATCGGTAAAGCCTTTATTGATGCAGAAATGGCCAATCCTGGCAGGTGTGCTGCTGTGGGTAACGGCTCGGTAAAAGATCAGTCTGTAAAGATACAGAGACCCGTTCCTGTTGTCCCCCGGAATTCCGGCATTCTGAATGATACCCGTATTGCTGGCGCGTACGTCAAACAGCTATTGCGTGTCAGCTGAGCGAAATGGCGGCGTAGGTGGGTTTGGTGATGCGCTCGTAATCGGCGAAGGCCATGAAGATCGAGCGGTCCAGGCGACCGGCATTGAACACCACTTCCTGATTGGCGCGGCACAGCGGATCGACGATCACCGGCAGGTCGTCACGGAAGCTGAACGGCGGCACCGCGCCCATCACACAGCCGGTCATGGCAGTGGCTTCGTCCTCCGGTGAAAACCGGCCCTTCTGCGCGCCCATGGCCCGGCACAGCGCCTTCATGTCGAGCTTGCGGATACCCGGCAAAACCGCCAGCACATAGCGTTTGCCACCGCCGCCGCCGCGCACTGAGGCGACGATGGCTT
>JABMNT010000249.1 GCA_013203595.1 Rhodospirillales bacterium
CTCCCCGCCACTCTCACCTTGATTGACGCTACTCTCTCATCTTGATTGTCGCGCCGCATGTTGGCGGATCTCGATGAAAGGGAGCGAAAAGACGTTGCCCAGCAATGCCGGTGGCGGCGCTATGGGGCAGGCGAACAGATTATTGACCGCCAAAACGAAACCACCGATATCTTTTTTGTCGTCGACGGGACGGTCCGCGTTGTTAACTATTCGCTGTCTGGTCGCGAGGTCACATTCGACGATCTGAGTGTCGGCTGCCATTTCGGCGAACTGGCAGCGGTCGACAGCGAGCCACGTTCTGCGAGTGTTATGGCCCTTACACAATGCAATATTGCAAGCATGACTCAGGATCGGTTTTTACATTTGCTGGAAAAGAATCCGGCGATTGCCTTAAAGCTGATGCGTGGCCTGACCCGAATGGTCCGGGCGGCGACCCTGCGTATTATGGACCTGAGTACCCTGGCGGCGAACAACCGCGTGCAGGCTGATTTACTGCGCCAGGCCAGAAACCGAATCGATGCCGAAGGCAGGGCCGTCATTTCGCCGATTCCGGTACATGCCGATATTGCAAGTCGTGTCAGCACGACACGTGAAACAGTTGCCCGCGTGTTAAATGATCTGGCACGCAAGGGCATCGTAATTCGTGAAAAAAACGCGCTGATTATAACTGATCTGGAAAATTTGCAGGAAATGGTCGAGGACGTCCGCGGGGACTGATTGGTTTTCTGTATAACTTCGGAACTGAATTCTATAGAGTGCAGGCGTCGTACAGGTTAACGACAACAAAATCAGCATTCTAGCGCCTGCTCGTTTGACTTGCTGAGCCGAATGATACATGATTTGGCGCAATATGCGGATGTTTTTAATCAGCCTGAATTAAGTGTTGTTGTCTCTTTGTTTGTGATAATGAACGCGAAGAAAAATATGGGTTGAAGTACATAGGCGCAAACGCAGCGCCATGTTTTATAAGGGGCTACAATGGCGAAAACCATTTTGATCGTTGAAGATAATGATTTAAATATGAAATTGTTTAATGATCTTCTTCAAGCTCACGGCTACAACACGATCCAAACCATGGATGGCCGCGATGTTATGAGTCTGGCACATGAGCATAAGCCGGACTTAATCCTGATGGACATTCAGTTGCCTGAGATTTCCGGTCTCGAAGTGACCAAAATGCTGAAAGCCGATGATGACCTGAAATCGATTCCGGTTGTCGCGGTAACGGCCTTCGCCATGAAGGGTGATGAGGAAAAAATCCGCGAAGGGGGATGTGAAGGGTATATCGCAAAACCCATTTCGGTCCCGACTTTTCTCGACACCGTGGCGAAATTCCTGAATTAACCGGCCTTGGTCAAGGCGCTCTGGTTGTCGATCTCACATAGCAAAAGGCCGGTATAACCGGCCTTTGTTTTGTCTGAATTTTGCCAGGCTGGTGTTCGCACCAAGCCGAATCGGACTTTATTTGATTTTGGATTCTTTAAATACGACGTGCTTGCGAACAACCGGGTCATATTTTTTGAACTCGAACTTTTCCGTTGAATTGCGCGGGTTCTTTTTAGTTACATAGAAATAGCCTGTGTCTGCAGTGCTAACAAGTTTGATCAATTGTGTTGCTGGCTTCGCCATAATCCAAATTCCATCGTTATAACAAATTAATAATCTGAGCGGCGCACCATACAATGCCTTGCGAGTGTGTCAAGTCCCTGCTGAGCGTGTAAAGCTAATCCACATGTGGGGCTGGCACAAACCCCATGGCGCTGATTGTCAAAGTGCTATTTATGGGCTTGATGTGGCTCCGTCGATAGGGTCAGGGCCTGGGCATAGACAGCGGGATGCGCGATCAGATGTCTGGCGACTTCCAATTCAAAATCCGAATGGCTTGGTTCGGCGGGGCAACTGTCACGCAGCTGGCGGCGGTGATCCGCGTCCTGGACGCCGGCTGTCCGCCACTGGTTGAATATGGCCTTTGCTGCCAGTTTGGTCTCCAGCAGGGAACTGACCAGTTGGGAAATGTTTGCGGCTTTATTTCCTGTGCATAATTCGGGGCGAACGCCCAGGCCATGCAGGGTGTAACCCGACGGGGCGACCAGCCGGGACCAGGTCAGTGTGATTTCGCCATCATTGGGTAACCGCAGGACCGTTTGCACGGTTCCTTTGCCATAGGAGGAGGTGCCGATCAGGACCGCGCGTTCCCGGTCCTGCAGGGCAACGGCGACAATTTCCGCCGCAGAGGCGGACTTCCCATCGATCAGCAGCAACAGGGGTAATCCGCCAGTCACGTCGCGGCCACCGGCTTCATAGACGTGAAAACTGTCGGCATGGCGACCCTTTGTCGAAACGATATTGCCTTGGGTGAGAAATAAATCGGCGGCCTTTATGGATTGTTTCAGGAGTCCACCCGGATTCCCCCGTACATCCAATATCACACCTTTCAGGCGATTCCCGCTGGTGCCAATGGCTGATTCCAGTTTATCTGCCAGGGACCGTGAGGTGTCCTGATTGAAACTGCTGATTTTAAAGTAAAGGACGTCACCCAATCGCTTTTCGGTGACCGTGGTCGGAACAATATGGGTGCGCATCAGGTTGTGCTCCTGCGGCCCCTCTGCGCCGGCCCTGGTGACGATCAGGTTAACCGTGGTATGGGTGGGGCCACGCACCTGAGAAGTGACCTGACGGATCGTCAGGTCGGTCACCGGCTTGCCGTCAATATGGGTGACGATATCATTTGCCTGAATGCCGGAAAGAGCGGCCGGCATGCCGGGTGTCACCGCGGTGATGTACAATTCTCTGCCTTTGATTCGAAACTGAACACCGATTCCGCCAAAACCATCCCGCCGCGCCCGATTCCGTCGTGCACCTTCGGCGTCGGCATAACGGGAAAACAGGTCCAGCTTGGATAAAACACCATCAAATATGGCTTCGTATAATTTTCGCTGGGCGCCGATTGCATACCTAAAGAATAGACCTGCGCTTTGACTGCCATGTCTGAGGTCAGTTTGGCCCATTGTTCAATATTTTGTTCGTCAGGGGCCTGGGCGGTATAAATTTGACGTCCGGAATAAGACAGGATGACTGATGAGCCGGTGATTTGCGCGCTGAGTGCCGGATCAATAACGGTGAGCCCGTTCAGGCCATTCAGCGCAATCTGGCTGACCACCAGCGGCTCGATATACTTCTCGCTTATACCGCGATAGCCCGATGCAATTACGTTCTCGGCCTCAGGCCAGCTGGATTCCTGTTCGAGGTCAATCCTGGGCGGTGTTGCGCAGGCAAACAGCAGGCTGACAAGGCCGACAGCTAAAAGCCGTTGAACAATTGTGGTAATCTCATTCATGGCGGTATTTTCCGCGATTTTTTCGGCTACGTCATCTACAGAGTTTAAAATAACCGGTAAATTAAGCGAGATTTCGATTATTGCAGGGTTTTGCGGCTAAAAAAGGGGCCGCACAGGGACCGGGTCAGGTTTTGTCCGGTTTATCCGGGAATCGAAATCAAGGTCGGCTTCGGCCGCTTAAGCCATCCAGCAATCGCTGCACGGAGGTCGTGTAAAATTCAAATATCGTGCCGGAATCCTCTGTTCCCCCCACGGTGAAAGGCAAATTGATTAACGGAATTCCTGTTTTTTTAGCGATGAATGCCGATGGCCGTGGGTCCTCATAGGCGGCATGCGCGATAAGTTTTACGTTGGCACGTGGCACAAGACTGACGATCCGGGCCAGATCCACCGGCCCCGGAGGAACACCCACGTTAGGTTCAACAATGGCGGCGCTTTGGATTCTCAGCCATGCAAGCAGATAGGCGGAGTGTTCATGCTGGGCGACAATATTGATTCCGCGCAGGGGTTCCGCCTGCTTTTCAAGAGTCTTTATGAGCGTGCCGAAACCACTGATGAAGGACCGGACGGTTGATTTATACCTGTCGGCATTGGCTGGGTCGAGCTGGATCAGGCGTTGTCCGAGCCGCCCGGCGATAGCGCGTATGCGATGCGGATCGCCCTGGACATGGGGGTTGCCACCGTCATGCAGGTCGCCGTCTTTTTTAGGGCCCGCATTGCCGTGGTCGTCGGGCAGGGGTTTGACAAAGTCGAGGCCGTAAAACAACCCCGGTTGACCCCGGGCCAACTTCGGATTCCGCGCTTTCTCAAGCGCCTTTGGCAACCATGCGTCCTCGAATCCACCGCCGGTGCAAACCAGCAGATCGGCCGTCTTCAGGGCCGCGATCAAGGTCGAGTTTACTTCAACTTGCTCGGGATTATTCAGGGCCGAAACGGCCAGGTAAACGTCAACCGCATCGCCACCGAGCTCGGTGCTCAGGGCCCGCCATTCCGGAAAGCAGGCAAAAATATTGAGCTTGGCCTGTACCGCTTGTGGCATTGCAATTACCAGGGCCAGCCCCAGAACGCCGCCTGTTATCCGTTTCCGCATGGTTGTTTTTTTTCCGCTAAAGAGCCGATGTTCCAAGGGATTGCCAACGATCGTAA
>JABMNT010000021.1 GCA_013203595.1 Rhodospirillales bacterium
GGCTATATGGTGGAAAACCGTCACATGCGCCGCGCCCTGATGGCGCGCCTGGCCGAGCTTTCGCACATACAGGTGCTTGCGCCGGCCACAATCCGGCGGCTGGAACGCACCGATGCCGGGGTTGAAGCACAACTGGAAGACGGACGCCTGATTGACGCGCGGCTGGTGATTGCTGCCGAAGGCCGCCGTTCGCAGACCCGCGACCAGGCCGGCATCCGCCTGACCCACTGGTCCTACAAACAGACCGCCATCGTCTGTTCGGTGCGACTGGAGCGCAGCCATGACTTTGTCGCCCATGAACATTTTCTGGCCGCCGGCCCGTTTGCGATTTTGCCCCTGAACGGCGACGACCCAGGCAACCCCGGAAACATGGCATCGATCGTCTGGACCGAGGGTCAGGAGATGGCAGAGATCCTGCTTGGCCTTGATGCCGACGAGTTCAAGTTCGAGTTCGACCAGCGGTTTGGCGATTTTCTGGGTCATACCGAAATCATAGGACCCCGCTGGTCCTATCCATTGAGCCTGCAGTTCGCAGAATCCTGTACGGCGGACCGGCTCGCCCTGATTGGTGACGCCAGCCACGGCATGCATCCGATCGCCGGTCAGGGTCTGAACATGGGGCTGCGCGATGTGGCGGTGCTGGCGGAAGTGCTGGTCGATGCCAAACGCGCCGGACATGATCTGGGCCAGGCCGAAACACTGGCCGCCTACGAACAATGGCGGCGGTTCGATAACACCATGATGCTGGTCGCCACAGACCTGCTGAACCGCTTGTTTTCCAACAATATCGGCCCCGTGAAACTGGCCCGCGACATGGGTCTGGCCACCGTTGACAAACTACCACCCCTCAAAAAGCTGTTCATGCGCCACGCCATGGGCGAGACCGGAACACTGCCCCGGTTAATGCGCGGTGAGCCTCTTTAAGCTGCGCCACCTGCCGGCGGACCGGGAGTGTGCCGAACCCACCTCAAAACGCAGACAAAAAATACGCGCCAACAGGGACCTGCTGGCGCGTATTTTCAATGCCGGCCGCCACTGATCGCGGCGAAGCCAGGTTTTAGGAAAGCAACCAGCCGCCGTCGACGTCGATTGTGGTGCCGGTGACAAAATCATTCTCGACCATAAAGACGATGCCCTGGGCCACTTCATCGGCCGTTCCCGGGCGCGGGATCAGGTTGCTGGCGGTCGCTTTGCTATAGAATTGCGAACGCGCATCGCCCTCGGCGGCAACCATAGGCGTGTCGATGGTCCCAGGCGAGACCACGTTCAGACGGCGCGGCGCGATTTCCGGTGCGACGGCGCGAACCAGGGCTTCGACAGCTCCGCCAACCGACGCCAGCGAAACCTGACCCGGCTTGGTTTTCCGGGCCGGAGCACCACTGACCAGGACAATTGATCCGTTTTCGCTCATATGCGGGGCACCGAAGCGGAGCACGTTGGCGTAGCCCCACAGTTTGTCGAAGGAGCCCTTGTAGCCGTCCATATCCATTTCCATGAACGGCCCGATGGCCCGTGCGCCACCGGTCGCCGCGCTGACCAGAATATCAAACGGCGCACATTCCGCGAACAGGGCCTGCAGGGCGTCGCGATCGAGCACGTCGCATTTCTTCAAAGTGATCCCGGCTGGCACGACACCGGCCTTTTCAGGATTGCGGCTGATCGCGATCACTTCGGCACCCAGAGCCGCCAGGCGCACAGAGGTGGCCAGTCCAATACCGGAAGTGCCGCCAAAAATAATTGCTTTTTTTCCCTTAACGTCCATCGTCAAAACCCTTCTTGTTACATTTAGTTAAAATCTTAGTAATGTGTATGGCAATTCCGGTCATCGAAATTGCTGTCGGTTACGGATCCCGGCTCAGGCCCTGTGCGGCCAGCTCGGTCAGATAATTGTTCCACAGCTCGTCTTTACGCAGGCCATAGTCATAGAGCGTTTCCCAGGAAAATATGCCGGTATCGTGGAGGTCGTCGAATTTCAGGCGGACCGCATAGTTGCCGACCTGTTCGACATCCATAATGCCCACATGGCGGCGGCCTGCAACCAGTTTCTTTTGCCCGGGGCCGTGTCCCTGGACCTCCGCCGACGGGCTTTCAACCCGCAGCAGTTCGGCTGGAAGAGAAAACGAGTTGCCGTCTGCGAAATCGATCTCCAGCGTCTTTTCCTGACGTTTAACACGAATTTCCGTCGGTGTCTGGCGATGGCTATAGGGATCGTTCATTAGTTGTCCTTGGTCTTGCTGTCGTCAAGTTCACGGGCCTCGTCGACCAGCATGATCGGTATACCATCGCGAATGGGAAAAGCCAGACCCGCAGCCCTGCTGATCAGCTCCTGGGCCGCCCGGTCATAGTCCAGCGGACCCTTGGTAATCGGGCACACCAGAATTTCCAGTAACTTGGGGTCCACGCCATGTGTCGTCATCTGTTATATCCACCTGTCATTAGTGGCGAAGCCCCGGGTCATCGCTGTCCCCGTCATAGGCGGCCATCTGCATAATTGATCGCACCATTTCCGCCTGCTGTTCAAGGCCGACACATTCCAATATGGCCTGTTTCTCCTGCGCCGTAAACGGTGCCGAAGTGGCAACTGCGGTAACCAGCGCCTGGTCGTCCGCATGATCGAAGGTCTCCTGATTCTGGGTCGCGCCGAGCTTTTTCATATAGGCGTTCAGTGTCTTCATGAATTGGGTGCGGTCATAGGAGGCGCCATCCTGAGCCGGCAGGACCCCGTTAAAGGCAGAAAAGTCGGCGTTGACGCGCCGGTAGCCATCCAGCAGCGGCAGCTCTTCAATGATCCGGAAACGGCTGACCCCGGTCAGCGTTATCATGTAGCGGCCATCTTCGGTCTCAGCAAAGGAGGTCAGCCGTCCAAGACAGCCAACCGTGTAGATCGGCGTGTCGTCGGGACCGGTTTCCCGGCCGGTCTTGCGCGGCTGCACCATGCCCATGTAGCGGGACCCGGCCAGCACCGCATCAACCAGGCTCAGGTAGCGCGGCTCAAAGATGTTAAGTGGCAACCGGGTATGGGGAAACAGTACGGCGCCCGACAGCGGGAATACGGGAAAGCGAACCGGCAGCTCCTGATCGGAATACATATCCTGCCCGGATCCGATCAGGAGAACAGGACAGCCGACAACCGGCGCCGCCCGTCGGCGACAATCGGGTCGGTCGGACCGAGTGCGGCAAACACCTTCAGCAACTGAACCCGGCCGGCCTCTTCATTCCAGGCCCGGTCGCGCCCGATCAGATCCAGCAACTGATCCACGGCCTCCCGATGACGGCCGCGCGCGCCATAGGCGATCGCCAGATCGTAACGCGCCTGAAGATCATTCTCATTGCCCGCCAGGGCCACTTCCAGGGCTCCGATATCGCTGGCACCGTCGGCCATCTCGGCCAGTTCCAGGGCCGAGATGGCCGAGGCGACCTCGGGTTTTCCGGTAAAGGCCGTGGTCAGGCCATCGACAATTTCGCGGGCCATGGCCACATCACCGGCCGCCAGGGCGGCACGAATGATACCGCCAAGGGCTTCCGTGTTTTCCGGATCATGGGCCTGAATCTGCCGGTATATGTCCCCTGCCATTTGCGCATCACCGCCATCGAGGGCGGCTTTCGCCTGTTCCAGGGCGGCCTCGATCGGTGGCTTGGCATCGCCCAGCAGTTTTTCAATAAAACTCCTGATCTGGCTTTCCGCCACAGCGCCGGTAAACCCGTCGACGGGCTGGCCGTCCTTGAAGGCAAACACGGCCGGGATCGACTGGACCCGCATCTGCGCCGCGATCTCCTGGTTTTCATCGACATTGATTTTTGCCAGCATCAACAGTCCACCGGCCTGAGTAACCAGCTTTTCCAGCACCGGGCCGATGGTTTTACACGGCCCGCACCAGGGCGCCCAAAAATCAACGATGACCGGACGGTGTTTCGATTCTTCGATGACATCAACCATGAAGGTCGCCATTGATACGTCTTTTACCACGGCGCCGCCCGCGGCGACCGGCGCTGGCGGGACCGGATCACCGACACCCGGTTCCATATATATGCCCTGCTGGGCACCCGGTTCGTTCTGCCCGGCCTGACCCCGGGGATCTCCCGGCTGGGGGGTCATGGAGCCATCTGGGTTCATTTTAAATTCCATCGTCTTCGCCTCTAGTCTTGTCCAGTATCTGTTAAATGGTTAGTCCGGCGGGTCAACACAAGTTGAATTCCGGGTTGCCTATAGGGGTACCAGTTCCGGTTGATGACCACATGATTCGATAAACGCCAGCAATCCCTGGGGAGAGATCTGGGTGGTCGCGGTATTTTCCAGGGGATGAAAGTTGACCAGCTCACTGTCCATCAATTCCTGATCGAGAATCACGCGGACCTGGCAGGTGGTGTCGTTGAGCAGGGTAAAGGGTGATACGGATCCCGGCTCGACCCCGAGCACGTCGCGCAGCAGGTCGGCCTTGCCAAAGGACAGATGAGCAGATCCAATGCGGGTCTTCAGCTCTTTCATGTCGATTTGCCGGTCTTCCTGGCAAACCACCAGCCACAACACCCCCTTCTTATCCTTGAGAAACAGGTTTTTGGCATGGGCGCCGGAAATCTCGCCGCGATGGGCTTTCGCCTGTTCCACCGTAAACGCCGCCGCATGGGCAATGGTCCGGGTTTCAATCCCCAGATCAGCCAGCCGCTCGAACAGATTTTCCCGTGTCAATTTCATGGTCCGGATACTAACGCGCGCACCTGATCGGCTCAAGCAAAGCCTTGCCTGCGCTGAAATCCGAAAACCGAAAAAACTGCCAAAATGTGGCTTGCAAAGCGTCAATCTATACGTATGATCGGCGCGCCTTCACAGAGGAAGGTTACCCCCCGGCCTGGGGCCACGGTTTCAGGCTGAAATCACGCACAATTGTGCGGGCGTAGCTCAGGGGTAGAGCGCAA
>JABMNT010000250.1 GCA_013203595.1 Rhodospirillales bacterium
GCAATGAATGCCTGATGCGGTTGCGCCGCGCGCTTGGCGAATTTGTGATCGACGGCCTGCATACCTCCATTCCCCTCCACCAGCGGTTAATGTCAGCCCCTGATTTTGTCAACGGCGACTACGACATTCACTGGCTCGGGCACTTTGTCGAGCAGAAGGATGACAGCGGCGGTAAATGAACAACCGGAAAACGCCGCTGGTCCTGTCTCCTGAACTCCTGCTTCGCGCTTATGCAACCGGCATATTTCCCATGGCTGAAAACCAGGATGACCCGCATGTCCACTGGGTTGAGCCGGAGCAGCGCGGGATCCTGCCGCTCGACAAATTCCACGTCCCGAAAAGCCTTAAGAAGGTCGTGCGCAAGGCAACCTTCGAGGTCCATTGCGACCGGGATTTTGTCCAGGTTCTGGATTTGTGTGCAGCCCGTGCGGAGGGCCGCGAGCAGACATGGATAAACCGCAAAATCAGGAACGCGGTTATCGCGTTGCACGCCATGGGCTATGCCCATTCGGTCGAATGCTGGCGCGATAACCGGCTGGTCGGCGGCCTCTATGGGATCGCCCTGGGCGCCGCGTTTTTTGGCGAAAGCATGTTTTCTCTGGAGACCAATGCCAGCAAGGTTGCCCTTGTGCATCTGGTTGCACGTCTGCGTCTGGGCGGGTTTCAGCTGCTGGATACCCAGTTTGTCACCGATCACCTGAGCCAGTTTGGCACCGTTGAGATCCCGTCTGCCGCCTATCTGGAACTATTGGATGAAGCCTTGAAATATCCGGGTATATTTGCTGGCACCTACGGGCCTGGCCGCCTCAACGAGATGATCGAAATGCTGTTCAACGCGGATCCAGGGGCCGCATAGCCATGGATTCAGTGACCCAGTTCACCCTCGGCGCAGTCGTCGGGGTTGCGGTTATGGGACGCCGCGTTGGCCTGCGCAAGGCGGCGATCGCCGGCGGTTTGCTGGCAACCCTGCCCGATCTTGATGTGTTCTGGCCCAATGACGACCCGATCGACCGCTTTGTCACCCACCGGAGCGCCACCCATTCGCTGCTTGTCCACAGTCTGATAACGCCGGTTCTCGGCGAAGGGCTGATGCGCCTGGTCCGAGGCCTCCGCGATAACAGGCGGCTTGCCTATCTGGCGGTTTTCCTGTGCCTGACCACCCATGCCCTGCTCGATGCCCTGACCATCTATGGCACCCAGTTATTCTGGCCGGTCTGGAAACAGCCGGTGGGACTGGGCTCTGTTTTTATTATCGATCCCCTGTATACCCTGCCGTTGCTGGTGATCACGGTCTGGGCGCTGGTGCAGGGCAACTGGTCGACCCGCTTTGGCCGCGGCCTTGTGGCGGCATTGCTGATCTCCACCGGATATCTGGGCTGGGGTATTGCCGCCCAGGCCTGGGTCCTGGACCAGGGCAACCGCGAACTGGCGCGGCTCGGCATCGTGGCCGACCGGGTGATTGCAACACCGGTACCGTTCAGTTCCCTTTTCTGGCGGATCATCGCCACCGATGCGCGCCACGATTACAGCGTCTATGTGCCACTGCTGGGCGGCCGCAAGGCGCTCACCACTTTCAGGAACCAGCGCCTGCCCGCCGAGCTGGTTTGCTGGGACAGGAAAATGCGTGATATGGACGGGCCCCTGAAAACCCTGGCCGATTTCTCCGATGGTTTTTACCGCCTGGACCGGGAGCAAAACCGCATCCGGTATTCGGATCTGCGCATGGGCCTGAGCCATACCTACGCCTTTCAGTTCACCCTTGCCGATCAGAACGGACCAGCGATCACATTGGTCACGCCCGAGCGCTACCCGGCCGAGCGCAACAGGCCCGGCGACATGGCCTGGTTATGGGCCGGCATACAGGGGCAAAAAATGATCCGTCCGTCCGAGCAGCAGAACCTTGTTGAAGACCTCCAGACCGTCGCAGCCACCGGCGCGCCGCCAGCCCAGGGTGGCTGCGGATAGACCGCTCTGCACTAGCCAGAAAGCGACCAGACCGCGTTGCAGAAAATGTAGCTGCCGAGCACCAGCAATGAGATAAAAAACACCTGGCGAAACCGGGTTTCAGACATGTTGTTGCGAATCCGGCGCCCGATGATCATCCCCGCGACCGCCGGAACAAGACCAACCGCGGATATTTGCGCCAATTCCAGGCTCAGCAACTGATTGCCCTGCAGGGCCACAGCCAGGGCCCCGGTCGACAGGGTAAACAGCATTCCCATGGCCTGGATGAGAGCGTGCCGGCTCAGTCCCAGAGCCTGCAGGTACAGAACACCGGGCACGACAAAGGAGCCCGTCAGCCCGGTCAGCACGCCGTTCACCAGACCAAACACCGGACCGCTCCATAATTCGCGACGTGGCGGGATGGTTACCGTGAGACCGATCAGCGCCATCACCGAATAGGTGATCAGCAGAGCGCCCAGCAGGCCGGTGAGGAGAAACGGGTCCACCCGCGTCAGCAACAGGGCGCCGAGCCAGACGCTGAAGGTCGCACAGGCGAGAAACGGCCATAACCGCTTCGCCAGGGAAAGACCGTGGCCGCCGATGACAGCCTGCCACAGGTTGGTGACAAAGGACGGGATCAGCAACAGTGCCATCGCCACTGTTAAATCGAATACCGCCGCCAGCAGCGCCAGGGTCACCGTCGGCAGGCCGAGGCCGATAACCCCTTTAACCGTACCGGCGAGCAGGAACGTCAGGATGATTATCATTAGGGAAAACCAGTCGAACATCCACTGACGCTATCGCTCCCGCCGACCGGCGGCAAGCGTTTGTCCGAGAGGATTAGCCTTCCGTTGCAACAAAGGCCAGGGCCTGTTTGGCTGTTCGCAGCACATGCTTTCGCTTGAGCGGTTCGTTCAGGAAACGGTTGATGGCTGCAGCTCCCAGCGCCAGCCAGGGTGCCTGTGGATGGTCCCGGACTTCCTCGGCAAAGGCCGTCAGCAGTTTCAGCCGGTGACAGGCGACAATATATTCGAACTGACCATGGTCGATCAGGGCTTGCTTCTGGCGGGCCAGAAAGCCGGCCAGATCCGCTACCTGCCAGTGATCCTGGGGTTGCGTGGCATCAACGAAACCGGCGTTGCGGCCGAGAAAACAGAAGATCTGCAACAGACCCGGGGCCCATAACTCCGGGTATTTTTCGCAGGTTTTTCGAACCGCATTGCCAAAGGTCAGGGTATGGGTGAAATCAAGCCAGCCCACATTCTGCGAAATCGTCCCATCGCTGCCGCTTTGAAAGGCCAGGTCAAAATGCAGCATCTGCCAGGCCGCCGCCTGCATGGCCGTCTCGAAAAGCGCTTGCGGCCTGCCACCCGATTGTACCGCCAGTTCCAGGATGTGCGATGTCCGCCCGGTTCGGACGGCGGCGGCATCGGGCACATTTTCACCCGCCCCATCCCAGCGGGCGAGCGCCGGACCATAGCTTCGGAACTCCGGGATCAAATCCTCGCGCCGGGCATAAATCAGTGACCGGATCAGCATCAGGGTCAGGGCCAGAGCCACCGCCCTGTCGGCCAGGCAGTCGATCAATTGGCCGGTTTTATAAACATAGATCAGGGCATGGCCAAAATCCTGATAATGGGCCAGCGCCGCCCGACACAGTCCCCTGTGCAAATCCACATAGGCGAGACCATCGGCAAAAGCGCCGCGAACCATGGCGATGGCGGTATCCTGGTCTTCATTTTCGATGGCATCGACAAAGCCCTGTTCGTCATAGCTTTGCACCCCCGTCGGGTAGGGATAACGGGGCTCGCGGCGGCTGTCCCAGGCAAAATGTCCGACCACCTCAACCAGAGCCGCCAGCGCCGATGCCTCGTCTTCGGCACCATCGGCCCGCTGCGCCAGCCAGTCGGCGGCTGCCGGCACCGCATGGGTTGAGCCGTATTCAAAGCGTTCGTGGGTCCAGAGAATGGCCTTGCGGACAGCGTCCAGCGGATCGCCACCGGCTTTGCTCAGGCGGGCGATTTCCCGTGCCATGCGGTCGTACTCATGATCGTCAAAGCTGGCCTGCAGGTCTGTCAGGGCTTTTTGCACCACGGTTTCTGGAGACGGTTCGGCAATGTCGATGAGCACATCGTCGCCATCCAGGCGCACCGGATAGATCCGCAACTGGTCGCCGCCGACCAGGGTCGCGCCATCGGACAGATCGAACTTCCAGTTATGCCAGTTACAGGTCAGCACGCAGCCATCGCGCAGGTTTCCCTCGCTAAGGGGATAGCCCTGGTGCGGACAACGGTTGTTGCAGGCGAAAATCTGGCCATCGCTCCGAAACAGGGCAATTTGTTTGTGGCCGACCCGGACCACGGCGCGACCGGTTTCTGCCAGTGCATTCTGTTTGAGGACAACAACCCAGTCTGCATCCCTGTCCGTCGACGCTCGGCCCGGCATTGCCCTCTCCTTTCTATAGGTTAATATTTATAAATTATCGATCGGTCATTTGTCTTTGTCAATATTTCCCTTTATAAACAAAATGGATATGACGACTGGATATATGATGCCACAAAACAAGCAGCGCACCCGCCGGCAAATTATCGACATCCTGAAAACACAGGGACCGAAGGATGCCGGTGATCTGTCCGGAGAGCTCAATTTAACTGCGATGGCCGTGCGCCAGCATCTCTATGCCCTGCAAAAAGAAGGCCTGGCGACCCATGAGGAATCACCGCGCCCGATCGGCCGGCCGGCCAAGCTCTGGCGTCTGACCGCAGCCGCCGATCCCTATTTTCCCGACAGCCATGCCGAACTGACGGTCGGCCTGATTGAGACCATGAAAAAAGCACTGGGCGATAACGGGTTTGACGTCGTCCTCAAAGCCCGCGCCGACGAACAGATTGCAGCCTACCGCTCAGAACTGGCCAGCACCCAAGGCCTGGTCGGTAAAGTCCGGAAATTGGCCAGGCTTCGCAGCCGGGAAGGTTATATGGCCGCGGTCGAGAAAGACAACAATAGCGGAATCCTGCTGGTCGAAAACCATTGCCCGATTTGTGTCGCGGCCACTGCCTGTACAGGACTGTGTAAAATGGAGCTCGACGTTTTTCAATCGGTGTTCGGGCCGGACACGGAGGTCGAGCGCGTCGATCACATACTGGCCGGTGCCCGTCGCTGCGCCTATCGGATTAATGCGCGTAAATAAACCGGTTCAGCCCTCTGCCCCACAGCCTTTGTTCCCGATTGTCATATCCCGGCCCGGCAATACCGCGGACTCGAAATAAAGGCGTATCCGATGATTGTCGGGTTGGGTTCCGGGGAACGGCCCCGATAGCAGTTCCCAAAGATAGCAGTTCCCAATTGGTGTCAAAGGCCCTCGATCAGGGGATCGATCACCCGGTCCGCATCGGCCGGATCAACCGCACAGCCGGTATAGGTCATGAAGGTTCTGACAGCCATATGCTTGAACAGGCTGAAGCCGGTCAGACACTGCAGGCCATTTGCCTTCGCCGCCTTCATGAAGTCCGTCCATAGCGGTGTATAGACCGCATCAAAGGCCCAGGACTGGGACTTGATCTGCGCCACTTCGAATGCCATGCCCGGATACTGCAGCATTCCGAGCGCGGTCGCATTGACCAGTCCGTCGGCGGCGATCACATGGGGGCCGGCTTCGTCTGCGGCAATCGCCATGGTTCGCTGGCCCGATGGATCGGCAACAGCCGCCACATCAATGGCGCGCTGTTTTTGCAGATCCCAGATCACCAGTTGCCCGGCACCCAGTTCAACCAGAGCGACGGCAACCGCCCGTGCCACCCCGCCGGCACCGGCCATGGCCACCCTGCCGGGTTTGCGGTCACCAAACGCCTCCCGCCAGGCGGCAATGAACCCGGTATAGTCGGTGTTGAAGGCAGTTACCCCGGACCTTGTTTTTGCGCCGTTGAAAATCAGGGTATTAGAGGCCCCCATATGGGCCGGCGCACCACTCATCGCGCCGGCAAATTGGGCAGCGGCGGTTTTATAAGGATGGGTAACCGTGACGCCGGTCCACCCCTGTTGCATGCGGTCGTTCACGCAGGCCTCGAAGTCGAAGCCGTCGAGCAGTGCCGTATCGATCAGATCAAAGGAAAAATCGATGTTATTGAGGTCGCACAGGGCGCGCAGCACAATCGGCAGTCGGGTTCGCTGAATATTGGCTCCAATGAGTCCGGCACGCAATTCCACCATAACAGCCTCCTTAAATCCGTGTCACTGCACGGACGGGCCGGCAGGTGCCAGCGGCTCGATAACGTTGCCGCCACAATCGAGAACCCAGACGTCGTAGACCGGGTGCTCCAGAGCTGACAGGGCCGGGCTCGATGCGAACATCCATCCGCGAAACAGGTTGGTTGTCGGCTCGCCCTGACGGACTTCCGAAATATCAACAAAGGCCGAACTCTCCGGCGTTTCCTCGGGCGGTCGTTTATCACAATAGCGGGCGATAATTTCCAGGGTTCCAAACCGCACGACTGCGCCCAGTGGCGCGTCGAAGGTGTAAACCCGGGTCGTCACCTTATCCAGTCCCTGCAGAACAACCGTGTCATAGGGGGTTGCCAACGCCTCCCGGGGACCCAGTCCCGCCCCTAGCAGGATGACGAATCCAACAGCTTTAACGATGCGCTGCCATGTCATCACCGGGTCTGCCTTATGCAATGATCTGTGAGGAACACCTGGCGCTACTATTTTTCTGATCCGCCGGTGGCTAGAAAAATGATTTCTCCCACCTGATCTTCCAGTGACTTGAAGTCCCTGGTTTCGGAAATCAATCCACCATTTGCCAGCATATCCTTGGCTGTGCCCGGGATCAGGCGCAGAAATTTGCCGCCGACGATACCTTCGCTTCCAATCGACGCGATGGTGTCCGTCGGCAACCGGACGTCCGGCCTGATCGACATATCGACAATGGCGTCAAAGGTTTTCGGGTCAAGATGGCTGTTGATCACCGTCCCCACCTTGATTCCGCTCACCCGGACGTCACTGCCGGCCGTCAGTCCGCCGATTTTGAAAAACCTGGCCTGTACATGGTAGCCGTCAACCGCCCGAACCTGGGCGGTCGTATAGGCGAAATAAACGAACATGCCGGCGACCAACAGGACAACGGCTCCTAATACGGTTTCCACTGCATTGCGTTTCATAGCCCTTACCCTCTTGCCTGTTCGATTCTTCTTTTATTCTTTATCGCTTAAACGCTTGGCCATGGCGGCCTTGCCTTCGGAAATAATCAGTTCCAACAGTTCGCTAACGATCACCGCATCCTGGGTCAGGAAAATTTCGTCACCGGTCTGAATGACGGCTTCTTCGGCGCCCGGCTCCAGCACCACGAACTTGCCGCCGAACAGGCCGTCGGTATGGATGGAAGCGGACGTATCTTTCGGATAGGGGTAGCCCTTGTCGATATCCAGGGTGACGACGGCCCGGTATTTTTCGTCCAGGTCCATTTTCGCAACGCTGCCGATTCTGACACCGCCCATGCGCACGGCGCTCCCCTCCGACAATCCGTCAACCTTGTTAAACTTTGCGAGAACCCGCTTTTGCGTTGCGGCCACATCAGCGCCGATCAGTTGTCGCTGATTCATCACGCCCAGTATTCCGACCAGCAAGGTAATAGTGACCGCGCCAATCCAAATTTCTTTATGTTCTGCGTTCAATGTAAATCTCGCCCGGAATAAAAACGCTGTGCCTGATTAACGACAGAATCACTCAGGCTGCCAGGCCTGATAATCCCCCGTCGCCTCCGCCCGGTGCCCGCCCTTATAGGCATGGCCGGCAGGACGATAGGCTTGCGCCGTTCCTGTCAGATTGGCGACATGCTCCTTTTGCCACTGCGGGGCACGGGTCGATTGTTCAGTCAGGGGTTCGTCCGAGGTGTGATGCAGCCAGGCGTGCCACTCCGGTGGAATCCGCGACGCCTCCACCTCCCCCTTATACAGGACCCAGCGACGCTGCTTGCCGTGCAGCGAATCCTTTGCCGCTTTATAGTAGCGATTCCCGAACTCGTCGGTCCCGACGTTTTTGCCCTTAAACCAGGTATATAACAGCGTGCCAATATGCATGGGGTGCCTATATTCCATTAACGCCTAATGCACAGCCAATCGTGGCGTGCTTTCCTAGCCGGAATATCGCATTTGAAAGGGCTTCCGTCCAGACCCGCCGCACACACAATATATTGTGGTTAAATCCTGGAAAATTTTTTTAATTTTATTTTTTATCCGAAAATTTTTCTCCCGTTTTTACCGCCGTCCGATTCGTTGGCAGAATTCAGGGATTCTTGCGCATCTGCTAACCGCCACAAAACCCACCATATGCTGTAAGACGTCGAACGGAGACCCACGATATGTAGTATTTTCTGTTGCGCATTATATTTCATTGGAGTAGATTTCCTGCCGTTGCACCTGGGCAGACACGATGAGTTTTCAGACGTGTAAAATGGGACGTCCGCGTTCCCTGTACCGCAGCGTTGGGGGCCATTGCGGCCGATTTGGAATAACACAAAGACACCATGTGGGGGACAAATGCGCATTTCGCGGTATTTCACAACTAAAGACACTTCTCGTTATCAGGATTTTGAGTTTCGTCAGACTTCAAGCGAGATTCGCAACCCGGACGGCTCGATCGTATTCAAACTCGATAACCTGGAAGTCCCGTCGGGCTGGTCACAGGTGGCTGGCGATGTGTTGGCGCAAAAATACTTCCGCAAGGCCGGAATCCCGACCAAACTGAAAAAAGTTGAAGAAAATTCTGTTCCCTCCTGGTTGTGGCGCAGTGTCCCCGATGAAAAGATCCTGTCGAAACTGCCGATTGAGCAGCGCGAACGCGGCGAAACCAGTGCGAAAGAGGTGTTTGACCGGCTCGCCGGCACCTGGACCTACTGGGGTTGGAAAGGCGGTTACTTCGACTCCGAGGAAGATGCCCGCGCCTATTTTGATGAAATGTGTTTCATACTCTGTGCCCAACGCGGTGCGCCAAACTCCCCGCAATGGTTCAACACCGGCATGCATTGGGC
>JABMNT010000251.1 GCA_013203595.1 Rhodospirillales bacterium
GGGGAAGGGATCGTATGATATCCGCTCCGGGCTCAGAGCGTCCCTTGCCTATTGGCAAAAGCGATCTGTGTTAACAAGTGCGAATTCGTCTCCCTTGGGTCACATCCCGCCGAAATGACTCCCTAAAAAAGACGTCCCTTGTCGGTACAACAACAGACAATTTTTTTAGAAAATTCCATATCTGAAATAAGCGTCAGAACAGCGCGCAGGCCGCGCCGTTAGCCCCGACGCGGCATCAGCACCCAATAGTCAAAGTCGAGGACGGTGGTTGCCAGATATTTCCCGGCAGCGTCCTTAGCGGGAAAGGCCGCGTTATCCAGGTTTTTCGAGGCAATGGTGCGCAGGCGCAGGGCGCCGATGTCGGCGCGGTCGGCAAAGGCGTGCCGGTCCAGAACCTCCGTCCAGGCCGAAATAGTGTCTCCGGCGAAGGTTGGATTGGTGTGGCTGCCTGCGTTGATGGCGACGATTTTGAAGGCATTGGCCAGGCCGTTGTAGGACAGAGCCCGTGCCAGGCTGATGATATGACCACCATAAACCAGCCGCTGACCGAACCGGCTGGTTGCCTGGGCGAGCTGATTGAAATGGACCTTTGCCGTATTCTGGTAAAGCCGCGTCGCCATCATGTGTTCGGCCTCTTCGATAGTGGTGCCGTCAATGTGATCAATTTTTTCGCCGACGGCGTAATCATCAAAAAGATGGGTTGATCCGGACAGCGCCGTATCATAGGCGGCCAGATCAAGGGTCGCGGGGATGACCAGGTCCTGGCCGTCGACGGCTGCCGGCAAAGCGGGTACGCAGGCCGTCGGCGCCGGTGATGCGGGGTCGCGTTTATGGACCATGACCCAGCGCACGTAGTCGGCAAGCAGCTCGCCATGCTGGTTGCGGCCCTGGGTGCGGACGTAGACAACACCGGTTTTCCCGCTTGAGTTTTCCTTGAGCCCGATGACCTGGGAGCGCGCCATCAGGGTATCGCCGGGATAGACAACACCGGCAAACGTCCCTGATGCATAGCCCAGATTGGCGACCGCGTTGATCGATACGTCGGGCACGGTTTTTCCGAATATGATATGGAACACCAGAAGATCGTCCACAGGCGCCCCTTCAAAACCCAGATCCATAGCAAAGACATCCGATGAATTGGCGGCAAATCGTGAACCGTAGAGCGCCGTATAGAGGGAAACATCGACTTCGGTAACGGTGCGCGGGGTGGCGTGGACGAGGGTCTGGTCGAGGTGAAAGTCTTCGAAAAAATGACCGGCGAAGGTTTTTTGCTGCATTTCGGCCTCCTATGCGTCCATGGCGGCAATGGCCTCGGCCATGGCAATCAACTGCAGGGCACTTTCCACATGCAGGTTTTCAATGAGTTTTCCGTCAACAACCACAACCCCCTTGCCGGCCTGTTCGGCCTGCTTGTGGGCCGTGATAATCCGCTTCGCCCAGGCGATATCATCGGCTGACGGGGCAAACACCTGGTTTGCCGCCTCAATGGTTTTCGGATGAATAAGGGTTTTGCCATGCATGCCAAGCTCCTTGCCCTGCTGGCAGGCGGCGCGAAACCCCGCCTCATCTTCCAGATCAAGATGGACCCCGTCGAGAACCGCAATGCCGGCCGCATGGGCGGCCAGAATGCAGATTTCCAGAGAGGCCATGAACGGCAGGCGATCGCGGGTATGGGTCGCGTTCAAGTCCTTGGCCAAATCCGAGGTTCCCAGAACCAGACCGCCGACACGCGGGCTGGCAAAGGCGATTTCCTCGGCATGCAGGATCCCCAGCGGGGTTTCCATCATGCACCAGACCGGCAGGTCCTGCGAGCCGCCGCTGGCGTCGAGGATGGCGATCGCCTGCATGACCATGTTTCTGTTTTCAACTTTCGGCAGCAAAATCCCATCGGCGCCAATCGCCGCCATGGCGCTGAGGTCGGCTTCGCCAAAGGGGCTGTCCAGACCATTGACCCGGACAAGGAGTTCGCGGTTGCCATAACCGCCCTGGCCGACCGCTTCACTGATCTGGCTGCGGGCCACGTCCTTGGCTTCCGGTGCAACGGCGTCTTCCAGATCAAGGATCAGGCCATCGGCTTTCAGGCTGCGGCCCTTTTCGAGGGCGCGGGCATTGGAGCCGGGCATATAAAGAAAGGAACGCCGGGGACGGGCGGAGGAGCGCATGGTCGGGAAGCCTTTTCGCAGTTGCACAATCAGTCAATCGGACCCTACAATTTTGCACGGCTTTATGGCAAGGTTTGGTTATGGGCATTTTATCGGTTCAATCGCATGTCAGCTACGGTCATGTTGGCAATGCGGCAGCGGTTTTCCTGTTGCAGTCGATGGGCCATGAAGTATGGCCGGTCCATACGGTGCATTTCTCCAACCATCCCGGATACCCGCATTATCGCGGCTCCGTGGTCCCCGCAGCGGCCCTTGATGATCTGTTCGCCGGGCTGGATGCGAACGGCTGGCTGGTGGACTGCCGGGCCGTGTTGAGCGGTTATCTGGGCTCCGCCGCCAATGCCGCGGCCCTGCTAACAGCCGTTGCCACCGTCCGGAAACGACAACCGGATGCCCTGTTTCTGTGTGATCCGGTGATCGGCGACCGAGCCGATGGCGTCTATGTGGCTGCGGACCTGCTCGCCATATACCGCAATGCGGTGGTTGCCCGGGCGGACGTGGTTACACCCAATCTGTTCGAGCTGGAAATGCTTGTGGAAACCGACTTGCCGACGGTGGACGCGGTGCGCCGGGCGGCCACGACGCTGCTGTCGCGTGGTCCGCAAACCGTTATCGTCACTTCCCTGCCGGCAGCACAGGGGGCCGGGTGGATCGCAACTCTGCTGGTAACGGACGGCCATGCCTGGCTGATCGAGGTGCCGCGCATTGACATCGAGGTCAAGGGGACCGGTGATGCATTTGCCGCCTTGTGGCTGGGCCACCGGCTGAACGGTCAGGCCCCCGAACAGGCCCTGGCGCGGGCTGTTTCCGGCGTTCATCATCTGATCTGTCAGTGCCATAAAACCGGATCGAAGGAACTGGCCATCGTCACCTCCGTCGGCCAGGCGATCGCGCCTTCATTGCTCTTTGAGGTGAAGAAGATATAGCAAAACCGGCGCGCCGGCACCGCGCGATCATGCCACCGCAGTGGGTTTCGGGCCGCCGGGCGCTGCGCGAAATCATCCATAACAAAAAATTAATAAATTGAAAATATTGTGCTGAGGTGGAATTTATCCTGCTGTATTGTTATCTTAGGTATAATTTGTTAATTTATTTAAATTAAAAATTGAATCGTGCTTGTTCTCTGATGTCGAATTTTCGACTGGGTACTCAATCCGACGCGGGTTGGGGTCGACAAGACAAGAGGGAAGTGATGAGCGAATATCTGGAGAAAGTCAGCGTATTGATCGTCGATGATCAGGATTTTATCCGCCTGGTTCTTCGCCAGGTATTGAACGCGCTTGGCTGTAAAAATATCAAAGATGCGGTAAACGGCAGCGATGCCTGGAATGTGGCGGTCGCGATGAATCCGGATATTATCATCACCGACTGGGAAATGAAGCCGACCAACGGCCTGGAATTGACCCATCGTCTGCGCACGGACCCGCACAGTGCAAACCCGTTTGTGCCGATCATTATGGTTACCGGTCATGGCGAGGTGGAGCGGGTCATGGAAGCCAGGGATAAGGGGGTTAATGAATATGTGATTAAACCCTTATCGGCCAAATCCCTATTCAGCCGGATCCACACGGTGATCGAGCATCCCCGCGACTTCGTGCGGATCCGTTCCTACTTCGGTCCGGACCGCCGCCGCCGTCCGACCCCGGTGTCGAATGACCGTCGGACAACAACGACGGTCATTGACGCCCAGGACTATCTGGAACGGGACGAACTGATTACCAAAATACGCGTTGGATAACTACTGTCCCGCCGGCTCAGGCGGCTTTCTGCAAATGCAGCCGGATCAATTCCTCGGCGATCTGTACCGTATTCAAAGCAGCCCCTTTGCGTAAATTGTCAGAAACCACCCATAGGCTGAGGCCGAAATCAACGGTCGGATCGGAGCGGATGCGCGACACATAGACCGCGTCCTCGCCGGCACATTCCTGAGGCGTCACATAGCCCCCGTTTTCGCGATGATCGACAACGATAATTCCCGGCGCATTTTCAAGCGCAACGCGGGCCTGGTCTTCATCGATTTCGTTCTCGAACTCCAGATTGATGGCTTCGCCGTGGCCGATGAAGGACGGAATCCGGACACAGGTCGCAGACAGCTTTATTTTCGGGTCCAGGATCTTTTTCGTCTCAACCACCATTTTCCATTCTTCCTTGGTCGAGCCATCGTCCATAAACACATCAATATGGGGGATCGCGTTGAAAGCGATCTGCTTGGTGAACACGTCCTGATGCTGTTGCGCCGGCTGGTTGACAAAGATGCCCTTGGTCTGATTGAACAGCTCATCCATGCCCGGCTTGCCGGCACCGGATGTGGACTGGTAGGTGGAAACCACAACCCGCTTGATGGTCGCCAGATCATGCAGGGGCTTGAGCGCGACCAGCATCTGAATGGTCGAACAGTTCGGATTGGCGATAATGCCGCGGCGGCTGTAGCCGGCGATGGCGTCGGGGTTGACCTCGGGGATAATCAGCGGAACATCCGGGTCCATACGGAATTGCGAGGTGTTATCGATGACAACGGCGCCGGCTTTCGCAGCTTTCGGCGAATAGATAGCTGAGACCTTGGCGCCCGGTGACGACAGGACAATGTCGGTACCGGCAAAGTCAAAAGTCTCCAGGTTCTGGACCTTGAGAACTTCGTCCTCGCCATAGGAGATTTCGGTGCCCACCGAACGGGGCGAAGCCAGCGCAATCACTTCATCAGCCGGAAAATTCCGCTCCGCCATGATCGACAGGGCTTCCCGTCCGACATTTCCTGTGGCACCGACAACGGCAACTTTATAACCCATTCTTATAACTCCTTTTCGTTTGGCCCGGCCCGTCGGGGCCTGTCCTGAACGACAAAAGCCCGCGGGATGCGCGGGCCGGTTCATAAATAAACTCGGTCGGCCCGCCTAATGCGTGGTCGGCTTGGTCTTGCGGGTGGTTTTCTTGGCCATGCTCGAGGCGAACGCCGACAGCCGCAAAGCGGATATCGTGTTTCTGGACATGATTTTCATCTCAAAAGTCATCATCGTTCCTCAAGTTCGGCGTAGATTTATACGGAAACGGAATTGGATGCAAGCTTTAGCGCTCCCACCCAATTCCGGGTTCGCTTAAGCCGCCAGCTTATCCAGCTCCTTGGTCACCGCATCGCCCATCTGGGTGCACGAAACCAGGGTCATGCCCGGCTGCATGATGTCGCCGGTACGCAGGCCGTTGGTCAGCACGTTCTTGACCGCCTGCTCGATGTAGTCGGCGTCCTCGGCCATATCAAAGCTGTAGCGCAGGGTCATCGCGTAGGACAGAATGGTGGCCAGGGGATTGGCCTTGTCCTGACCGGCAATGTCCGGGGCCGAGCCATGGACCGGCTCGTACATGGCCTTGCGCCGGCCATCGGAGTCGGCGGCGCCGAGCGATGCCGACGGCAGCATGCCCAGTGATCCGGTCAGCATCGCCGCACAATCGGAAAGGATGTCGCCAAACAGGTTGTCGGTGACAATCACGTCAAACTGCTTGGGTGCACGGACCAGCTGCATGGCGCAGTTGTCGGCATACATATGTTCCAGTTTGATGTCGGGATAATCCTTGCCCACTTCGGTCGCCACCTGGCGCCAGAGCACGCCGGACTCCATGACATTGGCTTTCTCGACGGACGTCAGCTTGCCGCCGCGCTTGCCAGCCAGATCGAAGGCGGCGCGCACCACCCGTTCAATTTCGGCTTCGGTGTAGCGCTGGGTGTCGACGGCTTCGCGAATGCCGGCGGCGTTGATGCTGATACCGCGCGGCTGACCAAAATACACGCCAGCCGTCAGTTCGCGCACGATCATGATGTCGAGATCGGAAACCAGCTCGGTTTTCAGGCTCGAGGCTTCCGCCAGCGCCGGCATCACGGTGGCCGGGCGCAGGTTGGCGAACAGGTCCATTTCCTTGCGGATCTTCAAAAGCCCGGCTTCCGGGCGCGCATCGCGGGCCACATTGTCCCACTGCGGGCCGCCGACGGCACCCAACAGCACCGCATCCACATTCTGGGCTTTTTCCAGGGTCTCATCAGCCAGCGAAGTGCCGTGCTTTTCGTAAGCCGCACCGCCAACCAGGTCTTCTTCCACGTCGAAGCTCACATGGCGGCGCTTGTCCATCCATTCGATGACGTGGCGGACCTGGCCCATGACTTCGGGGCCAATGCCGTCACCCGGCAAAAACAGCATCTTTTTATTGGAACTCATGGATAGACTCTTTTCTTCAGATCAGGAGCAAAATAAGGGGTTAAACGGTCGCCGCACCGGCGAGCCAGGGCTGACTGGCTTTCTGCTTGTCTTCAAAGCTGGCGACCTTGTCGCCTTTCTGCATGGTCAGACCGACATCGTCGAGGCCGTTGAGCAGCAGGTATTTCTTAAATTCATCAATTTCGAACTTCACCTCGCCGCCGTCAGGCCCGGTGATGCTCTGGCTTTCCAGATCGATGCTGAGGGTGGCGTTGGCGCCGCGCTCGGCATCGTCCATCAGATTGGCCAGATCTTCCTTGGAGACCTTGATCGGCAGGATGCCGTTCTTGAA
>JABMNT010000252.1 GCA_013203595.1 Rhodospirillales bacterium
GGCCTGTTCGCCCCGGTCCCAGCGGTTGTCCCGGTCCATGGCATAATAACGACCGATAACCGTGGCAATTCGGCAATTCGGCAGCTCACCCAGGTCCTTGATAAACCGCTCCAGATAGCGAAGACCGTTTTTGGGTGGCGTATCACGACCGTCCATAAACGCGTGAATAGCCACCGGCACCCCGGCACCCGCGACAATTCTGGCCAGTGCCGCCATATGGTCCTGATGGGAATGGACCCCGCCCGGCGACATCAATCCCATCAAATGGCAAGTCCCGCCCGAGGCCTTGAGCTGATCGATATGCGCAAGAAGAGCCGGATTGGTGGCAATGGACGCGTCCGCAACCGCCGCATCAATGCGCGGCAATTCCTGCATGACCACCCGACCGGCACCAATGTTCATGTGCCCGACCTCGGAATTGCCCATTTGACCTGACGGCAGACCGACCTCTTCGGCTGATGCGTTCAGTGTGGACTTTGGCACTGTGCCGACAAGACGGTCCCAGTTGGGCGTTTCGGCCAGGGCGATGGCGTTATTCTCGGTCTCGCTGCGCTCTCCCCATCCATCCAGGATGCAAAGGACAACGGGGCTTGGCGGCGCGGGATGGGGTGGTGTCTGAGTCATGGGCAAAATATAGCGCTTTCCGTCACGATAAAACAGCATTCTTGAAACGCATTCAGGGCGTCAGGCTATTTTATGGCGACAGGTCTGCCTCAGGTCAACGCCGTCCGGCCGGGCATGCCCGACGGCCCCTTTTCCCGCCTGCCACTGCGTGGCAAGACCGGTGCCTGCCGCTCCTGCTCAAACGCCCTGGCAACTCCCTGACTGGCAACCGGTAATTGTCAGATCCTGCGACATGTCACCCTATTGCCCTGAAGTTTATAATCATCCATACCGACCCGGAAAGAGGGTTCGCGGTCCATCTGATGCCAGGTGCCGACGGCATATCGGTATCATTGGAAGGCTGCATTTCCGGTATTTCAGACGCTTACCCCCTTGCCGTAGGCACGGAAGGGGCGCTTCTATGAAGTTCAGCAAAAACAACCCAGCTCTGATGAATTATATTCACATCAACTTTAGGGTAAATAAGCCGTATCCATACGGGAATAATCAGTAGTTGTGATAACTCGTAATAAATACCTATACTCACAGACCTCAAAATGAAACAAATCGAAGGAACATGCGATGCAGGTTGGCCGCCTGGATATCGAATTGCTGGAAGCCTTTGTCGCGATCGCCGATACCGGCAGCTTTACCAAAGCCAGTAAACAATTGCGCCGAACCCAGCCGTCCGTAAGCATGCAGATTAAACGTCTGGAGGACCGGACCGGAAAATCCCTGATGCACCGCGTTAACCGGCAGATTCAATTTACTGCAGATGGCGAGACCTTGCTGGTCTATGCCCGGCGCATTGTCGATTTGAGCAACGAAGCACGCCAGTGCCTGGTCATGCCTGAATTGCGGGGAATCGTGCGGATTGGCATTCCTGAATGGAGTCCAATCGATGGGTTACAGGTTGAGCTATGCCAGTTCGGCCGGTCGCACCCCCTGGTCAAACTGGAACTGCATGTGGGTGACAGCGCCCGCCTGCACGCGATGCTGGCAGCCGGTGACCTTGATCTGGCCCTGGCCATTCGCGATTGCGACGGTGAAGCACCGGCCCGGATCTGGCGCGAACCGCTTTACTGGGTTGCCGCCAAACCATACGAATATGAAAAGACGGTCCGTCTGGCCCTGTTTGTCCCGCCCTGCCCCTATCGCACCATTGCCATGGATACCTTGCAGAGCGTTGATCGAAAATGGCGGGAATCCTTCACCAGCAGCAGCGTCAGCGCCGTGCGAGTAGCCCTGCTCTCGGGCCTGGGGGTTTCTATCCTGCCGGCTGGCGCGGTCAGTGCGGGGTTGCGCGTGTTGCGCCCCGACGAGGGCTTCCCGGATCTGCCCGCCACCGAATTGTCGGTCTATGTGGCGGCAAAAAAACCGTCCCGGACCATCCGCTTTTTGTCAGAGTATCTATCCGAGCATGTGGGTCAGGCTATCCTGAAGAACACCCGGATGCCCGCCGCCCTGCTGGCCGAGCAGATTGCCAGCAGTTAACCCGAAATAATTTTTTAAAAGACCGCCTGGAAGGAAACAGCAAGGGAACCAAACCGGCTGTGATCATCCTGACCGGCAAATTCCCGCGACCGGAAGGCATTGGTATAGGCAATCTCAAACCGACCGACCAGCAGCGCAACACCGAGGCTGGCATCACCCACCCAGTTGTTTTTGTCGACCGAATGACTGTCGCGAAAGGTGTTGCCGTCGAGAAATATATTGTGGGCAACGAACCGACCCTGCAGGGAGGCAAAGGCATAGAAGCTGATGGATTCATCGGGTCGGCGGTCGAGCGGGGAGACGCTGTGAATCAGGCCGGGAGGCCCGAAATCCTTCGGCAGATTCCAGCCCCAGCGCACCGCCCCACCCGCATTGGCACCGGTCATCACATTGCCGAGACTGGCGCCGGCATGGGGGATCGCATCAAATCCGGTGCCCCCCCATTTGATGGGATCGAACAGCCGCCATTTCCGTTCATAGTTGATCAGCAGGCCGGGTTCGTTGTGCAGTTGATTGTCCCAGCCATTAAATTTCTCAATGGATCTGACAGAATGGACAAAATCCTGGTTTACTTCGGCCAGCGACCACGGGCCTATAATTCCCACATTGACCTCGACCGATTCCTGATCCATCCGTCCCTGGCCATGGTCGGATACGGTGTGCAGAGACAGGCCCCCATACAGCCAGCCAGCATAGGGACGGTCATCGACCAACAGTTCGCGGGCCTTGGAATCCTTCGGTGTGTACATGTCCTGACCCGCCGAAAGGCCAAAACGGGTCGTCTTGTTTTCATCCTGGGCGATCTCTTCGAGCAGGTCACGAATTGTCTGCAGGGGGCGGAAAGTATCGCCTTCCGGTGACAGCCAGGAGAGGCGAACGCCATTGGTGTAATGCTGGTCGGCGCCGGAAAACAAATCGTTCTCGAACTTGAGCGACAGGGTGCCCAGTTCCTTTTCTGCCGGTTCTGCGATTTCAGCGGGTTCTGCAGTGCCGGCGGGTTCTGCCGTTTTTGCGGGATCTGCATTTTCCGCGGCCTGTACGGCGCCCATGGAGCCGCCGATCAGGACAATGCAAGCCAAAGCCGCCCGCCAGGTAGCTCCAAATCGTCGGCTGCCAATTATTTTTATCACCATGCCCCAAAACAATAGATCAAAATTCTTTATTTATCGTAAGGATTGCCCATGATGTAACCATCTTTACCGCATAAAACCAGAGGCAATCAGTTGATATACAGCTTGGGCGAAAAAACCATAAAAACCGAGGGCGATGATTATTATGTGGCCGATAACGCCGCGGTCATCGGTGACGTGACCCTGAAGGCCGGCGCCAGCGTCTGGTTCGGCACCACCGTGCGCGGCGACAATGATCCCATTGTCATCGGCGAAGGCACCAACGTCCAGGATGGCTGCGTGCTCCATGCCGACCCCGGCTTTCCCCTGACGCTCGGCAACCAGGTCAGCATTGGCCACATGGTCATGCTGCACGGCTGCACCATTGGTGACGGTAGCCTGGTCGGCATCGGCAGCATCATCCTGAACGGGGCCACCATCGGCAAGAACTGCCTGATCGGCGCCAACTCGATGATCACCGAGGGCAAAAACATCCCCGACAATTCCGTTGTCATGGGCTCGCCCGGCAAGATCATCCGCCAGACCACGGACAGCGACCTGGCCATGATCGCCCGCCCGGCGCCGCATTATCAGGCGCGCTTTGCCCAGTACAAACAGCATCTTAAACCACAATCCTAGAACAGATATGGAAATGCCTCTGATCAGGCCTATATAGTAAGGATCTGATCAGTCCCCACAGACCGAGGCTTTGTCCCATGTTTTTCCTGCGCAAGAAAACCGAACTGCCATCCGCCGCCGAGGCGCTGCCCGGCCGGGCCACACCGATGCCGGTACCGACCAGCCATTACGTCAACGGCAACCCCCTCAAGCCGCCGTTTCCTGCCGGCATCGAGCAGGTGATTGTCGGCATGGGCTGCTTCTGGGGGGCCGAACGGGGGTTCTGGAAACTGCCCGGTGTCTATACCACCGCCGTCGGCTATGCAGCCGGCCATACCCCCAACCCCACCTACGAGGAAACCTGTTCGGGCCGCACCGGCCACAACGAGGTGGTACTGGTCGCTTATGATCCCGAACAGATCAGCTTCGCCGACATCCTCAAGGCCTTCTGGGAAGGCCATAACCCGACCCAGGGCATGCGCCAGGGCGGTGATGTGGGCACCCAGTACCGTTCCGGCATCTACTGCGCCAGCCCCGACCAGCTGGCCGCCGCCGAAGCCTCGCGCCGCGTATTCCAGAAAAATCTGAAAGCCGGCGGCATGGGCGAAATCACCACCGAAATCATGCTGGCACCCGAATTCTATTACGCCGAAGACTATCACCAGCAATACCTGGCGAAAAACCCCAATGGCTACTGCGGGCTGGGCGGCACCGGGGTGCGGTTGCAGGAGTGAGGCGTGGCGGTAACGCCCATGACCGGAAAGCTGCCAAATTTACCCGGCGCAACAAGACAGCATTTTGACATCCTTATCAAAAGTCTGTGCCGCCAGTTTCAGGCCCTCAACCGTCGTCAGATACGGAAAGATCATATCACCTAATTCCTGAACCGTCATACCCTGCTGAATCGCAATTGCTGCCGTCTGAATACTGTCCGCACCCTCTGGGGCAAGGATATGAGCACCGATTAATTTATCGGTGGTTTCGTCAGCAACCAGTTTAATTAATCCTCTGGTGTCTCTGGCGGCAAGCGCACGGGGCACGTTTTTCAACGGCAACAGAGAGATTTTGACATCAATGCCAATTTCTCTTGCCTGCGCCTCAGTTAGACCGACGCTGGCAACCTGCGGGTCAGTAAAAACAACGGCGGGCATGGCCCTGTTATCATAAATGGCGGTATTTCCGTTGATGGCATTTTTGGCCGCTATTTTAGCCCCGTAGGCGGCCATATAGACGAACTGGTCACTGCCGGTTACATCGCCAGCGGCATATATGTTTTCTTTCGTCGTTCGCATGCGGTCATCCACTTTAATCCCACCGTTAGCCAAAACCGCAACACCAGCCGGCACCAGTTCGAGGCCTTCCGTGTTGGCGTGACGGCCAGTCGTCAAAAGCAGATGATCTGCGACAATTGTCTGATCCTGACCGTCCTTTTGAACGACAAGGGCTATTCCATCTTCGCTGTGACTGACGCTGTTGTAGGAAAGACCGCCGATAATGCTTATTCCCTCGTCCGCAAAATAGTCTGACAACGCGTCGCTGATCTCCGGCTCGGCTTCTGGCAATAGCCGGCTTCTAAACACGATGGTTACCCGGGTGCCCATACGCGCAAACATTTGTGCCAGTTCGCAGCCGATGTAACCACCACCCATGACGATGAGCGATTTTGGCTGCACCTGAAGCTGCAATGCCGTCGTACTCGTCAAATAAGGCACCTTATCAATACCGGGAATTGGCGGAACAGATGGAGAAGAACCTGTCGCGATAACCACCCTGTCGGCTTTGATCCGTTTTCCGTCCACGGTTACACCGCCATCGGCAAGGGCCGCGCGTCCTTCAATATAGGCAATATTGTTATATACCGGCAGCAGGTCCATATATTTGGCTTGGCGCAAATCAGCAACTAGCTGTTCTTTCTGGGCGATCAGGGCAGACCAGTCAGCAACCCGAGCCTGGCTTTCAATACCTGAAAATCGTGATGCCACCGAGGACTGACGAAGCGATTCTGCGGCACGGATCATGGTCTTGGAAGGCACACAGCCAACGTTGACGCAGGTGCCGCCAATAGTTCCGTAGCCGATCAGGGCTACCTGTTTGCCTTCGCCGGCGGCGGTAATTGCAGCCGAAAACCCGGCTGAGCCGGCCCCGATGACTGCTAAGTCAAATTTCATGGTTTCAGACTTGTCAGGCACCGTACAAACAGTCCCTTCCGTACAACATTGATCATCCATCAAGCGTCACCCGCTTCCGGTTTTAGATCGCGCCTGTTCAAGCGGCGGACCAGCACGAACCCCAAAATTGCCAGGCATATGACCAACGCCGGGAGCAGTATAAAGTCCAACCAGGCCAGCCAGGCAGATAATCCTACAGCGCCCAACAAAATGACCAAAGCAGGCGTAAAACAGCAAATGGCGAAAACCGCCGAGCCTAAAATACCCGTTCGTATAAGTGATTTGTCGTTCATTCCGATTGCCTTTCAGTGGGCTGATTTGGGGGAAGCTTTGGCGGTTTCTTATTATAGGGCGGAGCATAAAACCTGTACCTACTACAGGTGCAAGCGTTATTATATGTTTTTTCAGAGCCACCGTTGGAGGACGAAAGAATGATGATTGGCGCGCTGTCGAAGGCGACAAAATGCAACATTGAAACCATTCGCTATTACGAACGAATTGGGGTCATCCCCAAGCCACCGCGCACGGCGGGCGGTCACCGCGACTACGACACGCCACACCTGAAGCGCCTGAACTTCGTCCGCCGCAGCCGCGAGTTGGGATTTAGTCTTGGGGAAATTCGCCAGATGCTGCGTCTCGTCGACGGGGGTGACGTCACCTGTGACCAGGTCCATGATATGGCGCTCGGACATTTATCCGATGTTCGGGCCAAGATTGCCGATCTTAAACGGATGGAGCGAACATTGAAGGATACGGCGGCCCGCTGTGAAGGTGGAAAGACCCCGGATTGCCCGATTATAGAATCGCTTTTTGACGGCAAATCGACGTAGCCAGCTCTACCTCTGACAAACCCTTTAAATGGAACTACTCTCCACCGGCATTATCCGACAATATCCCCAATGCCTAGCAACGACGGGCCGGCATATTGCCGATTGGTTGTGAATTTCACCAACAAGTCTAACCCACCTGCGCGCTTCCTTTTGAAGCAACTGATAGCGCGGGTTGCTGCTAATACCCATAGAAAGCCGAATCTTTACATGAACTTATTTGTTGCATATAATTATTTTGTGAAACAAATATGTTAACCAAAAGATGATTTGAGCGAATTTACGCAGTGAAAGTTTAAAAAGCGCATGGCAGCGCAAAAGTGGTGAACTTGGCGACACAATGCCCTTACAGCCCAACGGAAAAAAAGTGACCGCCCCAAGGATCATCACGTGTAATTATCGTTCAGGCCTGAGAGGGACCGCCTCTGCGGGAATGGATAAATGAGCATATCGATGAAAACAGTGCCGCGGTTTCTGGATGAACTCAATACCGTCGGCGGCCTCAAAGGCACAGATATCGCCAATATTACGGATGTATCGAAAGCCACCGTATCGCGCTGGAAAGCCGGTGACATCATGCCTCAGCCGAAAAACGAACTGATCCTGTCGGATCTTCATTATATTGTCGGCCGCCTGCGTGATTACTATGATTCCAGGGAAATTCGCACCTGGCTGTATGCCCGTCATCCCCAGCTAAACGGCGAACGCGCCATTGATCTGATCCATGAGGACCGCACGGTAGAGGTTCTCAATGTCATAGATCGCCTGGAGAACGAGGTCTATCTTTAAGCCATGGCAGGCGGGCGCAAACGGCGTGACAACAAGCTCATTGACGCCATCGAGGCCATTGAACCCCTGGCTTTCACGGGTCCGGTGTGGCGCGTTGTTCGTGAGGGCCGAGACCCAACCCGGTGTTCCCGATCGGGGGGCCGATGGGACGACGGAACCTTCGACGTTCTGTACACGTCTGCGGATCGGGTCGGCGCGATAAGTGAAATGAAGTTCCATATCATGCGCGGGCAGCCAGTGATCCCGTCGCGCGTTGATTATCAGGTCTGTGAACTGGACGTTACCATGGACAGAACCCTGAAATTCCTCGATCTGGCGGCTTTATCGAAGGTCGGACTGGATATAAGTCGTTACGGCCAGCTTTCCTATCAGGACAAAACCGCCGCGTACCCCCGGTCTCAGGATATAGGCGAGGTTGCCCATTTTCTCGACTATGACGGGCTGGTGGTCCCGAGTGCCCGTTGCCCCTGTTCCAACGTTGTTGTTTTCTGCGATGCGGTTCCCCCCGACGCCATGAAAAAAATTGCAGACCATGGCCGAGTCAATTGGGATGAAGCGGAGATTTAGGGTTTTAGGATCGAACGGAGGCCTTTACCCAAGAACATCTTTTCAGTTCATAGATCATTTCATCACGCACCCCACCCTCAGTCCCGGTGATAAGGATGGCCGCTATGGATGCACTGGGCCCGGTAGACCTGTTCGGCCAGCAGGGCGCGGACCAGCATGTGCGGCCAGGTTTGCCGGCCCAAGCTCAGGCGCAGATCGCAGCTCGCTAACAGCGCCTTGTCTAGGCCATCGGCACCGCCGATGATAAAGGCCAGATGGCGGGTCCCGCCATCGCGCAGCGTGCCCAGCCGGCCTGCCAACTGGCGGCTGCTCAAATCCTTGCCGGTCTCGTCAAGGGCGATCCGGCATGCCCCGTCGGGGATGGCATTTTCAATGAGCTGGGCTTCCCGGCGCTTGAGCTCAGGCCCCGACAGCGGTTTCTTTTCCTCAACCTCGCGCAAATCAAGAGGTGCGGCCAGGCGGCGGCAATAGTGATCAAACAAATCCCGTTCCGGCCCGGCTTTCGCCCGGCCAACGGCGATCAACATCAAGCGCATGGTTGCTCCCTTCAGCGACCAGCGGAGCAAAGGCATGCCGTCAGGCTGGCGTAGCGCTCAGCGTCTCGGTGGCCGGTGCGGTCGGTGCTGTCCAGATTTTTTCCAGATTGTAAAAATCCCGGACTTCCGGTCTGAACAGGTGAATGATCACATCACCCGCATCAATAAGCACCCAGTCGCATTGGGGCGTGCCTTCCACGGCAATGCCTTTGACGCCTTCGGTCTTTAATTTGCGTTGAATGTGATCAGTCATCGCGCCGACATGTCTTTGCGATGTTCCAGTGGCAATAACCAGATAATCAGCGATTTCGGTTTTGCCTTCCAGGTCGATGACAACAATACCTTCAGCCTTGTCATCATCGAGATATGCTTTCACAAACTTGAGAACCTTGTCTCCAGTTGGGATCGCCTTTTGACTTTGTGGTATGAGTTTAGTCCTTTCTTTGTCCGTCTTGCGTTTGTCTGTCTGCATTGGTTTCAATCAGTCCGCCCACGCGCCTTCAAGGCGGGAGCGGATTTCCGTCGCGGAAACCGGGTTCAACGGTGTTTTCAAATAGGCCCAGGCCGGCGGTTTCATGTCCGCAAGCCCCTTGGCGTTGGCTCGGTCAACCCGGCTTCGGGAGAACCTCCGTACCGCTGTGGCGTTTTCCGCCCTTAAAGAATAAGGGGGTCTTGCAAAAATCGCAACCGGTAGTGTCATAAAGATTGCTGTCCACTTATACCACTGGTCAATCTGCACCAGATTATCAGCACCCATCAGCCACACGAATCTGCCGCCCGGGAACTTTTTTTTCAGTGCCACCAGGGTATCGGCGGTATATTGGGTGCCCAACCGGGTCTCGATATCGGTGACGCAGATATGCGGGTGCGCCGCCACGGTCCGGGCTTTTTCCAGGCGCGCCGCCAGCGGCGCCATGCCCCGGGACGACTTCAGTGGGTTCTGCGGCGAGACCAGCCACCAGACCCTGTCGAGGTTCAGATGCCGGAAGGCAAGGCGCGACAGGTGCATATGGCCTTCATGGGCCGGGTTGAAGGAACCACCCAGCAGGCCGATGCGCTGGCCCTTTGGAGCGACTAGGCGGTTATGAGTTAGTGAGGTCATGCCGGATCAAACCTAGGGGCGACACTGGCCATTGCCACGCACCAGGTATTTGGTACTGGTCAGCTGTTCGACACCGACCGGTCCGCGCGCATGCAGCTTGCCGGTGGAGATGCCGATCTCGGCGCCCATGCCGAACTCGCCGCCGTCGGCGTACTGGGTCGAGGCATTAACCATGACGATGGCCGAATCAACGCGGTTGAGAAAGGCCTCGGCGGCAGCGGGATTTTCCGTAATGATCGCATCGGTGTGACTGGAGCCGTGATTTTCGATGTGATCGATGGCCTCGTCAATGCCGGCAACCGTGCGCACGGCGATGATCGAATCCAAATATTCGGTGTCCCAGTCGGCCTCGGAGGCGGCAACGACGCGGCTGTCGAGCCCCCGGGTGATGGCATCGCCGCGCACTTCACAGCCCAGATCGATCAGGCCATTAAGGATCGACGGCAACAGAGCCGGCGCCACGCTGCGGTCAATCAGCAGGGTTTCCGTGGAGCCGCAGATACCGGTGCGCCGCATTTTCGCATTGAGCACGATATTTTTCGCCATTTCCGGATCCGCATCGGCGGTCACATAGGTATGGCAGATACCTTCCAGATGCTTGAACAGTGGAATTTTGCTTTCGTTGGTGACCCGCTCGACCAGGGATTTGCCGCCGCGCGGCACGATCACGTCGATATAATCTACCAGCTTGAGCATTTCACCGACGGCGGCACGGTCGGTTGTGGGAACCCGTTGAATCGCATGCTCGGGAAGCCCGGCGGCGACCAGCCCCTCGTGCAGGCAGGCGAGGATCGCCGCCGACGAGTGAAAGCTTTCGGAGCCACCGCGCAAAATCGCCGCGTTGCCGGCTTTCAGACAGAGCGCACCGGCATCGGCGGTCACGTTCGGACGGGATTCGAAAATCACCCCGATCACGCCGAGAGGCACCCGCTTGCGCTGGATCACCAGACCGTTGGGACGGCTCCATTCCGCGGTGATGGTGCCGACCGGATCATCCAGCGCGGCGATATCCTCGAGTCCGCTGGCCATGGCTTCAACGCGGTCTTCGGTTAGCAGTAACCGGTCAAGCATGGCACCCGACAGGCCCTTGGCTTCGGCCATTTCCATGTCTCGGGCATTTTCCGACAGCAGGTAGTTTTGCCGGCGCCGGAGCGCCGCCGCGGCTTTTATCAGGGCTTCGTTCTTGACCGCCGTTGGCGCCACCGCCAGCAGGCGGGCGGCGGCCTTGGCGTTCTTGCCAAGACCGGTCAGCAGTTCAGCAAAATCCGTTGTCGTTTCCGTCATTGTTTTACCCAGCTCAATGCCAAATCGTCGCGGTGGATCATTTCGTCACGACCACGGTATCCCAGGATGGATTCAATTTCACTGGTTTTATTGCCGATGATCTTGCGCGCATCCTCGGCCGAATAGGCAACGATGCCGCGCCCGATTTCGATACCTTCCGGGCTGTGGATGGTAATTGCGTCGCCGCGGTCAAAGCGCCCTTTGATCGCGGTGACGCCGGCGGGCAGCAGGCTTTTGCCGGATTTAAGGGCACCCAGGGCACCGGCATCGACCACCAGCGCACCATTGGGTTTCAACGATCCGGCGATCCATTGCTTGCGCGCCGTTTTCGGATTGGCGGTCGGCAAAAACCAGGTGCAGCGGGCCCCCTGCTCGATCCGCCCGATGGCGTGATCCTGGGTGCCATTGGCAATGGCCATACGGGTCCCCGCCCCGAGCGCAATTTTCGCCGCTGCCAGTTTGGTGATCATTCCGCCGGTGCCGTCAGCACTTTTTCCGGATCCCGCCATGGCTTCGATCTCGGCTGAAATCTCGCCTTCGATCAGCGGGACATGCACAGCATCGCTGTCGGCGGTGGGGTCGCGGTCATAGAGCCCGTCCATATGCGACAGGATGACCAGCATGTCGGCGCTGATCATGGCGGCAACCCGGGCGGCCAGACGGTCGTTGTCGCCAAACCGGATTTCATCGGTGGCGACGGTATCATTTTCGTTGATCAGCGGCACCGCGCCCAGCCGCAACAGGGTATCGAGGGTATTGCGGGCATTGATGTAACGGCGGCGGTTTTCGCTGTCATCCAGGGTTATCAGCACCTGGGCAAGAGTCAATTCATGGCGGGCCAGCACTTCCTGGTAGGCATGGGCCAGGCGCACCATGCCGGTGGCCGCGGCGGCCTGGCTTTCCTCAAGCCGCAACCGGCCGCTGGACAGTTTGAGATGGCGGCGGCCGACGGCGATAGCGCCGGAAGAAACGACCACCACTTCCTGGCCGCGGGCGCGCAGGCGGGCAATATCCTCGGCCAGGGTTTCCAGCCAGCCGCGCCGTATCTGACCGGATTTTTTATCGACCAGCAGGGCCGAGCCGATCTTGATGACGATGCGTTTCGAATCGGATATATTGGGCAGTTTGCGGGTCACGGTCGATAGACTCGCTCTGCGTCTGTATCCTCCTCGGCGGCGAGGCGTAAGTTTTCGATCACCGTGAACAGGGCGTTGACCAGATCGCGCACACCGGTTCCGGCAACACCGGAAATAACGGAAACCGTTTTACCGGTGGCCGCTTCCAGGGCACTTTTCTTTTCGGCAATTTCCTCATCGCTCAGGGAATCGCATTTATTCAGGGTCACCAGCTCGATCTTTTCCGACAGATCCGCACCATAGGCTTCCAACTCGTGGCGTACCGTCAAATAGCAGGCGACCACATCTTCTTCGGTACCATCGATCAAATGGACCAGAATCGGGCAGCGCTCCACATGACCGAGAAACCGTGTCCCCAGCCCTGCTCCGTCGCTGGCGCCGTCGATCAGGCCCGGAATATCGGCAAGCACCAGTTCGTCGTGACCGCGCACCACAACGCCCAGATTGGGGTGGATGGTGGTAAACGGATAGGCGCCGATTTTCGGGTGGGCCTGGGTGGTCGCCGTCAGGAAGGTGGACTTTCCGGCATTCGGCAAGCCGATCAGACCGGCATCGGCAATCAGCTTCATGCGTAACCAGAGCCAGCGCTCCTCGCCCGGAAATCCGGGGCCGGCTTTTCGGGGGGCCTGGTTCATGGAGGTTTTGAACCGGGTATTGCCCTTGCCGCCATCGCCGCCCTGACAAACAATGTAGCGCTGGCCTTCCTCGGTCATATCGACGACCAGGGTTTCCCGGTCCTCATCGAGAACCTGGGTACCCACAGGCACCTTGATCACCAGATCATCGCCGCGGGCACCGGTCCGGTTCTTGCCCATGCCATGATTGCCCTTGCCGGCCTTCAGATGCTGCTTGTAGCGAAAATCAATAAGGGTATTGAGATTGGTCGCGCATTCGATGATCACATCGCCGCCACGCCCGCCATCGCCGCCGTCCGGCCCGCCGAACTCCACATATTTTTCACGGCGAAAGGCGATGGCACCGGCACCACCGTCTCCACTTTTTATAAATATTTTTGCTTCATCTAAAAACTTCATGGGTCCTCTCCGCGCTACTTAGAACGCGAAACCTTTAAACGGCGGTCACGAAAAAAGGGGAATGGAAAGCCATTCCCCTTCGATCACGAAGTGACTGGCGTCCGTGTTCAGCTCGTCGGCTCAACGCCCACATACATACGGCCACCGGTTTTCTTCTGGAAGGCAACTTTGCCATCGACGACGGCAAAGATTGTGTGATCCTTGCCCATGCCGACGTTTGCACCCGGGTGATACTTAGTACCACGCTGGCGAATGATAATATTGCCCGGCACCACAACTTCGCCGCCGAATTTCTTTACACCGAGTCGACGACCTTCAGAATCGCGACCATTGCGGGAACTGCCGCCTGCTTTTTTATGTGCCATAGGGGATTACTCCTCAGTTTTCTTTTTTGCCGCCGGCTTTTTGGCGGCGGGCTTCTTTGCTGCGGGCGTTTTCGCTGCGGCAGCTTTTTCCGGTGCATCCGCGGCCTTGGCCGGGGCTTCTTTAGCCGGCTCGGCTTTGGCTTTGTCAACGGCCTTCGGTTTGCTACCCGTCGGGCTCACTTCAACGATCCGGAGGATCGTCTGTTCCTGACGGTGGCCTTTGGTCCGGCGATAGTTTTGCCGACGCTTTTTCTTGAAGACCAGAACCTTATCAGCTTTGCCCTGCTCGATAACCTCGGCAAACACGGCTGCGTTTTCAACAAGCGGAGCGCCAATCGTGGGCGCCTTGCCTTCTTCGCCGATCATCAGCACATTGCCAACCTGGACAACGCTACCGGCTTCGCCGGCAAGTTTCTCGACAACAATTTTGTCGTCTTTAGCGACCCGGTATTGTTTACCGCCGGTCTGTATGACTGCGAACATCTTCGCCTCGAATTCCTAGTGTAATCACGCCAAACGGAGCCACAGGCGCTTTTTGCCCGACCCCTCGAAAGAGGCGGCAATATACTCGGTTTGGACCCGTAGTCAACGCTTTTCCCCGGCTCATTTTCAAGCCGGCAAAATGTAGGAATTCAGGCGGTTCTTGCGGGGCCGGACCGGATTAATTAGTTTATCGCCTGGGCCTGCACATTTCGACGGGATAAACATGTATAATCCGCAGACAAAATTCCAGAACATCATCTCGCCAATCCGCCCCGACGACTTTTTTCAGAACTATCTGGGCCGAAAAGCCCTGCATATACCCGGAAAACCCGATAAATTTTCCGGTTTGTTCGACTGGGCCGATGTCAACCGGATCATCAATACGGCAAACATCTGGAACGCCAACAGCTTTAAACTCATCCTCGATAACGAATCAGTTGCGCCGGCGGAATACATGCCGCAGGGGTTTCTGAATGTGCGGATCGTCTCGGACTACATCGAAAAAGGCGCCTCAGTGGTGCTCAGTGGCATGGAAACCTACGCCGAAGGCAGTGCTGCGCTGGCTGCCAGCCTGCAGGCGGCGCTGGGCGGCTATTCACAATGCAATCTCTATTGTTCGTTCCAGCAGCACCCCGGCTTTCTGCCCCATTTCGATCTTATGGACGTCTTTGTCTTTCAGATTGACGGCGAAAAGGACTGGGATATCTTTGAGACCCAGTTCGAGAACCCGATGCTGAAACCCGGCTGCCATCAGATGAGTTTCAGCCGCGAACAGCATGCTGCAAACAAGGGGGCGATTGAAAAAAAGGTGACCATGAAACCGGGCGATGTGCTGTATATACCGAAGGGAAAATACCACGCCGCCATCGCCACCTCGGCCCATAGCCTTCACCTGACCTACGGGATCGAACCGCCCCGCGCCCTCAGCTTTATCGAAACGGTTGTCGATTCTTTATATAAGGATCCCCTGTTCCGCCAGGAAATGCCCCATTATGATGACAAGGAGGCCTATACCCGCACCCTTGACCGGCTTGCCGAGCAGTTGCATGCGCATATGACAGGTGAAGAGGCCCGGTCGCGGTTTCGCGATGGCCATCGGTCCCTCTCGTTGCAGAATATTGCCCGCTTTCAACTCCCCGATGAGGGAATTGGCCGCAATTTTCGGGTCAGAACCCATGGCAGTTTGCTGAAACGCCGCGGCAAGAACTGGCAATTGAAGGTCGCCGACAGGGAAACGGAAATTTCCCCGGAAAACGCGACACTGGTGGAATGGATGCTCGACAGTGAGCTTTTCACCCGTGCCGAACTGCTGAACGCGTTCGCCACCTATGGCACAAATAACTGCGATACCCTGCTCAAACTGATGGGCGAAGCTGGCCTGATCAGCGAATTTTAAGAGCCGCCGCCGGGCTCCCTGTCGGCGGCTGGCTTTGCCGGATCATTTTCACACAGGTGGCCGGAAAGGCCCCCTGTTGACCACACGGGGCCTTTCCGCAGGTGCCAGCCCCCTAGCAGAGTTCTCGCATTTTAATGGCGTCAACAAACCAGGGGTTTTTCAGGGCAACTTCCAGGGCTTCCGACAGGGTGAAAATAAAATTCTTTTCAATCGGCCCGAGGGGTCCGGAGGTTGCCATATCGTTGAGAATCGAACACAGGATTCTTGGTCCGTTATTTGCCGTCTCGTACTCCAGATAGTTGATCGCATAAAGCCGCCCCAGACAGGCGCCATGGACCATATCGTGGGGCGGCTCCACGTTCCAGAAATTGCGTCCGGTGCCGTCTTTCGGGTCATAGACAAATTTTAAATCTTCAATTGTATGCATCATGGCTTCCTTCTCATGAGTTGAAAGAAGGAATGGTTCACTATCGGAGAAAAATTTCTACTCTTTTTAGCAATTTACGCCATGAAATTTAATAAATCATGGGTTTTGAAGCAGATAAATCGCCTTATTGCGTCCGCGACACAGCCCGAATCAGTTCAAACAACCGGTTTTTAACCTCGCCATCCGGCATTTTTTGCAGCAGGCGGGCGGTTTGAATGGTTTTGTCAGTGAGATCGCCGTCACCGGCACCGACACCGGCACCGGCACCGGCACAGTCGATCGCCGCCGAAATCTCACCGTCGTCGAGGCCTTCATAAAAATACATGATGGGCAGTCCCAGGACCCGCGATATGGTCCACAGCCGCGACGAACTGACGCGATTAGCCCCGCATTCATATTTCTGTAATTGCTGGAAACTGATTTCCAGCTTTTCCGCCAGTCTTTCCTGGGTCAGGTTCTCAATCAGGCGAGACCGCCGCAGGCGGCGACCGATTTCGAGATCCAGGTGATTTGCAACTCGCATTGCCATCTCCTTATCTTGAGGTGTACTGTTTATACCGAAATCGCTGTTTAATCAACTTATTGATTATATATTCATATTACTCAACTATAAAGTACATATGCTTGTCAATCCTTTGTGTTCACAGATCACATTGATCGAGGAAAAAATGCGGATTCAACCGATTTTCAGGCTTGAAAACCCGAATCAAACAAGGCCTGACCCGCAATTTTCTGGGTGCGCGGTCTGGCCTCAGGTCAGCGCCGTCTCGCACAGAGACCTGCGCCGGGCATACCGGTCCACCGGCACCCGGGGCCAGCGGTCACGGTTGCCGATCTCGCCGGCAAAGGCCACCAGATCGTTGTTGGCTACGTGCACCTGCAGGAACTTGCGGCACGCCGGCGTGTAGTCACCGCGAAATCTGAGGTCGACAAGCACTTCGCGGATCACCGGGTTGAGCGCATCCCAGTCGGTTTCCCCATAGACCCGGACCACGTCGGGTTTCGTGGCCAGTCGCCGGGTGTCGCGCAACTGGCGCTCATATTCGATATCAAACAGGGCCTGCTGGACCTCGGGGCTGATCTCGAAATCCTCCAGGTCATTGTCTTCGATGAACTGTTCCGCCTGATCGCCGCTCAGTCCCGCCGCCTGCGCCAGCATCGCCGCCGCCGCCTGGTCAAGACCGGCATCGATCATATCCTGGCGCACGGCGTCGGCGCTGCGCCGTTTCATGTCGTAGCCACGCCCGATGGTCAGACCCGAGGTCGGACCCGGTACATGCAACTCCCGGCTGTGGTAAGGGCCACCTTCCTGCCCTTCCGCATCAAATGTAAGGTTTTCCGCCATCGCGCCTCAGCCATAACCTGCCGCTGTCTTGATGTGGGTGTTATTATGCACAAATGACAACAACCATGGCAAGTGCTGAGCAATGATAATCCGCCCTTCCCCGGCCCGCTGCCGGTCACTGGCGTCGGCGGGCCCGGGGGTAAATCCTGAGCAAATCCTGAGCAAATCCTGGGCCGCGCCGAACACGCCGTAAAAGCCGCCGTTCCATGTATGGACATTGCCCCGCCGCCTGGGCTAAAAGGACGCCATCACGCCGCCTGATTGACCTGTCAGGCGGCCGGTCGGGGGACTTTCCCACAGAAAGCCCGCAACAAACCCGCCCGATGCCGAAAAGCCCTTGCTTTTCAACCCGCGGAGAGATGCCAGAGTGGTCGATTGGGGCGGTCTCGAAAACCGTTGTGCGCTTGCGTACCCAGGGTTCGAATCCCTGTCTCTCCGCCAATTATCTCTACTAGTATATTGATTAATATGCAAATTTTTTAATACTCATCGTTATGGGGTACAAAATGGGGTACAAGTTAGATCTAAACATAACAACTTGTACTCCCTTCAATACATTATAATTCTGCATATTACCTACCATACTCTAGGGAGCATGCAGCAGTACCGACGAGGAGTGTCTGAAGGGCTAAGTAAGCTAAGCGCAAGCTATTAACACGCAGCGTAGCGGAGGGTTAATAGCGGCTTAGCGTTTAGGCCGATGACGCGAGAGAGGAGTTGTACGTATGCAATGCTCCCGGCCTTAAATTGCTAACCCATCTTCAATAATTCTGATGCCGATATCTGTATCATTTAGGTAACAAACACCAACAAAACGGTCATAAGTCTTTTTACCGTTTAAGTCGCAAAAGATAGGTTTACCTAACAC
>JABMNT010000253.1 GCA_013203595.1 Rhodospirillales bacterium
ACGCGCGGGATTCAAAATCCCGTTCTCGCAAGGGAGTGTCAGTTCGATTCTGACCGGGGGCACCATTTTTCCAAATACCGTCAGGCTGCCTTTCTTTCAGACTTGGCGTCTATGATTGATCAGTTGCCCAAACCACCCGAAAAACACTAACAAGTTTGATCGCAAGCAATACTGGTGATCAGCCATCCAATCACTGGTTCAAATCAATTGCTCAACTGGCGGGCCATTTGACCGCGGCCCCGTGGCAGTACGCCGAGGCCTCCCATGAGGACAGCTGGCAGTGCGGCCAGCAGACCAAGAACGACGGGCAGCAGGACGGCGGCGAGGCCGGGCCGCCAGGAAATATGCAACGCCTCTTCGGCAGCAAAAAATCCACCGACAAAACCTGCGGCTCCCCCGACAACGGCAGCGATCAGGCCGATGGCAGAAGCTTCAACCAGCCGTGCCATGGCGATTTCCAGACGGGATGCACCAATTAACGAAAACACCAGGGCTTCGCGCCGTCGCGCCCCCACTTCGGCCATGGTTACGGAGGCAATGGTCAGGCCGCCTGCGATGACCAGGGTCAGGGCCACGGACAGCGAAGCGCCAATTGCCCCTTCAATGGTTTGCAGGACCTGTGCCGCCAGCCGGCGGATATCGATGCTGGTGACGTTGCCATGATCGGTTGCCAGATCGCGGATCAGTGTATCGACAGCTTCGTCCGTGTCGCCCTTTAAACTCATGATCCAGGATTGCGGCGCATCCTTGAACGGTTGCGGCGAGGCGACGATGAGATATTCGGGTCGAAACGTGCGGTGATACTCTTTGCGGATATTGGCAACTTCCGAGGTGAACAGCCGGCCCAGAACACTGTAAGTGACCGTGTCTCCCGGTTTCAAGTCGAATGCCTCATAGAGATCTTCCTCCGGTGAGATAAGGGGGGGGCCGTTGTAGTCTGCTGGCCACCAGGACCCGGCCAGCAACTCGGCTCCCGTTGGCTCTGCACTCCAGGAAAAACTGCGATCCCCTTCAATCACCCAGGACTTGTCAGCCCGGATCAGGGCGTCGGCTGCGGGCACGCCATTTACCGCTGTAACTGTGGCGCGCATGAAGGGGTCGGCCTGCAGACCACCGAGCTGGGGATGGCTGGCGATCCGTTGCCTGATATCGGCAACCTGATCGGGCTGAACATCAATCAGGACCAGGTCGGGAATGCGATCGGGCAATTCGGAACGCAGAGCGGTTTCCAGTGAGTTCTGGGCAGATGTTATGGCTGTGATTCCGGCAATTCCAATGCCAATGGCGACGGCACGAAAGGCCACGTTTGCGGTATCCGTAAGGCCTTTTTGCACAACCATTGACCGGAACCCGGTGGGCCTCAGGGAGGCCCCGAGCCGGGCGAGGCCAGCTGCCGCCAAGGCCAGTACAGCCGCCGTGATACCGATGCCGACGACACTCATCCCGGCAATAAACGGGTTGGGCAGGCTGAGCGTGGCCCCAGCCATGGCCGCCAGAATAAGAGCCAGGCCGACAACGGTACTGCGTTTGTCGGTGCTCAATTTGACCTCGCCATCCCGCATGGCGGTTCCGGGGCGGATGTTGCGGATCGTGGCGAGAACCAGGACGCTGGTGCCGCTGACGCCGATCAGCAAAATCCACCAGGCACTGGCCAGCGGCGCTACCACGCTTACCAGATCCCAGGCCAGGTGAAGTTGGCTTGCGATGATTTTTTTCACGGGCAGCACACAGGCAACCGCCAACACAAGCCCGCTGATGATCCCCGTCAAACTGGCGAAGGCGATGATGATCCCATGCAATGCGGAGACAATGCCGGGGCTGCCGCCCGACAGGCGATAAAGGGCGATGGTACGGGCCCGCCCGGCGACCCATGCCTTCGCCGCCGCCCATGCCCCGGCAAGGCCGATGGCCAGGGCGACAATCCCGGCCATGCCAAGAAATGTTGTTGTGCGCTCGACTGTGCGCCGTACCCGGTCGCCTGCATCCTCGGGTGTTTCAATTTCCCAGCCCCGGTCCGCCTGCAGGGCTTCGATCTGGTCGAGGGTTGTCTGCAGCGGTTGCCCGGCCGGGGTTTTGATCCGGTAGCGGAAATTAACGATGGATCCTCTTTGAATAAGGCTCGCCCGGTTGAGATCAGCCTGATTGACCAGCAGGCGCGGGCCAACCATAAACCGCCCTGCGGACAAGCGGTCTGGTTCCAGCAGCAAGGCGTCGGAAATGACAAAGTCCCGGTTGCCCAGGCGCAGGGTGTCACCCACTGCGCCATGGATGCGGCGCAGGAACTCCGGTTCGACAACCACGGCTGCTGTGTTGTCGGTCGTTGCCAGCGCCTGCGCCAAGGTGCGGCCGCTTTGCAGCTTAACAACGCCATAGAGAGGATAGGCCTGATCAACCCCTTTGACTTCGACGGTGACACGCTGATCATTGACCGCTGCCGAAGAACGCAGTTCAGAGACCATCGAGAGCTCACCGAACGTCGAAATTCTGGCAACAAGGTCATCAGGCAATGCCACGTTAACAACACCGATGGCGACGTCACCGCCAAGGAACGTTGTGCCGCCTTCGGAAAGCGATTTCGACAATCCATTGCCGAGAATCCAGACCCCGACAATCATAAATGCGGCGATGCCCACGCAGCCGATAAACAGCTTAAGACCGGCAATCCCCGCCGCCAATTCGGCGCCTAGCAAAGACCGCAGAATGTAGATGTTCGATCGCAGGCTTAAGCTTGCCACGGGAGATTCTGCCGGAGTCATCTCAGGCATGGCTCATCTGGGGGCTTATCAGACCATCATTGATCTCAACCACCCGTGTGCAGGTTGCGGCCAGGGCGGGGTCATGGGTGACCAGGACCATGGCTGAGCCGCCATCCCGGACCAGCTCAAACATGATTGACGAGACGTCCCTGCCGGTGGCCTGATCAAGATTTCCGGTCGGCTCGTCTGCCAACACAAGGCGGGGCCTGCCGGCGAAGGCTCTGGCAATTGCCACGCGTTGTTGTTCGCCGCCGGAAAGCGCCGAAGGGCGATG
>JABMNT010000254.1 GCA_013203595.1 Rhodospirillales bacterium
CCGATGGAAGCGACTTTGATTTGCGGGTCCTGATGGCGGGCTTTAATGGCATCTTCGGTAATCCAGCAGGATTCACCCCAGATGAAATCCCTGGCATCCAGAATCTCTGCCTTGTCATCGGTAATCATCAAATAAACGGGATGCGGTGCCTTGCCCTGAATGATCACCATGTCATAGCCGGCAAATTTCAGTTCTGCACCGAAATAGCCACCCGAGTTAGAGGCTGAAATGGCATTTGTCAGGCCGCCTTTGGTGACCACGCAGTAGCGCCCGCCGGTCGATGCCATGGTTCCGGTTAACGGGCCCGTTGCAAAAATAAGCCGGTTTTCCGGGTCAAGGGAGTCAACATTGCCTGGAACTTCGTCATACATGTAACGTGTTGCCAGACCCCGTTGGCCCAAATAATCGTGCGCCCATTCCATATTCAGCGGCTCACTGACGGCGGTCATCGCCGTTAGGTCAACACGCAATATTTTACCATGCCAGCTCATCGTTTCTGTACTCCCGTGTAAAGCAATTGGTCGCGGCGTATTGATCATACGCTACCTGCCTTAAAGTTGCAGGAATCGGGCTCTCAGTCCAGTCCGAAACTCAATGAATCTCGGATTTTATGGCGGGATCTATCTCTGACTGGTCGGGATAGGGCCATTGGCCAATTCGACGTTTTCGCAGTACCATCAAATCGACAACCGAAAGCAGATGAAAAACCGGTTCTGCACCGGTTCGATAAAGCCACATGAATCCATGGGTGTTGTCGGGGAATGTCCGGCGGGTATCGTCGTGGGCGCGTACTTCAAGAATTAAATCCCGCTTGTCGCCGTCAAACACGCTTTTCCACCGGACAACTGTATTGATGATCGGGTCGGCTTCCGGAACCAGGGTTTTCAGCAACTGCTGTTCGGTCGGCGGGCCATAGAGGGCTTCAATATGTTCGAGGACCCGAATGAAGCGATCTGCCGGGAACAGGATATGGGCCTGGGTTACCCGATTGTCATCATAGCGGACAATCGCCTGGTTGCCGCGATAAACAATATCATCACTTGCCATATCGCCTAACAGGGTTTCCGGCCAGGCAACCGGATCGATGCAGAACCGGGCCTTGATATCGGACTTTAGGATACATCCCTCGGCCGCCTGTTCCGTCGCCACAAAAGGGCGATCAAGATGAATATTTTCACCCAGATTGAGGAAGATCCCGTGCAGGGGCGGATTGGTTATGCCGGGAATGACCTGGGGCGCGGGGATCGTGATCTGCAGTGAATTTTCGGTCTGGATATGGGTCACGGGTGTATCGGTCGCGGCCTGACCGGTTTTGGCGAGGCCGGCCACAATAAGCAAGGTGTATAAAAGCCAGCTTGTGTTTGTGTATCTCATGTCAGCGTTCTCGCATTGCCGTGCGTACGGAAGCCATGAATGGATCGCTCAGGTAGGCAAGGATGGATCGCTGTCCGGTTCGGATCGATGCGGTCACCTGAACACCCGGCACCAGGTTGTAGCGCAGGGAGTCACGCTCAAAATACGCCTGTTCAGTGGATATCCGTACTTTGTAGAAGGCCTCTCCCTCCGGGCTCACCAGGGTGTCGGGGCTGACGTTGACAACGGTGCCCGACAGATTGCCGAACCGGTTCGAATCAGCAGAGGCCAGTGTCACCAGGGCCGTTTGCCCGGCCTGCACATAACCAATATCCTGCGGTGCCAATCTGGCTTCGATGATCAACCGGTCCCCTGCAGGGACGATGTCGAGAACGGTGCCGCCCGGTGCGACGACGCCGCCGACGGTCACCACATAGAGAGATTTTATGACACCCTCGACCGGTGCCCGCAGTACGGTTCGGCGCAGGGAGTCTTCAAATTTGAGAACCCGGCTCGAAAACTCCTCGAAGGAACGGCGTTTTTCATCGAGCTCCTCGCGGACCTTTTCAAAAAATGATTCCCGGATCGCCTCCAGTTTGTTCTGCGCCCCCTTGAACCCCGACCGGGCCTTGCGCAAGGTCGCTTCATCTTCGTTGATGTTACCCCTGAGGGATGCGGCTTCCTTGAGCAAATTCAGATGTTGCATGCGGTTGGTCAACTGGTCTTTCATCAATGCGTTACTGATTTCAATCTGCTCTTTCAGCAGTTCCAGTTTTTCGGTCGACAAATTGATCCGTGAAGTCACTTCTTCAATTTCTTCGTTGCTTTGGGCAATGATTTCCATCTGACCGGCCAATTGGTTTTCGATGCGGCTTTTGCGGGTCTTAAACATGGCCAGGGTCTGGTTCACCAGTTGACGCCTGTCCCTGATTAATTCGGCCGGAAACTGGGGTGCCTGTTCGCCCGTTGCCTCGGCTTCAAGGCGCGCAATATCGGCAGTCAGGGAGGCCATGCGAACCCGCAGTTCATCCACATTGGCACCGCTTTGTGTGGGCTCCAGAGTCAACAGCGCCTGGTCTTTTTTGACCAGTTGCCCTTCCTTGACCCGAATTTCACGGACAATCCCGCCTTCCAGATGTTGAACACTTTTGACCTGGGTCGACGGGATGACCTCGCCGACGGCGGTGCTGACCACATCGAGCTGACCATACCAGGCCCAGACAGCAAAACTCGCAACGAGGGCCACACAAAGCACAAAAAACAGATGCGTTATGGCATTGCTTTCCTTGAGTTCTGCATCTGTCGGATTCAGTGATTCGGTCATGACGTTATCGATGCCTGCGGTTTCAATGACGGCGGCAGGGCACCGACCACCTGGGCCGCATCAACCGGTTTGCGGACCAGCGTCGGTATCGGTTTTACATTCAAGTCGACGTAATGGGGGACGGATTTCAGAATTTGCGGGTCATGGGTGAAAATCAATACCGTGGCGCCATTACCTGACGCCCTGTTGATAGCCTCCAACACAGCCTGTGCACCCTCTGCGTCCAGCCCCTCTGTAGGTTCGTCAATCACCATGACCCGACCGTCACCGGCCAGCGCCCGGGCCAGGGCAATGCGGCGGCGAATGCCCAGTGACAGATTTTTGCCGCCGCCGACAATATGTGTCTCGCTGCCATCAGGGCTTTGATCTACGAACTGTCTCAGGCCCGCCAGGTCGATCAGTTCCTGCAGGCGGGCGTGGTCCATTTCGGGATTTATCAGTGAAATGTTGTCGGCGATTGTGCCGTTCAGAAACTTCGGTTCCTGGGGCAAATACATTACCTGTTTGCGCCACCATTCGGGTGCTATCTGCGCAAGATCGACCCCATCCACCAAAATCCGCCCGCGGGTCGGTTCCAGCAATCCCACCATCATGCGTGCCAATGTTGTTTTGCCGGTTCCATTGGCGCCTGAAAAAACCAGGATACTGGCAGGCTCCAGTTTCAGATTCATGGATTCGAACAGCGGCGTCTTGGCAGCCGGATGGGAGAACGCCATATCGCTGAATTCGATGGTACCTGAAAACTGCGACAAGGCGGTGCCGTCGACACGTTCGGTCGGCAATTTGGCAAAATCATTGAACATCAGCAGCGCCTGGCGGGCCTTGGCAAACTGCTCGCTCATCATGGCAAACTTGATTATCGGCCCGAGCGCCCGGGCGGCCAGAATGTTGGCCCCGATCATGACACCCACATCCATGGTTCCGGCGACCACCTGCACGGCGCCCAGGGAAATGACGATGGCCCCCATTACCGCCTGCAGGGTGGTGCCCAGGCTTTGAACAAAACCCTGACGCAACATGATTTTACGGCTCAGGCGCAGGTAGGCAGCAGAGCGGTCCTGCCATTGCTTGCGAATAAAGCCCGACCCGTTGAAGACACGGACCGTGTCGCCGGCCTGGACGGCGGCACTGACCAGTCCACCGCGACGCCCGGATTCCACCTGCATCTGCAGGGTCGGGGCGCGCAGGGATGCCAAGGTGAGGACAGATATCAGAAACGAGAGGGCGACAAAACAGGCGACCACCAGGGCAATGGCCGGGTTCAGCAAATAAAGCACGCCGATAAACATCAGGGCGAACGGCACATCCATGATTGACGCCATGTTAGCCGCGTTGAAGGCCGCCTGCAGCTTTTCTGTGCCTGCTATCATTTCCTGACGAAGCCCGAACGACAGCTTGTCGATATAAGCGGTCTTGGTCCCGGTTAATGTACCGAAGGCGCCGTTCGCGATTGTCCGATCCGATGTGGCGTTGATGCTGGCCGCCAACCGCATTCGAATTTGGCGGAACGCCAGTTCCAGGACGATGGCGATGACAACTCCGGCGCTTAAAGTGAGCAGTGTTGCCTGAACACCATGTGCCACATAGCGGTTCAGGACCTGCATCACAAAGATCGGCGACGCCAGCGCTAAAATATTGGCAATTAACGATGCCGCGATCATTTCGGTGGTCAGGCCTGGCCGGGCCAGCAGGCGCGAGAATAGCTCTTTCATGATCCCATTTATACCACAAGCTTTTGTGTCGCGTATACGAAAGGCTTATCGATTTAAAAAATGCAGAACTTTGCCCGATCGGGGGCGGGCCGAACGACAAGCGTTTCCTGTCCATATGGATTCACTGAGACGCCCTCAGCTGTTTCCATATGGACAGGAAACGCTTTAGTCTACAATGTCAGGGGTGATGGCACCGATAACATTGATTAAAGTAAATACCGCGATTGCGACATCGGTATCGGCCGATGCAGCATCGCTCGAGGCATTGATCAACGCGGTTTCTCCAGCCAGAACGTCGATCAGGGAGCGGTTACCCAATTGCCGTTCTCTGCGCGCCAGTTCGAGAAATTCGGCTGCAATATTTGCCTGATTGTGCAGGTGCTCGGTGTTGATCCTCGCCGTTTCCAGGCGGTCCCAGGCATTTCATGCCGATTCCTCGACTAAATCCTTGGTGTCGCCAAACCGGTTGGTGGTTGCGATGTGGGTTTGCTCGGATGCCTTCAGGGTGTTGATGGCGGTTGCCGCCAGATTGAAACTGTATGTCGCCTCGACCTTGACCAGTCTTTCATGCTGGGTGCCGATCGTGCCGCCATTGTCTTCCTTATAATTTGATTCTGCAGAAGCCTTGAAAATCGGCGCATATTCGTCGGCTCTGGTTTTTTTGATATCGGCGCGCGCAATATCGGCACTGAGGCGCGATGCCAGGAGTTGCGGATTGCCTTCAAAGGCAAGTTCCACGGCTTCGTCCAGTGACTTGGGCAAAAGTTCCAGGGGCAGACGTGGATTTTTTAGATCTGTAATGTTTTCCGGCAGAAACCCATAAACGGCCCGGTACCGGTTCAGGGATGTTTTCAAGGCGCCTTTTGCCTGGATTTCGCGGGCCAGAGCGCCGGCAAATTGCGTTTTGGCCTGCAGAACATCGGTGGAAAGGCCGGCGCCACGCTGTACCCGTGCGTCTTCCAATTCGGTCTGGCGTTTGATATTCGCCGAAGAGCCTTCCGAAAACTCGACAAGTTTATGGGCGCGGATAACATTCAAATGGGCTGTTATTGCCTCTAGCAACAAATCCTGTACGGTCGATTCGCGGGTCGCCTGGGCCTGTGTAAAGGTGATTCTTGCCCGTTCAATGCTGGCGTCGGTCGAGCCGAAATCCCATAGCATCTGGGTCAGCGACATATCCAGATTTCGGGGAACCATGGCTGTATCTGCCGAATCCGTCGGTTTATTGCGGGTTTCATGACCGTAATTCGCGGTCAGGTCAAAGGTCGGGTACCAGGCGCCCAGGGCAACCTGAACCTGCTCTTTTGCGGCGCTGACATCGGCATTGGAAGCCAATACCCGCTTGTGTTCCTTGGCCAAAATCTGCAAGTTTTCGGCAAGTGTTTCAGCCTGTACGACAGGCACCACTACAGCCACCAGACAACTGGCCACTACAAGAATCTTAAAATTCGGCATCAAACTAGGCACTAATTTGAATATTCCCCACTTGTCCCAAACCCAATATCTAGCGTTCGGGCGGCACCCAATTAGCACGGTATTGTGAAATTCATGCATTCTGTCGAATCTACACCTATCTCATACTATATTTGCCCGATTCGCACGCGAATGTCCATCTTATATTGACTTATTAAGGTTAACGCCGGGTTAAGAAAAAGTCTGAAACAGGCCCGGCCATCTAAATTGGCACGGATAGTGCATATATGTTTCCGTAAATGGTTTTTATGTTCTGCCACAGATCGGCACAGACGAGAAGGACTTGATTATGCATATTAATTATGACCAAGCGGAAGATTTTGAAATGCTGCTGGCGGCAGAGTTCTGCAACGACTTGCGGGTGCCCCGCGTCCCGGGGACAGACCCATTCGAGGCCGGCTATAAAATTCTCGACGTTCTGGCCTGTGACCTGGCGCTGGACGCAGGGGTGCTTGATTTCGACGAATTAAACTAAAGCAAAACCGGAGCAAAAGGCGGCATCAGCTGAAATCCGGTCCCGGGGATCCTTTCCGGGTAGCTGTCAGCCCTGGCGCGATTGCGCATCGACTACGGCCAGGGCACTCATATTAAGCAGGCCTCGTGCCGTTACCGCAGGCGTGAGAATATGCGCGGCCATCGCTGCGCCGACCAGCATGGGTCCGACCGGCAGTCCGTTGCCCAGGGATTTCAGCAGGTTAAATGCCGTATTGGACGCATCCAGATTTGGAAAAATCAGCAAATTAGCCTGTCCGGTGAGGCGGGAATTCGGGAATGCCCGGTTGCGGACAATCTCATCCAGGGCGGCATCGGCCTGCATTTCACCTTCGACCTCCAGTTCCGGATACTTTTCCCGCAAAATGCTCATGGCGGCCTGCATTTTTAATGCGGTACTGGTTGTCCGGCTGCCAAAATTGGAATGGGACAAAAGCGCAATTTTCGGCGTTTCGCCAAACCGGCGGACCGCATCGGCGCTTAACAGTGTCGATTCAACAATTTCATCGACCGTCGGGTCGTGGGTTACCTGTGTATCGGCCAGGAAAAAAGTTCCCTTTGGCATGATCAATGTGCTCATTGCGGAAACACCGCAAACATCTTTGGCGCGTCCGATCACGTCCATAACATGTTTCAAATGCCAGGCATAATGGCCATAGGTCCCGCATATCATGGCATCGGCTTCGCCCCGATGCATCATTAACGAGGCGATGACCGTGCTGTTTGTGCGGATAATGGTGCGCGCCAAATCCGGAGAAACCCCATGGCGTTCCATAATGCTGTGGTAGGTTCGCCAATAGTCGTCGTAGCGCGGATCACTTTCGGGATTGGTCAGGGTATAATCACGGCCTTCCTCGATGCGCAGTCCAAGGCGCTTGATGCGGGTCTGGATAACATCAGGCCGGCCGACCAGATGGGGTGTCGCTATATTGTCGTCGACCAGAATCTGAACCGCCCGCAATACCCGCTCGTCTTCCCCTTCGGCAAAGACCAGCCGTTTTTTATCGGCTTTGGCGCGTTCGAATATGGGCTTCATCAGCATGCCGGACCGGAAAACAAACCGTCCCAGTTCCTCGCGATAGGCGGCAAAGTCGGCAATCGGCCGGGTGGCAACGCCCGTATCCATAGCCGCTTTGGCGACAGCCGATGCAATTTCGACGATCAGACGCAGATCGAAGGGCTTGGGGATCAGGTATTCAGGGCCAAAGGTCAGATCTTCACCGGCATAGGCAGAGGCCACGGTTTCCGTACTTTCAGCCATCGCCAGATCGGCAATTGCCTTGACCGTTGCGATTTTCATTTCCTCGTTGATTTCGGTGGCCCCGACATCCAGGGCACCGCGGAATATAAACGGAAAACAAAGTACATTGTTGACCTGATTGGGGTAATCGGAACGCCCGGTGGCGATAATCGCATCGGGATTGGCTTTTTTTGCCTCTTCCGGCAAAATTTCCGATACCGGGTTGGCCAGCGCCAGGATAAAGGGTTTGGCATCCATCCGCTTGACCATGTCCCCGGTCAGAATTCCAGGTGCCGAGAGCCCTAAAAAGACGTCGGCGCCGGTAATCACCTCATCCAGGGTCCGCGCATTGGTGTCCTGTGCGTAGGCCGCCTTTTCAGCATGCATCTCTTCCGTGCGGCCCTTGTAGATGACACCGATGTGATCGACCAGGGTGACGTTTTCGCGTTTTACGCCCATTTTCAGCAACAGATTCAAACACGCGATGCCAGCCGCTCCACCACCTGTTGATACCAGCTTGATGTCGGCTAATTTTTTGCCAATGATCCGCATGCCGTTCAGAATGGCGGCACCGGCAACAATGGCCGTGCCGTGCTGGTCGTCATGAAAGACCGGTATATTCATGCGTTCCCGGCATTTTTTCTCGATGATGAAGCATTCCGGTGCCTTGATGTCTTCCAGGTTGATGGCCCCGAAGGTTGGCTCAAGGGCGCAAACGATATCAACGATCTTGTCCGGGTCGGTCTCATCGAGTTCAATATCAAAGACGTTTATCCCGGCAAACTTTTTGAAAAGAACGGCTTTCCCTTCCATCACCGGTTTCGATGCCAGCGGTCCAATATTACCAAGTCCCAATACGGCAGACCCGTTGGTAATCACGGCGACCAGATTTTGCCGGGTGGTCAACGAAGCGGCCTCCGCCGGGTCGTCGACGATGGCCAGACAGGCGGCGGCTACACCGGGCGAATAGGCGAGGGCCAGATCCCGTTGATTTCCGAGCGGTTTGGTCGGAGTGATTTCAATTTTCCCCGCCACCGGATTCCGGTGGTAATCCAGGGCCATTTTTTTCAGGTCTTCATCGGACATTTGGTTTTTATTGCCTCCGCAAGCATGTGCATACTATTCTGAGTAAAAGGTTGGTCTTAATGATCTGTAAGAGCAATAGTTTTTCACACTAAAACGGGAACGTATTTCCGTCTCCCCGGCGTATTTAGCACCTGTCATCGACCTGATTTGGTCTTGTCGTGGCAGATTCACCGTTTTTTATCGCATTCCGACATAAGCTCATATCAAGGTAATTTATCGCGTGACGTCTCCTGTATCCGGCTCAAGTGCGCCGCTCAAAGGCATTTTATACATGATCGCCGGCGGTGCATTGTTAACGGCCAATGATGCGGTTCTTAAATGGCTGACAGGTGGTTATTCAACGGGCCAGATCATGTTTATCCGGGGCCTGTTTGTTTTCATACCGATCAGCTATTTTGTCTGGCGTGCCGGCGGAATAAGATGCCTGAGAATTGTCAGTGTCAAAGGCCAGGCATGGCGCGCCCTGCTGGTTGTCGCCGGCACCTTCTGTTTTGTGACGGGGTTGTCGTATTTGCCGCTGGCCGATGCGGTTGCCATTGCCTTTGCCGGTCCCTTGTTCATTACCGCCCTGGCCTCCGCCTTTCTCAAGGAAATTGTCGGCTGGCGGCGCTGGATGGCGGTTTTTATCGGGTTTATGGGGGTGCTGATTATCATTCGCCCGACCGGGGAGGCGATCCAGTGGGCGGCGCTGTTGCCGTTGACGGCCAGCTTTACCGGCGCCATCCGCGATATTGTAACCCGTCATATTGCCCCCGGTGAACAGTCGGCGACGATTCTGGTGGTGACCACCACGGCAGTCTGTCTCGCCGGACTGACCACGGCACCGTTTGGCTGGGCGGCCGTCGCCATGGACGATCTCGGTTTGTTTGCATTGAGTGGTTTGTTATTGGGCAGCGCGCATTTCCTGATGATAGAAACATTCCGCTACGCCGAGGCGGCGATGGTTGCACCGTTCAAGTATTCAACAATCATCTGGGCAACGGCCCTGGGATTTTTGATTTGGGGGGATATCCCGGACGGCTGGACCCTTGTCGGATCCGTGGTCGTTGTTGCAAGCGGGATTTATATCTTAAGGCGCGAATCCTGGCTCAGACGTCAGCCGCTAGAAAATGACTCTTAGTCCGGCCCGAACTTCATGCGCCATCAACGCGTCATAGGATGTACTTCCCTGCTGGCCAAAATCGCCCAGATTAATGAACCGGTAGTTCATGTCCAGTGAGGTATTGTCGAGGACCGCATAGGCGGCTCCGGCGGTCAGGGACCAGGCGAAGTTATTGGCCGTGGCGCCCGTTTCGGTTCCTATTCCGCCGCTCGTGGCCTGATCCGACGTGCTGAGATGCGCCATCCCGATTCCGGCACCCAGATAGGGGGTGACCTTGTCGACAGTGATAACATCCCAATAGGCATTCAGCATCACACTTAACGCGCTGACTTCCGTCGATGCGGTATTTCCAGCGGCTGTCGTCGCGCTCACATCAGCATCGGGGCGATAGGAGAAAGTGACATCGCTGCGCAGGTTTTCGTTAAACCGATACCCGATTCCGCCCCCCCAAACAGCGGTGCCGCCGATCGACTCGGAGGTGAAATCTCCGGCCGTTTGCGTGCCGTCTGAATCGCGGTTGAATGCGTAGCCGGCATCCAGACGCAAATAGGGGCCGGCCAGTGTATTTTCCATCTGCGCCGGGGTTTCCGGTTTGGACTCAACCAGCGGCATCTCGGTTGCCATCGGCTGTTTTTCCGGCGGCTCGGCCTTTGCCGGCATGATAACCTGTGGTTCTTTTTCCTCTGGAACTTTATTGACGCGCGGCTGCATAACCGGTTCGACTTTTTTGAGTTCCTCAGCGGGTACCATGTTGGTACCGGCATCTTCCAGCTGTTTCGGAGTTGCCGGATTGGTGTCATCGGCGCCGGCAACTTCCACATGCAGCGCCATCAGTCGCGCAGGGCGCAGAAGTCGCTCGTGGGTCAGGGCCAAATCGGGTTCAGCCATTGCTGATCCCATATTCAAAACAATGACAGATGGTGCGATCGTGAACGCGGCCCAGGCTTTTACACGCATACTAAATCCTTATTCATCTCGGGAATCCCAGTTCCCGGTCGTCAAGGAATTTACGTAATCATGGTGAACAATATATTAATGAATATAGGAATTTCACTATATACAGTCAACAAATATGGTTAATTTTGTATATCTGGTAGGTAACGGACGCAGGCTATTTGCCTTTCAGGATGTCCTTGGGCAATATTTTTTCCAGGGTGTCGCGGGCTTTTATGGCTTTTTCATCACCCAGACGGGCGGCCCGGTCGATCCACATGAAGGCCTGCAGATCATCTTTTTCGACTCCCTTGCCTTCGTAGAAAAGGAATCCCAAATTATACTGTGCCAGGGCATGGTCCTGATTTGCCGCCTGTTGAAACCATTTCGCCGCCTGTTCAAAACTTTGCGGCTCGCCCTGACCCAGATAGGCCATGATACCCAGGTTGTACTGGGACGCGGCGTTGCCCTTTGCCGAAGACTGGCGAAACCAGGTGGCCGCCGTCTTGAAGTTTTTTGCAACACCGCCAATACCCTTGTAATAGGTCAGGCCCTTCTTATGCTCCTCGCTGCCGTTATCGGTCTTCGGTGTCGGCGGAGGTGGCTTTCGCATCGGTTTTGGCACTATCGCCGCTTTGCTCTGCGGCTGAACCGCGGCGACTGTTTTCTCCGCGACAGCTTTGGCTGGTGCCGCTGTTTCCGGTTCAGCCATCGCGACCGGTTCAGGGGCCACAGTTTTGCGATCCGCGTCAGTCATTGATGTTGCAGCGGTATCGGCATGTTCAGGGGGGCTGCGGGTGCATCAGAGGCGATCATGGGCATGGCGGCTGCTTCAGGGGGCGGCGCGGTGGCTTCCACGGCCGGTGGCGCCATGTCGGTCGGCAGCGCCGGCGTCATAGCGGCGGTGTGTGCGGCGCGGTTTGATCAAGCTCCTGATTTTGTGAATGGGGTTGTTCTCCTGTTTCGCCTGGCTGGCCCATAGTCTCGCCGGTCGGCGGGGGTGTTTCAACAACCGGCGGCGACGGCGGTTGCGGCATGCGCGGCGCCTGGTTTCTGATCGGCTCCAATTCGATGACAACGCGCTGCGGTTTGTCTGCCAGTGAAAAACTGGCGATCTCGCGCCAGGTTGATGTCACGCTGTAAACGGCATCATCAACCATATGCGATGCGGAATCCGTGATGTTTGATTTAAAGTCGACAATCGCGTCGGCATGGGCACCGACAACAGGCAGCGGCTGAACCAATGCGGCCAGATCGTCTTTGGGCATGACGAGTATCGCCCCCAGGACGACCAGTGCCAAAAAGGCAAGAATGCCAACGATAATGGCGAGAATTCGTTTCAAGCCGCAATACCTCTGTACCTACAATATCGTGTCGCGAATATAGACAAAAATTCTGATCCTCTTAATTGTTTTTCAGAAACCACCTATATTTCCCGGTTTTCCGCCATTGTCAGTAAGCTATATTATTTCATGCATCACCTCAAACCCTGTTAAAATGATCGACCCTGATTCTTGATGTGGCTTCGGTTTCGGGTATAGCTTAGAGGCGGATTGATGAAAAAATGGCGTAAATGTGAAGCCTGCTATTGATTACATCCATCGGGAATGCTTTAAGCAGTGAGGGAAACCATGGGGTTTCTGGATATTGCCCCGGTATAGGAGTTGCCAATGGCTGATACAGTTCGCGCGTCCCATATTCTTGTTTCAACAGATGGACGCGACAATGAAACGGCCTTGGCCGCGATCAATGACATCAAGGCCAAAATTGATGGCGGTGAAGATTTCGCCAGCCTGGCAAAGGAACATTCTGATTGTCCTTCCGGTGCAGATGGCGGCGATCTGGGCCCCTTCGGACGAGGTGCCATGGTTGCTGAATTTGACAAGGCTGCGTTTGAGCTCGAAGTCGGAACCGTCAGTGGTGCCATCGAGACGTCATTTGGCTACCATCTCATCCATCGCACCGAATAATCCTGGCGACCGGCAATAACGGGCCTGTGAATTCACCGGCACACTTCTGCCTGCAGCACCCGTTTGCCGGCGCCGTTGGCGGTCGCTTTCGCGTTAGATGATCTTCCCTTCGACTTTATACAGACGTTTCGGGTCTTCGATTTCCAATACCCATATATCGGGATCGTAGCGTACCTGTTTGGCAATGAAGGCGTCGGCATCCGGTTCGGGAACAAGGCCCTCGCCTGTGCCACGCATCCATGCCCGTTGCCCGTCCGGGTCTCGTGCCTGGGTGAGGACTTCCGTACCGGCACCGAGGCGGTTCAGCTTGAGCAGGACGGCACCGGCATCGGAATCTCCCCGCCGGGTAACCACCGCGGGCAAAAAATTTAAATCGCAAATACGGATCTGGGCCTTTATCCATATCTCCGCCTTCAGGGCCGCTTCCGCCATTCCGTATGTTCCCGTGCCGTAAAAAGTCAGTTCTAAGTTTCTGTGTGCCGGATCTTAGAAAATTGCAGCGGGGGTTGAAAGCCAGGACTCGGACCATCGCTTTCGCATCCGCTTCTGGCCAGCAGAGCGCAATTGCGATCTCAGTCGTTTCCATATCAATACGGATGGATACTCTGGGTAAGCAGGCAGGCGACAAATCGGGCCGGCAACCAGAGCATGGGAAGTCGATCCATGCTCTGGTCCCGTAGACTTAACCCTGGATTCTGAGTTCCTCCGGCAGGAACAACAGAAAATCGTTGTCGGCGCCAGCCGCATGACAGGCCGCACAAAATTTGACACTGGCACTGCCTTTGCCTTTGGTCGTGCCGACCACGGTACCATTCGGCATGATCATGGTATATCGCCAGTCACCTGCGGACGGCTCAAACCCGGCCTTCATTTTCTCCATGACGAACAGGGGACTTACGCCGGTCTGGCCCGTTGCGTTAACGGCAATGCCATCTTTGACCAGCACCGACCCGACAGGCATTTTTTCAACCTTGTCATATTGCCCGTAAGTGGATGCCGCGACTGCATTGGCATAATTGTTCAAATAGCGTCCGCCGTGGGTTTCGGCCAAATAGGACGCACTATTAAAAATTTTCCAGTTTGTATAGTTTTTGATCTGAGCCATGCCACCTTTGCTGTAGGTGGCAACAATATCCGCCTTCAGGCAATTGTAAGCGGTGTCTGCTTCCCTGCCGGTAATTTCAACCGAAGCGGCCCCGGCTCCGCAGGGGTTGCATGGGTTGCTGGCAGCGCAGGGGTTGCATGGGTTTTTGGCGGCACAGGGATTACAGGGATTTGCGGTTTTTTTAGCCGCACAGGGATTGCACGCTGCAGCCGATGCCAGACGGGGAACAGCACATTTATCGGACAGGCCCGCGGAAGCGGCGCAGGGATTGCACGGGTTGCAGGGATTGGCAGCAGCACAGGGATTGCACGGGTTGCAGGCATTCTTCGCCGCACAGGGGTTGCAGGGGTTGGCGCCAGCAC
>JABMNT010000255.1 GCA_013203595.1 Rhodospirillales bacterium
AGCGACGAATTGACCGCAAAGACCAGACCGAACAGGCCGAGACCCGCGATCAGCAGGGCAGCCGGATTGTCCCCCCAGGTGACGGCGGCGGCAATGGCCATGGTCACCAGGGCCAGGGCAAACACCCAGAGCTGGGCCGCGCGAACCTCCGCCGAGCGGCCATCTGCGGAACGCCGGATCAACAGCGGGGCCGCGCCCTGGACAAGGCCGTAACCGATCACCCAGGCGGCCATGAAGCTGCCGACGGCGGTGAAGCTCCAGCCGGCAACGCTGTACAAATAGACCGGCAGGCCCACGGCAAACCACACGTCGCGCGCTGCGAACAGAAAAACCCGGGCCGCCGACAGCCGGTTGATGGCGCTGGATTTGGAAAACAGGGCACTGAACTTGGTGGCTTTTCCAGCCTTGCCCATGGCGCGCGGCAGACAGAACGCCGCCAGCAGTCCGATCGCCGCCAGCGCGCCAGCCATCAGCCACAGGGCCGGGCGGAAACCCAGTGTCGCCAGCAGAAAACCGCCGAGAAAAAACCCGACCCCCTTCAGGGTGTTTTTCGAGCCGGTCAGCAGGGCCACCCATTTGAACAAAAGCCCGTGCGCCGCGTCACCAACCAGCACCTTGATGGCGCTTTTCGCGCTCATCTTGGAAAAATCCTTGGCCACGCCGGAGATCCCCTGGACGATCAGCACATAAAGCACCGAGACCCAGACCGGCCAGGCGGGATCAAGGGCCGACAGGGCGAGCAGGGCCAGGACCTGCAGCGACAAACCCAGATACAGGGTCAGTGTCAGGCCGAAGCGGGCACCCACCCAGCCGCCCAGCAGATTGGTGACGATACCCATGAACTCATAGAGCAAAAACAGGCTGGCCAGTTGAAAGGGCGTATATCCCAGGCTGTGGAAATGCAGCAGCACCAGCATGCGCAGCGCCCCGTCGGTCAGGGTGAAGCCCCAGTAGGCGGCGGTGACAATGGCGTAATTGCGGATCTCTGACATCCGCGCTCAACCAGCGTCAATCAGGCGCACAATGTCCATCATCCGGTTCACGTAGCCCCATTCGTTGTCGTACCAGGCGTAAACTTTCAGATGCGTGCCATCAACCACCAGGGTCGATGGACCATCAATGGTCACCGACAGGGGATTGCCGACAAAATCGGACGACACCAGGGGTTTTTCCTCGAACCCGAGAATACCCCTGAGGGTGCCGTCTGCGGCCTGTCTGAAAAGCCCGTTGACCGCTTCGGCGCTGGTTTCGTGCGCCAGTTCAAACACACAGTCGGTCAGCGAACCGTTCAGGGTGGGCACCCGCACCGCGTGGCCGTCCAGGCGGCCTTTGAGTTCCGGATAGATCAGGGTAATGGCGGTCGCCGAGCCGGTGGTTGTCGGGATCAGGGCATTGAGGCCGGAGCGGGCCCGGCGCAGATCCTTATGGGGTGCATCGACCATCACCTGGGTATTGGTGACATCGTGGATGGTGGTGATGGAGCCGCGCACGATGCCGATGTTTTCGTGGATCACCTTGACGATGGGGGCCAGACAGTTGGTGGTGCACGACGCCGCGGTCAGCAGATGATGCTGGTCGGGCCGGTACAGATGATGATTGACCCCATAGACCAGATTGAGAGCGGCGTCGGATTTCACCGGTGCGGCGACCAGCACCTTGCCGACCCCGCGGGCAAAATAACCCCCCAGGCTTTCTGCCGTCCTGAATTTCCCCGTGCATTCAAGAACCAGATCAACCCCCAGCGCTGCCCAGTCGAGATCATTCGGCGCGGGCTTTTCCGAATAGCCGATGGTTTTGCCGTCGATCACAAGCCGATCTTCGCCAAAACCGATACCCGGGTTCCAGCGCCCCTGCACCGTATCGTACTCAAGCAGATGGGCCGCGCATTCAACGCCGCCCTTGATTTCGTTGATATGGACAAAGTCAATGCCCGGCGTGCCCCATCCGGCGCGCAGAACCAGACGCCCCATGCGCCCGAACCCGTTGATAGCAATGCGTAAAGCCATGGCTTTGATCCTCAAAACAGAGTGTGGCGGAAACCACCCGCAGCGAATACAGGCGGGTGCCGACAAATCTCTCTAGCATGTTTTGATGACGGTTTTGTGTCAAGCCGCGGGTTGCCGGAACGGCTGTGATCTTGCCTAATCCAACGCACTGTTATAAGTCCTGAGATGTGGCCCCGTAGCTCAGTAGGATAGAGCGACAGATTCCTAATCTGTAAGTCGTGAGTTCGAATCTCGCCGGGGTCACCAGTTCATC
>JABMNT010000256.1 GCA_013203595.1 Rhodospirillales bacterium
CCCGAGTTCATCCGCCGCTTCCTGATCCATGTTTTGCCTGACGGGTTCCACCGCATTCGGCACTATGGCCTGCAGGCCAGCTCGGCCCGCAAGGCCAACATCACAAAAATACGTGCCTTGCTGTGTGTCGAGCGCTCAGACCAGGCCACCAACTCAGGAGCAAAAGCCGAGATCACCCCGCTCACTTTGCGCGAACCATGCCCTTGCTGCGGTGGCTCCATGCGCATCATCGAAATCTTTTGCCGCGGACAAAAACCAATGTCGCGCGGGCCACCACGGGAGCGGGCCGCATGACACACCGCCTGTCAGATGCCAGACAACGCCACCGGCTGCATCCCGCAGACCCAGTCACCTCATGCTGCGCCCGTCGTCCTTCGGCGCAAAACACGATAGCTCTCACGCCAGAACCATCAACGTTGTCAGGATCATCGAACGCGTTTGCGCCCGTCTCAGGCGCCATGCACACCGTCAGCCGCACCCCTGATACAGGCGGTGCTCCAAGCGTCTGCGCACTTTCCCCATAGGATCATCCAAGACCCCCGCGGCTTCCTCCTTCCGAGGTTTGTCAACGTGGGCCGCCAGCTCTTGGCCGCCAATGTTGCGCCGCGGCCCACATCGAAAAACCTTCAGGGGAGTGGTCGTTTGCTGAGATCGCAAACCTTTCGTCGGATGTTGCCAAAGCGGACATTTGCAGTTTTAAGAATGCGATCTAACTCTTCAGTAGCCACCGACCCTTAGCTTTCATCGGTACAGTCAAGGCGCAACTGGTCCTCAGACTTTTGTTCCAGCCCGGATTTCCTAGATCCAAGTAGAAGTTCAGACTACGCCTCGGATCTTTCAAGGTCGGATATCAGTCGGCGCAGTTCGGGACGCGTACTTTCGCGTTGCCGATCCCGGTATCCGGCGCGAAATGCGCGTGGCGTCTGACCGAATTGTCCCTTGAATGCGCGCGAAAAGACGGCTTGGTAGGAAAAACCGCAGGCGTTGGCCACTTCCTTGATTGAGTACTCCTCATAAAACAGGAAGTTCCGTGCAGCCTGCAGACGGGTGTGCAGATAAAGCCGCATCGGAGATTCTCCAAAGCTCCGCCGACAAAGCCGGACAAGCGACCTTTCAGAGATACCGACAGCCTCGGTCAGTTCAGACAGAGTAAGAGGGAAATCGAGATTGGCCTCCATGACCTCAATCAACCGATCGGCAAGCCGCGTCTGTTCCGAAGCCTCGCGTGTATCGCCCCGCTGGCCTGTGATGTCGGGTCGACGGGTATGAATCAGAGCATTGGCGACTTCATTGGCCAGCGCCTCATTGTATAAGCGGGTGATCAGGTCCAGCATCAAATCAAGCGTCGCCACCCCACCCGCGCAATAGGCCCGATTTCCGTTGATCCGGTAGATTCGGTCTTCGCAAGTGGTGCCGGGAAACTCTTCTCGGAACGAAGCTTGCGCTTCCCAATGAACGACGGTTGAACTGTCAGCAGCGGTGCCGGTCAACCCGGCGCGGGCAAGCGCGAAAGCGCCAGTATCGACGCCGCCCACAATCGCGCCTAAGCGGGCTGCCTCGCGTAGTCGCGCCAGCAGACGGCGAGAGATATGTTGGGTGGGAAGATTGCCCCCGAACAGCAGGTAGACGTCGGCGCGCGGCATCTCGTCAAGCGCATGATCGACGTCAAACCACATCTGGTTGGACGCTCGCATCGCCGCTCCCGTTTCCGACACAAAGCACCATTGAAACAGTTCGACCCCGGAATTCTGATTTGCGATCCGAAGGGCATCGGCTGCAAGAATCAGGGCGTTCAGTGGAAATTCCGGCTGCAAAAGGAAATTGAAGCGCGGCGCGGAAAGAGGGCGTGATAAGTCTTTCATGAGCTCTCACAGAAAGGATTTGGCCGGAATTATCAAATTATTGACTGAAAATATCAAGTGGTTCCTTTAATTAGGCGTAACACTTGGCTTCACGGTCAGCCGCATCCGCGTCAGACCAACGATCTGCCAAAAGTGAACGCCGGGCCGCATGGTCTAGGGA
>JABMNT010000257.1 GCA_013203595.1 Rhodospirillales bacterium
ACCGATTACCTTGCTCATGATATCCTCATTTTATTTGCGGCAGATTCGTCAGCGGCCCATCAGGCACCGTAGGAATCCCCTAGGTTTTCAATGTGAATGCCGATACCCCTATGGCGTTCGCAGCTTATATAGGCGTCTCGTTCCGATGGCGCAATACCCTCATTTTTATTGCCAGATGGCGGTTTTTGGTGACCATCAACTCTTTGTGGACAACGCCGCCGGTTTGAGGCCTATTTGGGAGATGAACGAACAGGCTAATTTTGACCCCGCCAATCTGACTCCCGGGCAGCGCACCGCAATTTTGCTGACGCTGACTACGGTTACCATGCTTTATGCCATGACGGTTACCATTGCCAATGTCGCCCTGCCCAGGATGCAGGGGTCGCTGTCGGCAACCCAGGACCAGATTGCCTGGGTTGTCACCTTCAATATTGTCGCTACGGCGGCGGCGACGCCGCTGGCCGGCTGGCTGGCGGCGCGCATGGGCCGTCGCCATCTGATGATCTCGGCGATCGTCCTGTTTGCCATTGCCTCGCTGATGTGCGGTACCGCCAACAGCGTTGAAGAGCTGGTGTTTTACCGCATTATCCAGGGCGCGTCGGGAGCCCCTTTGGTGCCCATGTCCCAGGCCATTGTTGTCGACACCTATCCCAAGGAGCAACACGGCTCGGCCACCGCCTTTTTCGGGGTCGGGGTCATGCTCGGGCCTATCATTGCACCGACCCTGGGCGGCTATATTACCGAGGCCTATTCCTGGCGCTGGGTGTTCTACATGATCCTGCCGTTCACCCTGGTCTCCCTGCTCGGCGTCCTCGCCTTTATTCGTGACCGCAACAAACCGAGCAAGATCAGGCTCGACTGGACGGGATTCATTGCCCTGGCCGTCGCCATCGCCTCGTTCCAGCTGATGCTCGACCGCGGCGAGCGCAACGACTGGTTTTCGTCAACGGAAATCATCCTCGAAGCCGTGGTCTCAACGGTGGCGCTTTATATTTTTGTGGTCCACAGCCTGACCGCCGACAAACCGTTCCTGCGACCGGTCATGCTCACTGATCGAAACTATGCCATCGGCCTGCTGATCGTTCTGGTGTTCGGCATGCTCAATTTTACCCCGATCACTATCCTGCCCTCCTTGCTGCAGCAATTGCGCGGTTATCCGGACTCGGTGATCGGCTGGGTATTGTCGGCCCGCGGCATCGGTACCCTGCTCGGCTTTATGATCATGGCGGTTGCCGGCAAAATCGATCCGCGTTACCCCCTGACCCTCGGCTTTCTGCTGCAGGTTATTGCCGGCTATTCCATGTGGCAGTTCGATATCAACCTGACCATCATTGACGTCGTCTGGACGACCTTTCTGCAGGGTCTGGGGGTCGGTCTGATGTGGGTGCCGCTCAGCATCATCACCTTTTCGACCCTTAACCCGGTGTATGTGCCGGACGGCATGGCCCTGTTCCACCTGCTGCGTAATATCGGCAGCTCCATTCATATATCATTGTCGATTGCCCTGGTTATCCACACAACCCGGGTTAATTACGCGATTATGACGGAACGGGTGACGCCCTATAACCGAAACTTCCAGATCCCCTCGGTTGCCGGTATCTGGAACACCGAGTCGGTCCAGGGCCTGGCCGCCATCAGTAAGGAGATCAGCCGCCAGGCGACAATGATCGGCTACTTGAACTCGTTTGCGTTTTTTGCGGCAACTGCCGTCGTCGCCATGCCGCTGGTGCTGCTGATCAAAAAACGCAAAGCCTAATTGCGGCCGCCGGTTGTTAGGCTCAGGCGAAGCCCAGCAAGTCACGCATCCCGTAAAATCCCGGGTCCCGGCCCTGGCACCACAGGGCGGCGCGTACGGCACCGCTGGAATAGATCGAGCGGTCAGACGCCTTGTGGGTCAACTCGATGCGTTCGCCGTCGGCAGCAAACATCACCGTGTGATCGCCAATCACCGCACCGCCGCGCAAGGTGGCAAAACCGATATCGCCGGGGGTCCGGGCACCGGTGATGCCGTCGCGGACCCGTTCCGCCACCGCGTCGAGATCGACGCCACGGCCACTGGCCACGGCCCGGCCGAGGGCCAGCGCCGTTCCCGATGGCGCGTCGACCTTGTGTTTGTGGTGCATTTCCAGAATTTCCGCATCGTACTCATTGCCCAGCAGGCGGCCCACCTGTTCGCTCAGGCCGAGCAGCAGGTTGACGCCAATGGAGAAATTGGCGGCCTGAAAGATAACCGTCCGGGCGGCGAAGGCGGCGAGCGCCGCCTGGGCGGCGGCATCGAAGCCGGTGGTCCCGACAATCAGTGCCGTCCGGGTTTCGGCGGCCAGGGCGGCATGGGCCAAGGTCACCTGCGGGGCGGTGAAGTCGATCACCCCGTCCGAGACCTGAAACAAGGCCTTTGCATCGTCGCCGATGACCAGGCCGGTGGCCGGGCTGCCAACCAGAACCCCCGGGTCCTGGCCCAGAGCCCCGTTGCCAGGCGCTTCGCTGGCACCGGCCAGAGTGCACGCGGGATGGTCGAGGACTTGCTTTATCAACATCCGCCCCATGCGTCCGCCACAGCCAACGATACCAATTTTCATGACAAACCCCCCTGAATTTTCCTGCCGCCGTTTTACCCGTTTGCCTGCCCCTTGAAAAGGCTGAAGCCGAACTGTTCCCCCGTGGCCTCAGGGTCTGCTCTTGTACCGGGCACCTGCAGGGTAAGGCAAAGCGGGATTCCGTTTTGGAACGCTGGCAATGGTTCCTGGAAATTTTGACAAATGGACCTTTGTAATCCACCAAAAACCGGTAACACTGCAGACCAATACCTAATCAAGGATGGATCATGCCGAACCGGACAAATGCCCTGGGCCAGCCGATCGGGTTTGCGTTAACTGAATGGACGCCCTGTCCGATGCCGCCGCGCACCGATATGCAGGGCGTCACCTGCCGGCTCGAGCCCCTGAACGGGGACCGCCACGCCGATGATCTGTTTGCAGCCTTTGGCGAAGACGCCGATAATCGCCTGTGGACCTATATGGCGATCGGACCGTTTGCCCATAGGGATGCCTTCAAAGCCTGGGTCGATAGTGTCTGCGAGGGTGATGATCCGTTGTTTTATGCGATCATTGACCTGGCCACTTCCAGGGCGGTGGGATTTGCCAGTTATATGCGCATTGATCCGGTCCAGGGTGTGATCGAGGTGGGCAGCATTGTTTTTGCGCCGGCCCTGCAGCGGACAACGGCCGCCACCGAAGCCATGTATCTGATGATGAAGCGGGTTTTTGCCGAACTTGGATACCGCCGCTACGAATGGAAATGCGATGATCTGAACGCCGCGTCGCGGGCCGCGGCCAGGCGTTATGGCTTCGTCTTTGAAGGGGTGTTCCGCCAGGCCGTGGTTTACAAGAACCGCAACCGCGATACTGCCTGGTTCGCCATCACCGACAGGGACTGGCCGGCCATTGACGCGGCCTTTACCGCCTGGCTGGCGCCAGCCAACCGAGACCATGCGGGCCGCCAAATCAAATCTCTGGCTGCGTTTATGCCATTGTGACTGTCCGCATTCTCTAACCGGACGCCCCCGATGGTTGGCAGATGCCCGGGACCGGTTATCCGGATTTCAATGAAGCCGCCGCTGCCGAGCCATCCGCTAACATCTTTCAGCGCCGGCTACACCGGGCTTCAGCTATCCGCCAGTGTCGCGCATTCAATGCAATGGGCGGCGGCGGGGACAAGCGCCAACCGTCTGTCGTCAATGGCTTTGCCGCAATGGGTACAGGTTCCATAAGTGCCGATGTCGAGACGCTGCAGGGCCGCCTTGATTTCCGAAATTTCCCCAAGCGCCTGGTTGCCCATGCCTTCAAGAACTTCCTCGCCCTCGCTTTCCGTGGCCTTTTCATCCCAATCGGCACTGTGCGGTGAGCGCAGTTCTTCTTCAATCTCGTGGGTATTGTCGACAAGTTCGGCTAACCGGCGCTTGAGACGCGCCCTGACAGGGTCTTGCTCGGTCATGTTTTTCTCTCCATCGGTTGATCCTGTTTACCAATTTAAGGGAAATGAAGCCACGTCACATTGAGTCAGATCAATAAATTGGCGAAAACCGGAGAGCCGTATAGAATAGCCGCGAACCCGAAGCCGGAGGATAAGATGTTTCTTCATTATCTGAATGATCCGCAAAAACGTGCGCTCTTTTATCTTGGCCACCAAATGATCCACGCCGATCATGTGGTGGCACCGGCGGAGGTCTGTTACCGGGATCTGCTCATTCACGAGGCGGGACTGGGCCCCATCCCGAGTGTTGCCCCGAACGACGGGGAGCCGTTGCTGGATCTGTTTACCGACCGTCAAAGCTGTACGGCCCTGGTTATCGAACTGCTGGTGCTGGCGATCATTGACGGTGCCTATCATCCGGAGGAAGCGGTATTTGCCCAGACCGTTGTCAGTTATTTCGGTTTCACTGACGATGATCAGGATAAAATAAATCGCATGGCGGAACACATCGCCGGGACGGTCACCGGATTCTGGGATTTAATCCAGACACCCAGTGTCTGAAGGCAGCCGGCGCTGTCTGTCGCAGATATCGCGGACCCTGGCAGCGACGGTTTAGGCGCGCCCTACCGGCGTTTGCACAGGCGTAATTTGCGGATGTTGGCACCGGACTTGTGGCTCGGCATCATCAGCAGGCAGTCGTCGTGCGGGGTAACGATGACCTCGGCGCCATCGGTGGCGATCACGGTGCCGGCTTTTTCAATCACTTCCATGCCGATATAGGCGTCGCTGAACGCAAAGGCTTCGGTTTTTGACCAGATGCCGTCAACCACATCCCAGACCTGGGCGGGTGCCGGGTTCCTGGCCGCCTCTGAGATGTGGGCATCGAAAAAAGCCGGATCAACGGCCCCGGTTGCCTGCAGGAAATGCAGGGCGGTATCGAAGGCAATGGTGGCAGACGAAGCCGCCCAGTGCTGTCCACATTCGACCAACAGCGCGACTTTCCCGTTCGCCGGATCGTTGAACGGGGTATATTCAATCAGCCGCCGCCCAACCACATGACCGGACCCGGCCATGATGTATCCCGGATAGTTCATTTTCCGGGCAAAATCGACCTCTTTTTGATGACCATGACAAATGGTCAGGGCTTCGGAATAGGTGCCCAGGGAATGAATGTCGAGCAGGTAGTCGACACTGTCAAACAGGGGGCGCAAGGCGCGGGCCCGGCGCAGTTCAGTGCTGTCTTCATCACTATCGAGCCGTTCTTCCAGCCAGACCCGGTTAAAATCCTCATCGACCAGACGCGATGCATCGGGGTCCGCCGGATCAAAGCTTAAAAAGGCCGCGACATTGACAAACGCCAGGGTCAGTTTGCCGCGAACCGGCGCGATACCAGCCTTGAACAGCCTATCGAGGGCAATCGCACCGCAGATTTCGTTGCCGTGGGTGACCGCGTTGATCATCACATGCGGTCCGGGCAGGGCGCTGTCAAAGGTGGTCACGAAGTCGATCCCGGTATTGCCCTTGCGGTAGGCTTCGATATTTGGCGCTGTCAGTTCAACAGGGTAGGTTTGCGTGGGCACGGGCGGTTCCTCCAGTTGGGATAAAGGAAGTGGGATCAGGCAAACGTACCGCGCCGGATGGGGTGGGTAAAGTGTCCGCATGATGGCTGCGGCGGCTCCGCATCTGGATATTTTGCAGGATCAGGGATTTGTTCATGTTGACCGGACAGAACGGTGTTATATAAGCAGGTGATGACCAGGTATTTTTTAAAATTAAACCCCGTCCGGGCTCTGTCTGCAGCGCTGATTGTTGCGGCTGTCGTCGTGCAGCTGGTTATGCCCTATACCCAGGCCCGGGCAAAGGCGTCGATGGCCAGTGGCGGCGAGCCGGTGATTATCTGCACATCGGCCGGGCTTGTCGCTGTCAGGCTCGGCGCTGATGGTGTGATTTTAGAGGCACCGGCGCCCGCCGCGCCGACGGCCTGTGAGTTTTGCCAGCTCTGTCACCTGGGCGGTACGCCCATGGCGGGGCTGGTTGGCGGGCAGATTTTCCGTTTTCAATTGGCGTCCGCACCGGCGCCACTTCCGATATGCAGTGCCGCCCATGTGAGCCGCCAGCATTTTATCGGTCTGCGCCTGACCCGGGCACCACCGGCCCCGGTTTGACCACAACAGTGCTTATTAAGCGCCGACCGTCGGCTTTCGCTGAGCCGCCGTCTGGTCGGCTTTGTGTGAGACACCGCCCGGCAGCGTGCTATGATAGGCCGCTCATCGGTGTGATTTGATCAAGGATACAAATAATGAAGACCATTTCTTTATTGGCAGCAATGGCTGTCGTTTTCTTACTGCAGGGAACTAATCCCGGCCATGCGGATGCCCATTCAAATTCGGTGAAAGCCGGCGATTTGACTGTGCACAGCATATGGGCCCGGCCAACCGCACCGAGCGCCAAAACCGGGGCCGCCTATTTTGTCATCGAAAATAACGGCACCGCGGATGACGTGCTGACCGGTGTTACCGGCTCCATATCCGGAAAAACCGAAATTCACCAGACCACAATGGATGGCGGGATCATGAAGATGCGGCACGTGGGCCGGGTTGACATCCCCGCCGGGGGCTCCGCCATGCTTGCACCGGGCGGCTTCCATATCATGTTTATGGGATTGCACGGGCCGATCAAAGTTGGCGACCAGTTTCCATTGACTCTGACCTTCGAGAAAAACGGCTCGGTAGAGATCACTGTCACCGGTATGAAGGCGGCAAGCCAAAAGCCAATGGATAAAATGGATCACGGCAAAATGGGTAGCCAGTAATCCCGATTTGAATGGGTTCCCGGGGCGGTGCCACCGGCACCGTCCCGGGCCTGTCATCGAAGGCTGTGCCGGGCCTGGTGGATCGCGCGCACTGACGCCTTTCGGCGGCAAAGGTATATGGTTTTTTTTGCCGGAAACCGTGAGACCGCAATCCGGCTGATACGCGGTCGCTTGTGATGCGTTGACGCGGGCCCCCGGCACGCCTAAATTTTACCCATGATATCTGATTTGAATGATCGCTCGCGTGAAGTCCTGCGTCACCTGGTTGACAATTATCTGTTGACCGGTGAGCCCGTTGGCTCGCGCACGCTGGCCCGGCGCCTGAGCCTTGATATTTCGCCGGCGACCATCCGCAATGTGATGTCGGACCTGGAAGACCTGGGCCTGCTGTTCCAGCCCCATACCTCGGCCGGACGGATGCCGACGGATGCGAGTCTGCGGCTGTTTGTCGACGGTCTGCTGGAGATCGGCAATCTGACATCCGCGGAACGGGACGCCATCGAGGAACGCTGTGCCGGTTCTTCGCATAATATGGATTCACTGATGACCCAGGCGACAACGGCGCTGTCCGGCCTGTCTGGCTGTGCCAGCATCGTGTTTGCACCGAAAACCGAAAGCCCGCTCAAACATATCGAGTTTGTAAACCTCAGTCCGGGCCGCACGCTGGTGGTTCTGGTGACGGAAAACGGAATTGTCGAAAACCGCATCTTCACCACCCCGCAGACCCTGCCGCCGTCCGTTCTGGTGCAGGCCACCAATTATCTCGGCTCACGGCTGGTTGGGCGCACCATCTCCGAAGCCTTTGACGAGATTATGACCGAGCTCGATGATCATCAGGTGCGGCTTGACGAACTGACCGCCAAGGTGGTGGAAAGTGGACTGGCGACCTGGGCCGGTGACCAGCGCGACGGCGCGCTTATTGTCCGCGGCCAGGCTCATTTGCTCGATGATGTGACGGCAGCCAAGGATCTGGAGCAAATTCGCAGCCTTTTTGAAGCCCTGGAAACCAAAGAGGAAGTTTTAAGGCTGTTAAGACTTGCGGAAACGGCCGAAGGAGTCCAGATATTCATCGGCGCCGACAATAATCTGTTCAACATGGCGGGTGTTTCCATGGTCGTAAACTCGTTCCGGAATACCAACCAGCAGGTTATCGGCGCTATTGGTGTGATCGGGCCAACGCGGATGAATTATGCCCGCATTATTCCGATGGTTGATTTTACAGCGAATCTGATCAAACGACTGATCGGATGAGACAGGACATATAAGGCAAAGACTCAGATATGACGCAATCAAAACCCAAGGCTACACCCCGGACCGACACCGACGGTGCCTCCGAGAACCCTGATTTCGTGCCGTCCGCAGTGGCCGAACCGGACGTTATCGGTGCCGACGAAATCGTCGATGCGCCCTTGTCCGCCCATGACATCATCCCGCCCACCGCCGATCCGGTTGATGTGGATATCGATGACGACGTGGGAGAAGAGGCCGGTCCGGGTGAACGCATTGAAATTCTCGAAGCCCAGGTTGCCGACCTCAGTGACAAGTTACTGCGCACCATGGCCGAGATGGAAAACGTGCGCCGCCGCGCGCAGCGTGAAAAGGAAGATGCCTCGAAATATGCGATTGCCAATTTTGCCAAGGAAATGCTTGTTGTCTCCGATAATATGACCCGCGCCTTCGCCAGCATTGAAGGGGACGATTTAGGGGTTAATGCACCGGCTGACGACATTGCCAATCAGTTCGGGGCGTTCATCGAAGGGGTGCGGATGACGGAAAGTGATCTGATGAAGACCCTGGAGAAACTGGGTGTGAAGAAAATAGATCCGATCGGTCAGCGGTTCGATGCCAACCTGCATGAAGCGCTGTTCGAATTTGACGACAAGGACCAGCCTGTTGGTACCGTCGCCCAGGTTCTTGAACAGGGATACACCCTGAACGGACGCCTGTTGCGGGCGGCCAAAGTCGGTATTACCAAGGGCGGCCCGAAAGCCCCCGTCGCACCGGCAACCGGGGCCGCCGACGAAGCGGCCGGCCCGGACGGAACCACTGCCTATGAGACGAAGAGCACAGAACCGGGTGGCCAGATCGACGAAGAACTTTAGGGTCAATTTTCTGATTTTGTTTGTATCAAGATCAATCTACTAACCGTAAATGACGAATGGCGTACTTGCCTGCCATTTGCTCGCTGGCCTTTGTCCCCAGACCGGCTGACGTGGCCGACATCGTTTCATTTGGGGGCAATGAGGCTCCGGCGCGTGGCCAGGAGACGGCACTTGGGATTCCGGGAATTAAGAAAACCCCTGATTTCTGCGGATGACTAGCCTTTTAATTAAGATCATTACAAAGCATCTCGTTTTTAAACGTATATTACTTTAAACGCATTTCCTTGATCTTATATAACAGATCATGGGCCTGTCGTGGCGTCAGCTCGTCGGGATTGATGTCGTCGACCAGAGTCTCGATGGCCGAAGGACCGACCGGTGTGGTCGTCCCGGCAGGTCGCGGAGCTGCCATGAGCGCCTGAAACAACGGCAGGTCATCGGCCAGTTTGGTGATGGCGGCCGTCTGTTCGCCCTGCTCCAGACTTTCCAGGACCTGTTCGGCCCGGGTGACCACAACCGGCGGCAAACCCGCCAGCTTGCCCACATGAATGCCATAGGAGCGGTCGGCGGCGCCGCTGGCGACGGCGTGCAGGAAGACCACATCGCCCTGCCATTCCTTGACCCGCATGGTGTGGCATTCGAGCCGTTCCAGCTTTGATGCCAAGGCAGTCAGTTCATGGTAGTGGGTGGCAAACAGCGCCCGGCATTTATTCTGCTCGTGCAGATGCTCAACCACCGCCCAGGCAATCGACAGGCCGTCATAGGTGGCGGTTCCCCGACCAATTTCGTCCAGGATAACCAGGGCGCGCGGCCCCGCCTGATTGAGGATTGTCGCCGTCTCGACCATTTCGACCATGAAGGTCGAGCGCCCCCTGGCCAGATCATCCGCCGCGCCGACCCGCGAAAACAGACGGTCAACAATCCCGATCCGGGCCCGTTCGGCGGGCACGAAGGAGCCGGTCTGCGCAAGCAGGCAGATCAGCGCATTCTGCCGTAAAAAGGTGCTTTTGCCAGCCATGTTGGGCCCCGACAGCAGCCACAGCTGGGCCGCATCGCCGGTTGTGTCACCAGCGCCGGCGAGGGCGCAGTCGTTGGCGACAAAGCCATGGTCGTTGGCCGCCTGCAGGACCGCCTCGACCACCGGGTGACGGCCGCCGATAATCTCGAAAGCCGTGGAATCATCGATCTCCGGCCGCACATAGCGCCGTTCCGTGGCCAGTTGCGCCAGCGCCGCATGGCAGTCAAGCTCGGCCAGCGCCTGTGCCGCCCGGGCGATGGCCGCTGCCTGGCCGTTGACATCGGCGACCAGCTGCCCGAAGGCGGCAAGTTCCAGAGCCAAGGCGCGTTCCCCGGCATTGGCAATACGCCCCTCCAGTTCGGACAACTCGACGGTGGTGTAGCGCACCGCATTGTTCATGGTCTGGCGATGGATGAAGGGGCTCGGCGGACTGCAGTCAATGCTGTCGGCGTTACGGGCTGAGACCTCGAGAAAATAGCCAATCACATTGTTATGGCGGATCTTCAGGCTGGCGACCCCGGTTTCGCCGGCATATCTGGCCTGCAGCCCGGCGATCAGTTTCCGGCTCTGGTCTCTGAGCCCGATCAGTTCATCCAGATTTGCGGAGAACCCGCTGCCGATAAAGCCGCCGTCCCTTGCCAGCAGCGGCAGCTCTGCGGCCAGGGCGCGGTCCAGGATGTCAATCAACTCATCATGGCTGGCCAGATCATTACATAAACGCAACAACTCTTCCGGTTGGCCCAGATCGGTGTTTTCCGAAAGCGCCTGGCGGACCGTCATGCTCAGGCGCAGACCATCGCGAATGGCCGCCAGATCGCGCGGTCCGCCGCGTCCCAAAGACAAGCGCGACAGGGCGCGTGCCATATCCGGGCTGGATTTCAGGTGGCTGCGTAAATCCAAGCGGGCAGGGGTCTGGGTGCAGAAAAAATCAACCAGGTCGAGACGTTTGTTGATGAGGTCCGGCGCCGTTGACGGCTCCGCCACCCGCGACGCCAGCATCCGGGCGCCGGGGCCGGTGACGGTTCGGTCAATGACCGATAACAGGGAGCCCTTGAATTCACCGGACAGGGTCTGCGTGATTTCCAGATTGCGCCGGGTTGCCGCATCGATTTCCATTACGGTTCCGGCATGAATTGACTGGGGGCGTTCAAGGCGTGGCAGTTTGCCCTTTTGCGTCAGCTCAAGATAGTCGACCAAAGCCCCGGCAGCGGCGATTTCAGCCCGTGAAAAGTCGCCAAAGGCATCAAGTGCGGTGACCTGGTAGAGGGCCTGCAGGCGCCGCAGGCCGCCGGTGCTTTCAAACTTTATACCCGGCAAGGGCGTTAACACATCCGCCCACTGGTCGAGCACCGCGGCCACCCCCGGGTGGCGCAGCAGGGCTTCCGAGGCCAGCAATTCGCCCGGCGCAATCCGGGCCAGCACCGCATCACAGGTGTTGTCATCGACGGCCTGGGTAAAAAACGCACCGGTAGACATATCGATCCATGCCAGTGCCAGTTTCTGTTCGGCCTGGGCCGCCGCACACAAATAATTGTGGCGACGGGAATTCAGCAAAGTGTCTTCGGTCAGGGTTCCCTTGGTGACAATCCGCACCACGTCCCGGTTAACCACGGATTTGGCGCCGCGCTTTTTGGCTTCTGCGGGATTTTCCGTCTGCTCGCAAATCGCCACCTTGAAGCCGTGCCGGATCAGCCGGTTCAGATAGGTGTCGTGGCTATGGACCGGCACCCCGCACATGGGGATGTCTTGACCCAGATGTTTGCCGCGTTTGGTAAGCGCGATATCCAGTGCCGCTGACGCCTTCTCGGCGTCCTCGAAAAACAATTCATAGAAATCACCCATGCGATAGAACAACAGGCCATCCGGATGGGCCTTCTTGATCGCCATATATTGCGCCATCATCGGCGTTACCGCAGCGTCGGGTTGCGGCGGCGGCGATACCTGAGCAGTCGGTTCTGTCACAAGGGCTCCATCAGAAAAAGCGGCATCGGGATTGATCCTGACGTTATCACAGGCGACAGGAACGACTTCAACAGGTAATTTTAACCATCATGCCTTTGAACCGGCCCGGTGGCGCCCTGTTTAATGGCCAAACGGACGGGAAAATCAAAAACCGTGCAATTGGCGCTTTTCATCGCCAGACAAGCCGGTCAGACTTTCCTGAATTAAGGTTGGGAGGCCTGAGCCATGAGTGAGGAAAGCAACAGAATTGTTTTTGAGGATGCCCTGGTGATGCACGCCAGCGGGCGTCCGGGCAAGGTTGAAATTAGAGCGACCAAGCCCTTGACCACCCAGCGTGATCTGACGCTGGCCTATTCACCCGGTGTTGCCGCACCGTGCCTGGAAATTCACCGCGATCCGTCGCTGGTCTATGACTATACGGCGATGGGCAATATGGTCGCCGTTATTTCCAACGGGACCGCGGTTCTCGGGCTGGGCAATATCGGCCCGCTGGCGGCAAAACCGGTGATGGAAGGCAAATCGGTTCTGTTCAAGCGGTTTGCCGATGTCGACGGGATCAATATCGAAATTCACAGTGAAGATGTTGATGAATTTGTTAATTCCGTTAAATTTTTCGGCAACAGTTTCGGTGGCATCAATCTGGAAGATATCAAAGCCCCGGAGTGCTTTATCATCGAA
>JABMNT010000258.1 GCA_013203595.1 Rhodospirillales bacterium
GCTCATGGCATTGCCGAAACCGCGTTCGCCTTCCAGCATATTGTCGGCCCCGGTCACCCCCGCCGCCGCCATTTGCGCACAGAGCACCCCGGTTTCCGCAGCCCGCCCGGCATGCAGGGGTTTGCTCATGGCGTCGGAGCGGAAGGCCTGCTGCAGCGCGGCGGCCATGGTCGCCGCATTGGCGATGGCATGTTTGGCCTGCAGCGCACTCAAACCAAGAATTTTGGCCGCAGCTGCCGCCGCACCGAAGGCGCCGACGGTGCCGGTCGTATGCCAGTAGTCATAATGGGCCGGCTGTACCGCCGCCGCGATCCGGTTGGAGACTTCGTAGCCGGCAACAATGCCGGTGATCAGGTCAGCGCCGCTGCCGCCCACCGCCTGCAGGGCGGCAATGGCGGCTGAAATTACCGGTGGCCCCGGATGATAAATGCCGTCGCGGAAAATATCGTCGACCTCCAGGGTATGGGCGGCAACGCCGTTGATCAGGGCGGCGGTTCTGGGGGTGGCCGCAATGGCGGAAGGGATCAGCGACGCGTTGCCGTGGTTCAGGTCATCATTAAGGGCAACCTGCAGGGCCAGCGCCGGCGGCTCCAGGCCACCCGGCAGGGTCGCCGCCAGATAATCCAGCAGGCAGCGCTTGGCCGCATGAACCACCGCTTCGGGTAAATCCGCATAGGTTAATCCAGCGATATAGGATCCGAGTATCTGTGCCTGCATGGTTTCGACTTTCCTGTTGAAGACCCGATGAACGGGTTAAATGTAGATCCACGGACGCGCTTTTTCGTCGGCGGCCCGGTGGTTCTTGATATCAGCAGATTTGCGCAAGGTCACCCCAATATCGTCAAGCCCCTGCAACAACTGGGTGCGGCGTTGCGGCTGCACGGCGAACGCATGGGATTGACCATCCGGCGCGGTGATTTTTTGCTGCTCGAGATCAATCTCGAAGGGACCGCCATTGCCGCTGGCAGCCAGCTTCGCCAGATGCTCAACCGTCGCTTCGTCGAGGACAATCGGCAGCAGCCCGCTCTGGAAACAGTTGTTGTAGAAAATATTGCCGAAACCCGGCGTGATGATGCAGCGGATGCCCAGCCCATGCAGCGCCCAGACGGCGGATTCGCGCGAACTGCCGCAGCCGAAATTGGCCCCGGATATGAGAATTTGGGCGTCCCTGAAGGCCGGTTTGTTGAGCACGAATTGCGGATTTTCAGACCCGTCCGGCAGATAGCGCAGCACTTCAAAGGCAAAGCGGTGCATATCCGCCCGCTCAGCCATCAGATAGCGACCCATGGGAATGATCAGGTCGGTGTCGATATTGGCCCGCATCAGGGGTGCCGCGACGGCGCTCAGTTTGGTAAAGGGTTGCATGGTCTCAGGCCTCCATCATCGCACGCACATCGGTTATCTCGCCACGAATGGCGGCGGCAGCAGCCATGATCGGGCTGGCCAGATGGGTGCGGCTGTCGGTGCCCTGGCGACCGACAAAGTTGCGGTTCGACGTCGACATGCAGCGCTTGCCGGCGGCCACCACCTCGCCATTGGCGCCGACGCAGAGCGAACAGCCCGGATTGCGCCACTCAAACCCGGCCTCGGTGAACAGGCGGTCCAGTCCTTCCGCCTCGGCGGCCCGTTTGACATCAACGGAGCCCGGCACGACCCAGGCTCTGACATGGGCCGCCACCTTTTGGCCCTGAAGCACGCCAGCAGCTTCGCGCAAATCACTGAGCCGGCCATTGGTGCAGGAGCCGATAAACACCTGATCGATTTTTGTGCCCTGCAGCCCTGCGCCGGCGGTCAGGCCCATATAGTCAAGGGCCGCTGCATAGGCCCGGCGTTTTTCCGGGTCCGGCTGGGCCGACGGATCGGGTATGTGGCCATCGATGGCGATCACCTGCTCCGGACTGGTGCCCCAGGTGACCTGTGGCCTGATCTGGCAGGCGTCAACGGAGCGTTCGAGATCGAAGGTGGCAGCGGCGTCCGACGGCAGGCTCTGCCAATGGGCGAGGGCGGCATCCCAGTTGGCGTCTTTGGGGGCATATTCCCGCCCGGCCAGATAGGCATAGGTGGTTGCATCCGGTGCCACCATGCCGATTTTCGCACCCATTTCAATGGACAGGTTACACAATGTCATGCGTTGTTCGATGCTGAAGGAACGCACCACCGGCCCGGCATATTCAACCGCATAGCCATTGCCGGCAGCCACCCCGTCGCGGCCGATCAGATACAAAATCAGATCCTTTGCCGTCACGCCGGTCTGCAGCTGGCCATCGAAGCGCACCCGCAGGCGTTTGGGTTTTTGCTGGATGATAGCCCCGGTCGCCAGCACATGCGCCACTTCGCTGGCGCCAATGCCCCAGGCCAGGGCTCCCAGCCCACCATGGGTGCTGGTATGGCTGTCACCACAGACGATCAGCGATCCCGGCAGGGTCAGGCCCAGTTCCGGGCCGATCACATGGATGATGCCGAAGCCATGGGCGCCGATTTCGAAAAACCGCACACCTTGCTTGTGCGCCAGGTCGCGCAGCGGATCCACACATTTCGCGTAGCGCTCGCCGCTGTGGGACGCGTCCAGGGCGGTCGATGTGGTGTGATCAGGGCAGGCAAAGGTCAGATCCGGATGCATCACTGCACGGCCCTGCTCAGCCAGCGCCTGCAGGGCACGGGCCCCGCTCAGGTCATGGATAAAATTGCGGTCAACCTGCAACAGGGAAAACCCGTCGCCGAGGGAGGAAATGGTATGGGAGTCCCAGACCTTGTCAAAAAGGGTATTCGCAGACATGACAAATCATGCCCTATCGACAGCCCCTCCGCAATATTTCCATGGCCCTGTCGCGAAGGGTTGGCTTCGCAGGATTTGCGATTGTATAACTACGGTCTGTAGAATTTTTTAGTCTATCTGGGAGGATCCGATAATGAAAAAAACCATTCTGGGTGCCGTTGCAACAATGGCCCTGATAACGGCACCGGCGCTGGCTGCCGATCCCGTTAAAATCGGCATGATTACAACCCTTTCCGGCGGCGGCAGTTCGCTGGGAATCGATATTCGTGATGGCTTTCAGCTGGCCGTCGATATGCGCGGCGGCATGCTCGGTGACCACGCGGTCGAGCTGATCATCTCCGATGATGCCCGCAAGGTCGGCAATGCCAAGCAAATCGCCGATCGCATGCTGAAACGCGACAAGGTGGATATCGTCACCGGCATTGTCTGGTCCAATCTGGCGCTGGCGGTGGTGCCGACGGTGACCAAGGCCGGAAAGTTTTATCTGAGCCCCAACGCCGGTCCGTCGAAACTGGCCGGTGCCGGTTGCGACAAAAACTATTTCAATGTGGCCTGGCAGAACGACAACCTGCATGAGGCCGCCGGTCAGTATGTCAGCGACAAGGCCCACAAGAACGTCTACATCATGGCCCCTAACTACCCGGCAGGCAAAGACGCCCTGGCCGGTTTCAAGCGCTACTACAAGGGCAAAATTGCCGGTGAAGTCTACACCAAACTGGGGCAGGTCGATTACGCGGCTGAACTGGCAAACCTGCGCGCCGCATCGCCCGATGCCGTGTTTTTCTTCCTGCCCGGCGGCATGGGCATCAACTTCGTCAAACAATATGCGCAGGCCGGCCTGACCAAGACCACCCCGCTCTATGGCCCGGCCTTCTCCTTCGATGAGGGTATTCTGAAGGCAGTCGGCGACACCGCAATCGGGGTGTTCAACACATCGCAGTGGAACAAGGACATCAAAAACGCGGCCAACGTCGATTTTGTTGCCAACTTCCACAAAACCTACGGCCGCTTCCCGTCGCTCTATGCCAGCCAGGGCTACGATACAGCGCTGCTGCTCGACAGTGCGATCCGTGCCGTCGGCGGCGACATGACGAAACAGGATGACTTCCGCAAGGCCCTGGAGGCCGCCAAGTTCCAGTCGGTGCGCGGCCCCTTCAGGTTTGGTCCCAACCATCACCCCGTACAGGATATCTATGTGCGCGAGGTCTATAAGGACGGCGACAACATTACCAACCGGATTGTCGGCAAGGTATTCACTGATCACGGTGATGCCTATGCCGCTGAATGCAAAATGTAACAGCGAACAGGCAAAATGCGGCGGCGCCTGGCTTGTGCCGGTGCCGCCGTTTTTTTATTGGTAATGACATTTTATCTTTTTCTTGAGCAAACGCTGAATGCCTTTCAGTTAGGCGTCATGCTGTTTTTGATGGCAGCCGGCCTGACCCTGGTGTTCGGGATCATGAACATGATCAATCTGGCGCATGGCTCGTTTTATATGATCGGCGCCTATGTGTCGGCCTATGTGGGTCATGCCACCGGCAGCTTTTTCATCGGCTTTCTGGTTGCCCTGCCGGTTGCCGCCCTGGTCGGTATGGCCGTCGAAATCATTGCGCTGCGCAAACTCTACAATCGCGATCACCTGGACCAGGTGCTGGCAACGTTTGGCCTGATTCTGTTTTTCAACGAACTGACGGCGATCATCTGGGGACCGCAGGCGATCTTCGTGCCGATCCCCGAGCTGTTTGCCGGATCTGTCGAGATTATCCCCGGCGTCCCCTACCCGGTTTACCGGCTGGTGATCATCCTCATGGGGCTGGCCGTGGCCCTGGCGCTGCGCAGCCTGATCGTCAGCACCCGGACCGGCATGCTGATCCGGGCTGGCGCGTCGAACCGCGAAATGGTCAGTGCGCTCGGCGTTGATATCGACCGACTGTACACCATCGTCTTCGGGCTCGGGGCCCTGCTGGCCGGACTGGCCGGAGCCCTGGCCGGGCCGATCCTGGCCACCGAAATCGGCATGGGCGAAAACATCCTGATCCTGACCTTCGTGGTCATCATCGTCGGCGGCATCGGCTCGGTGCGCGGCGCCCTGGTCGGTGCCCTGCTGGTCGGCCTGGTCGATACCTATGGCCGCGCCTTCCTGCCAACCGTGCTGCGCTCCCTGATCGAGGAGCCGTCGGTGGCCGACGGGCTCGGCGCCTCGATCTCCTCCATGTCGATTTATATTCTGATGGCGGTGGTTTTGATCTTTCGCCCACGGGGATTGTTCCAGGCCTATGGATAAACCGGTTGTCACCCGCAAGGCCCTGGTTCTCGGGCTCGGCCTGGTTTTGCTGCTGGCCCTGCCGCCCATTGCTCTGGCCATGGACGAAGGCTTTTTCATCAGCCTGTTCAGCCGCATTCTGATCTATGCCCTGGCCGCGGTCAGCCTGGATCTGATCCTGGGCTATGCCGGCATGGCCAGCCTCGGGCACGGGGCGTTTTTGGGGGTCGGTGCCTATGTGGTCGGGATTCTTGCCTTTCATCTGTCCGATGGCAGCCCGCTGCCGTTCCTGCCCGGTGCCTGGGCAGGCACCGCCAGCGCCCTGATCGCCTGGACTGCGGCGATCCTTGTTTCGGCCCTGTTTGCCCTGGTCATCGGTGCGCTCAGTCAGCGCACAAGCGGCGTCTATTTCATCATGATCACCCTGGCGTTTGCCCAGATGCTGTATTTCTTCTTCATCTCGCTCAGCACCTACGGCGGCCAGGACGGGGTTAATCTGGAACAACGCAACACGTTTCCGCTGCTCGATCTGGGCGACGATACCAGCTTCTATTATGTCTGTCTGGGCCTGCTGCTGGGCTTCGTCTTTCTGTGCAAGCGACTGGTCAATTCGCGGTTTGGCATGGTCATGCGCGGCTGCAAGCAAAACGAGACCCGGATGCGGGCGCTGGGTTTTGCCACCTACCGCTACAAGCTCATGTGTTTTGTCATCGCCGGTGCCGGTGCCGGGCTGGCCGGCGCCCTGGCCGCCAACCAGAGCGAGTTTGTCAGCCCCGGCCTGATGCACTGGACCCGCTCAGGCGAGATCATGATCATGGTCATCCTGGGCGGTATGGGGACCCTGTTCGGGCCCATCCTGGGGGCCGCTGCCCTGCTGCTCATGGAGGATGTGCTGGCGTCCTATACGGAGCATTGGATGATCATCCTTGGCCCGGTCCTGATCTTTGTCGTACTGTTTGCGAGGCGCGGCATCTACGGCTTTCTGGCCGGTCCCGGAGGCCGCGATGGATAGCCCGGCAGCACCGCTCCTCGACGTCCAGGGCCTGGTCAAATCCTTCGGTGCGCTTCGCGCCAGTGACGGCATTAGCCTGGATGTGCGGGCCGGGGAAATCCATGCGGTGATCGGCCCCAACGGAGCCGGCAAGACCACCCTGATCAATCAACTGTCGGGCGAGATGGCGCCCGACGGCGGACAGATCCTTTTCGATGGCATGAACGTCACCGCCATGGACGTGGCGCGGCGCGCCCGCATGGGCCTCGCCCGGTCCTATCAGATCACCAGCATTTTTCCCGAATTTACGGCGCTCGAAAACCTGGCCATGGCGGTGCAGTCCGGGCTCGGTCATCATTTCCGCTTCTGGCGCAATGCCAAAACAGACCCGGCCCGCATTGCGCCGGCCATGGAAGGGCTCAGGCGGGTCGAACTGGAAGCGGTGGCCCACTCCATGGCCGGCGAACTGGCCCATGGCCAGCAGCGCCAGCTGGAACTGGCCATGGCCCTGGCGACGGGGCCGAAGCTGTTGCTGCTGGATGAGCCCATGGCCGGCATGGGCCCGGAAGAATCGCGGCGAATGACGGATATCCTGCTGCCCCTGAAGGGCCGGGTTTCGATTTTACTGGTCGAGCATGACATGGACGTGGTGTTCGCCCTGGCCGACCGCATCACGGTGCTGGTGCTCGGCAAACCGATCGCCACCGATACTCCCGCCAGGATTCGCGCCAACCCTGACGTGCGCGCCGCCTATCTGGGTGAAAGCCCATGATCCTGGAACTCAGCGACGTCGAAACCTTCTACGGAGCCAGCCAGGTGCTGTTCGGTGTCAACCTGCAGATTGCGCCCGGCGAGGTGGTCACCCTGATGGGCCGCAACGGCATGGGCAAAACCACAACGGTGCGCTCGATCATGGGCCTGACCCCGCCCCGAAGCGGGCTGATCCGCTTCGATGGCACCAACATCAGCGCCCGCCCGTCGCACCGCATTGCCCGGCTCGGCATCGGTCTGGTCCCCGAAGGCCGCCAGATTTTCCCCAACCTGACGGTCCGCGAAAACCTGATTGCCACGGCCACCAACAACGCCGGCACCGGCAATCCGTGGACGCAGAACCGGGTGATCGATCTGTTCCCGCGCTTAGGCGAGCGCTTAAGCCACTACGGGCGCACCCTTTCGGGCGGTGAACAGCAGATGCTGGCTATTGGCCGGGCGTTGATGACCAACCCGAAACTGATGATACTGGACGAGGCCACCGAGGGGCTGGCGCCGCTGGTGCGTGATGAAATCTGGTCGTGCCTGGAACATAATCTGAAGAAGGCTGGCCAGGCCATTCTGGTCATCGACAAACACCCCGAAGCCATGGCCCGCATTGCTGACCGGCATTATGTCATGGAAAAGGGCCTGATTGCCTGGACCGGCACCTCTAATGAGTTGTTGGCCGACACCGACATGCAACACCGCCTGTTAGGCGTATAGGAGAAAATCATGGACGTCATCATTAACCCGGAAAACGAAAAACTGTACAACGCCCGCGCCGCGATCCCCGACAACCAGCAGATTTTCGAGCGCTGGACCGCCGCCAGCCACGCGGCCCGCGCCAGCCATCCCAACCATGCGGGCATTAAATACGGTGCCCGCGAACGCGAGGTGCTGGACATCTATCCGAACGAAAACCCCGACGCCCCGGTTATGATGTTTATTCACGGCGGTTACTGGCAGGCCCGCTGCCCCGCCGATTTCAACTTCATAGCCCCTGAGCTGGTCAAACTGGGTTTCTGTGTGGTTCTCGCCGGCTACGACTTATGCCCCGATGTCCCGCTTGATAAAATCACCAGCCAGATGCAGGCCGCGGCCCGGTATGTGTGGCACACTATCGCCACCTATGGCGGCGATAAGAACCGCTTTTATGTATCCGGCCATTCCGCCGGCGGGCATCTGACGGCGGAGCTGATGGCCACCGACTGGACCGCGATAGACAGTGAAATCCCCAATGATTTCGTCAAAGGCGGGGTGCCGATCAGCGGTGTTTTTGATCTGGAACCGCTGATCCCCACATCGATTAATGAAAAGGTCGGGCTGGATACGACGAGCGCCCGGCGCAACAGCCCCCTGCTCCGCAACCCGGTCTGCAGCGGCCCGCTGGTCCTGGCCGTCGGCGGCGATGAAAGTGCCGCCTTCTTCGAGCAGGCCGACCGGCTGGCCGCCAAATGGGGCCCGCATCTGAGCCAGTGCACCCGCCTTGATCTGCCCGGCGCCCACCACATGGCCGCCGTCGATGAACTGGCCAAACCGGGCAGTGCATTATTGGGGGCGATTGCGGGATTAATCTGATTGTCGGGTGATGCTTCACCAGACCATGTCAACGGAAGTTTTGTGCGAGGCCTTTACCGCCAGGCTTGTGCCCGGTGTGAATTTGTCACATCATTTTTAGATGACGTGCCTGATAGTCAGGACCCAAGATCTGTTTTCCGCTTGGGAGATTAGCGATGCACACGCCCGGAGCGCAACCCGCCGCCAAGCCTTTTGTAATTTTCCGGAAAGTTGTTCTGGCTGCGCTGACACTCGGGTTGGCATCCTGCGTAAGCCTGCCTGCTGAACTGGAAGATAAGAAACCAAACCGCCAGGAAAAAAACAAAACCCATTTGATGGAGAATGGGTTTTGCCTGGAATGTGATCTAAAAGGTGCTGACCTGATAAAGGCCAAGCTCCGCAGTTATGATTTCCGCAAATCAGATCTGCGGGGGGCCAATCTTGAGGGCGCGGACCTCCAATATGCCAATCTCCAGGATACGGACCTGCGCGCAGCCAACCTGCAGTTTGCCGTCCTCATTCATGCAAATCTCCGACGGGCAGACTTGCGTTCTGCCTATTTTAATACGACGTGGTTTGACCACGCAAATCTAGAGGGCGCAAATCTGGAAGGTGTCAAGATATGGCGTGCCACGTTTAGCAATACTAAGCTACAATCTGCCAATCTTCGGGGAGCCCACCTGCAATGGGCAAACTTCTATCGGGCTGATATGCGTAATTCCGTGTTGTACAATGCCAAACTTCAAAGCGCCGACTTTCAGTACGCCAATCTGGAAAATGCCAATTTATCTGAAGCCCAACTGTCCAAGGCATTTATGGATCGCACGAACCTACAGGGTGCAAATCTCGAAGCTTCCAACCTTACAGAGGTTTATCTGACTTCCAGCAACCTTCGCGGTGCCAATCTCAGGAATAGCTTGTTAACCAGCGCCAATCTAAGGGGTGCAGATCTGACAGGTGCCGATTTAACTAACGCCCTTTTAAACAATGCAGACTTAACCAATGCAAACCTGAAGAATGCAGACCTTACCGGAGTAAGTCTAACGGGCACCATCCTGACAGGGGCAAACCTGCAAGGAACAAACCTGATGCGGTTATAGAGATAAATCCCCTGATATGATGCCCAAACGTGGAGGCCCCGGAGACTTGCGATTTACCCACGTAATCAGGTCTTAGTCGTAGGGATCGGCCGCATCGCGCAGGCCGTCGCCGAGAAAATTGAAAGCCAGCACAATGATAACTACCGGCAGCATCGGCGCCATCAGCCACGGAGCAACGGGTGGCGATTGGCACAACCTTGATTCAAATCAAGGCGCGCGGCCTGTATCTGTGCTAAGATGGCTGTGTTTTCAATTAAACTTACATGAAACGGAGCCCGTCCATGAACGCGATCAGAAAACCCCAGGTTTTTTCAGCTGCAGGGGCAATGGCTAGAACCGCTGGCAAAACCCTGCTGCCCCTTTTCACAGGGGGGATGATCTCGATTTCCTTAGCCACCAATGCCCACGCCGATCTGCTTGGCAACCGCGGTGCCGAGGGCTTTCACATGGGTTGGGATAACTATGGCGGGATGATGCTGTTCGGGCCGGTCATGATGATTGGCCTGGTTGTCCTCATCGTTCTCGTGGTGGTGATGCTGGTAGGCCGTGGCAAACAGGCATCCGAAAGTGATGGCAATGCCAACGACCGCTATCGCCACGCCCTTGCCATACTCGATGAGCGCTACGCCAAGGGTGAAATTGACCATGACGAATATGAGCAGCGGAAACGTCTTCTGATGACATAAGCCGGGCATGGCTTAGGCCCGCTGGTGGCGGAAGGCTGGCATTTGAAATAAAGCCAAAATATTACGAAGCCGCATGGGTGGTGATCTGTCCCTTGTGAAGTTCATAGAACCGGTCGTGAGGCCTCGCCAGCTGTCGCATTTCGGCGAGTGGCAAACCCAGATAGCGGCCGCAAATGACGCTGCCGATACCGCCGTGGGAAACCGCTATCCAGGCCGCTTCGCCTTGCCAATGGACACCGGTGTCTTCCAGCCAGTCATCAACGCGCTGAAACAACTGGTCATAACTTTCACCGCCGCCGGGGATGGGGTAGGTCGCGGGCTGGCGGTTCCAGCTTTCCCATTGGCCGGGATATTCCTGCTCGATCTCGAACTCCGTCATCCCCTGCCAGGCCCCATAATGCATTTCCATTAATCGCGGGTCCGTTTCAACACTATCAAAAAGCCGGCCCAGCCTTGTGCAGATAATTCGCGATGTTTTCTGTGTCCGGCCAAGCGGGCTGCTAACGAATTTCAAATCAGTCGCAGGTGCGATCAATGAATTCAGAACACGGCCGTTATCCCGGGCCTGCTGTCTGCCGACTTCCGTCAATTCAGAATCATTCTGGCCCTGAAATCGCCCGGCCACATTGTCAACTGTTTCGCCGTGACGTAGCAAATAAAGGGGCACGGACCGTTCCTCAAAAACTGGCGATCAGCTCTTAATCATAGGGGTCGGCCGCGTCGCGCAGGCCGTCGCCGAGAAAATTGAAGGCCAGCACGACGATAACCACCGGCAGCATCGGCACCATCAGCCACGGATACAGCGCCACGGCTTCGATGTTCTGGGCTTCCGACAGCAATACCCCCCAGCTGGTTATGGGCGGACGCAGGCCCAAACCTAAGAAGCTGAGCGCGGTTTCGCCGAGAATCATCGATGGCACCGACAGAGTCGCCGAGGCGATCAGATGGCTCATGAAATTGGGCAGCAGATGGCGCGAGATGATATGGGTGGGCGAACTGCCCATCAGGCGGGCAGCCACCGCATAGTCTTCTTCGCGCAGCGCCAGCAGCTTGGACCGCACGGCACGGGCCAGGCCCGGCCAGTCGAGCAGGCCGAGAATGATGGTGATCCCGAGATAAATCAAAATCGGGCTCCAGTTGGCCGGCAGCGCCGCCGACAGTGCCATCCACAGGGGCAGTTCCGGCAATGATTTGAGAATTTCAATAACCCTTTGCACGGAACTGTCGACCCAGCCGCCAAAATAGCCGGCCATGCCGCCGATGGTGATGCCGAGCACGAAGCTGATGGTGATGCCGAGCAGGCCCACCGTCAGCGATATACGCGCGCCGTAGATCAGGCGCGACAGCATGTCCCGGCCAAGCCGGTCGGTGCCCATCAAAAACAGGGTTCCCTGCTCGTCCGGACAGACCAGATGAAAGCTGGCGTCAAACAACCCCCAAAATTCGTAGCCGTCGCCGGAACAGAAAAAACGGAGCGGGCGGACCGTCGAGGTATCTTCCGTATATTCGCGTTTCAGGGTCTGAAAGTTCAGCTTGTAGGACAGCGGATAGACAAACGGCCCGACAAAGTCGCCTTCATGAAACAGATGCACCGACTGCGGCGGGGCATAGATATAATCGGTATGGCGCGAATGCAGGGCATAGGGCGCGATCACTTCGGAGATCAGGATGGAGGCGTAGCTGAGCAGCAGCACAAGCCCGGCGATGACCGCCAGCCGATGGCCCTTGAAGCGCCACCACATCATCTGCCACTGCGAGGCCAGATAGTATTGTTCCTGTTCGGGCGTTAACTTTTCGACCTCAACCGGGTCAAAGGCCGCGGATGAGACAAAATGCTCGAGACGTTCACTCATCTGCGCACCCCTCCGTCCAGGCGGATCCGGGGATCAAGCATGGCCAGCAACACGTCGGATACAAACATCCCGATCACGGTCAGCAGGGCGAGAAACATCAGGAACGAGCCGGCCAGGTACATGTCCTGACTTTGCAGGGCCGATAGCAGCATGGGACCGGTGGTCGGCAGCGACATCACCGCTGACACGATGACCGAGCCGGAGACCACCTGCGGCAACAGACTGCCGATGTCGGCAATGAAGGGGTTGAGCGCCATGCGCATGGGATACTTGATCAGCAGGCGCATTTCGCCGAGCCCCTTTGAGCGACCGGTAACCACATATTGCTTTTGCAGCTCGTCGAGCAGGTTTGCCCGCAACCGCCGGATCATGCCGGCGGTTCCCGAGGTGCCGATGACCAGGACAGGCACCCACAGATGTTCGAGCACCGAGACGATTTTCGCCCAGGTCCAGGGCTGGTCGATAAACTCCGGCTCCATCAGACCGCCGATCGAGGTGCCGAACCAGACGTTGGCGAAATAGAGCAGAATCAGTGCCAACAGAAAATTTGGTGTGGCCAGGCCGAGAAAACCGATGAAGGTCAGGCCATGGTCGCCCCAGCTATACTGATGGGTAGCCGAATAGACACCAATGGGAAATGACATCATGTAGACGAACAGCACTGTCGCGAAATTCAGGACCATGGATAACCACATACGGTCCCCGACCACGTCCATCACCGGCAGGTTATATTCGAAGGAATAACCGAAATCGCCCTGCAGCATGCCGGCAACCCATATCAGGTACTGCGAGGCCATCGGCTTGTCGAGGCCGTACTGGGCCCGCAAAAATTCAATTTTCTTGGGATCAACCACTTCCCCCTGGGCCTTCAGATCCTCGATATAGGTGGTCAAATAGTCACCCGGCGGCAACTGGATGATGATAAAGACCAGCAGGCTGATAACCGACAATGTGACGGCCATGGTGGCGATACGGCGGAGGAAATATCTGTGCATGGGGGCTCTTACTTCGTCTCGTACCAAAATGTATCCGGGCGGTAGATACCGAAATGCGCACCCGGGTCCCAGTTATATACACCATTGGTGGGCACATTGCGGAGCGCATTGTTAACCACCACCGGCTGCGGCACACCGGCTGTTATACCGATGGTGAACACCTGCTCGGCATTGATCTGCAATATTTCGTGCCAGATATTTTCCCGGACCTGATCCTCCGATGCCTCGATCCAGGCCTTGTTCAAGGCAACCAGTTTTGCCGCCGCCGGATCATCGACGGGCTCACCACCCTGGCCATCGGTAAGCATGTAATGGCCCCATTTCGGCCACTGCAACTGGTCATCGCGCGATGGTGTCAGTTCCTCCGGCGACGAATTTTCTGTGGGGATCCCGTTTTCCAGGCCAAACCAGATGGACATGGTGGTGGCCCCGGCCAGGGCCCGGCGCCGCAACACTTCGCGCCGGGTCGGTTTGGTGAACAGTTTTACGCCGATCTTTCGCCAGCTGTCGCCGATCAACTGCAGGACATCCGCCTGATCACTGTCCTCGCCCGCAGATTCAACAATGATCTCCACGGGATTGCCATCAGGAAGCAACCGGATGCCGTTGCTGTCGCGTTCTAAAAGTCCGATCTCATCAAGCAGGGCATTGGCTTTTTTGATGTCATAGCTTGCCCATAGCGAACGGTAGGCGGGTTTGAACAGGGGGCTTTTCGGCAGCACCGTATTTCCACCTTCCAGACCGAGGCCAAAATAGACCACCTGGTTGATCTCGTGGCGGTCGATGGCCAGCGACAGGGCCCGGCGAAAGCGGACATCGCGCAGCAGTTTCGACCATACGGGGTCGGCCGCATTCAGGTTCGGGTACAGGGCCATCTGCGCGCCCTTGGCGGTCACCCAGCGATGCACCGTAAAGTCGTTGCGTTGTTCGCCGCGTTTCAGGAAGGTGTAATTCTTGAACTGCAAAGACCGCGCCTGCAGATCCGCTTCCCCGCTCCCCGCCTTCGCCGCGATCAGCTTGGCGCCGGCGATGGTCAGGATAAATTCATCCACATAGGGCAGTTGCAGGCCATTGCCATCGACCCGGTGGTAATAAGGGTTGCGTTTGAAGACGAAGCGTTCAGACGGTGGCGGCGTCGTGTTCATCCACGGCTGCAGGGTTGGCATTTCAGGCAGATCAAAACGGTACAGGCGGTCATGGCCAAAATGCAGGGCCCGCCATGTTTGTTTGCGGGACTTCTTTACTTTCATCTCCAGCCGTTCGGCATCTTCATGTTTTGCATGAAAATGTTTCAGATAATGGGCGGGACGATAGATAAAGATCGGTGACGCGGCCGCCAGAGACGGCAGGAAAAAAGGATTGGCCTTATGCCATGTATAGCGGACCGTATAGGTATCGAGCACCTCGAAGACCGGCAATTTCCCCTCAACAAGCAAATGACTGTCCGGCCCGTAGGGTGAAATGTCCGGATCGGTGGCAACGTCTTCCCAGAAATAGCGGAAATCTTCGGCAGTAAAGGGATGACCATCGGACCAGCGGTGGCCCTTGCGCAAATGCAGCGTGAAGCGCCGCCCCTCCTCGACCTCTAAACGGCGCAGGATATCGGCTTTCAGGCGGTACTTCCGGTCATAGCCGACCAGGCGGGCATAGCCGTAAACCACCATCATCCGAATGTCCTTGGCGCGCCCCATGATGGTGCGGATGGCACCACCATAATGGCCCGGATTTTGGCCAATACCGGAAAATTCAACAACCGACGGCTCCGACGGAACCCGTTCGCCGACCGGCGGCAACTGGCCCGCGGCCACCAGTTCCCGAAGAACCGGCGGTTCCTTATAGGACGGGTCGGCAAAGGCGGGAACCGGCAGAACAGCCGCGCATCCAAACACCAGCATCAGCGGTAAAACAATATGCAGACGTGAACTTCTTGTGCAGACCATTCTCAGCCCAGGCTCTCTTGTTTCGGCAGCGCCAGATAATTGGCATAGCCCTGATCAGGGAAAACATCTTCAATACGGTACCCGAGATTTTCCAGGATGGCGAGCAGCGCGCGTATGTTTTCATCCTGCGCCTCAACCAGCAATACCGGTTGGCACCGCAGGATCAACTGACGGGCCCCCTCAAGGACGTCAATCTCCATCATTTCGACATCAATTTTCAGCAGATCGATATCTTCGGTGATCAATGTGTCAAGCGGCACAACGGAAATGCTGCCCTGCGGGCTGGGCGTCAGCTGCGCCGTTCCCAGATAGCCGCGACGGCCAACTTCCAAGCTGAACTGGCCAGCTTCCCGTCCCACCCCGATGCCGAGCCGTGAGGTATCGACGCCGGCCAGCCGGTTCCACGCGACCACCTGCTTCAGTACCGTCACACTGTCCGGGTTGGGCTCAATGGGGATGACCATCGATGCACCCAGTATTTTGGCAAAAAACAGCGTGTGATTACCCGTATTCGCGCCCACATCGACGCAGACCGCAGCGGATTTGACATGCGCGGCAAGGCGTTCCAGATCGGACAGCTCGTAGAAAAGTCCGCGCAACTGAACCCGTTCCAAAGTCGGATTACGCCCGGTATAGGCAAAACGGATGGATTCAGACTGGTAGCGACATGTAAAACTGCGCGGCGTAAGGCGCAGGCTTTCGAGCAGATAGGCACGGTCCGCTGCCGACAGGGGCGGCAGCTCTTCAACCCGTGACGTCAGTGGTTGCGCCGATTTCAGGCAGCGTGCACTCTCCCAAATGCGGACCAGATAGTCGCTGTACCAGGCATCTCCTTTTGCTGGATCAAAACGGATTTGAGCGGCGGTTTCGGTCCGCACAAAATGGCTTTTGCCAACCCACCAATGCAGGACCATGTGAAAATGCCGCACAATGTCGCTGCCACTCATCTGGCTTTGTTTGGCAATCTGTGCCCGCCCCTGGCCGTCGATCAGGGCCATGCCGCCCCACAAACCATCATAGGCGTGGCGCGCCGGCGCTAAGAAACTGAGCACATCGGGATGCGCCAGTTCATCGGGTTCGACAAATAAAATCCAGGATGCGGCAAGCTCTCGGGCACGATCAATACCCCTGTTGCGCTGGTTCGCCGGGCCGTCACCTTCAGTCACCTCGATCACTTCGATTCGCTCGAACCCGCCTTCGGCACTTATCGCCTTGACCGCGCCCCTGGCGCGCCTCAGGTCAGCGGCGCTTGCATGGCCATGGGCAATGACGACGGCCAGGGTCTCGGAACCATCCCCACTCAAGCGACGGTTCGCTTTGCCGATGGCCGGTGGGCGCGGACAAAATGGCCACCGCCGATATCAATCAGCGATGCATCCGTGGCATCGCGCACGTCATAGGGTGCCGGCCAGTTATCCGGATGGGTCATGGCCGTATCGCGGACGGCGGCAAAATTCAGGCGATGTGCGGGATCGGGGAACGGCACGGAATCAAGCAATGCCTTGGTATAGGGATGCTGCGGTGACTTGAACAAAAGCTCGCGCGGTGCCAGTTCGACCAGCCGCCCGCGGCACATGACCGCAATACGGTCGGCAATGTAATTGACCACCGCCAGGTCGTGGGAAATGAACAGATAGGTGAGGCCGAGCTGATCTCTCAGGTCCTTCAGCAAATTCAGGACCTGGGCCTGCACCGACACATCAAGGGCCGATACGGGCTCGTCGCAAATAACCAGCTCCGGCTGCAATGCCAAAACCCGGGCGATACCGATACGCTGGCGCTGGCCGCCGGAAAAACTGTGCGGGTACCGGTTCAGATGGCGTGGATCGAGGCCAACCAAATTCATTAATTCAATAACCACTTCCCGACGATAAGTGGCGTCGCCGATGTTATGAATGGCCAGCGGTTCACCCAGAATATCAAACACCGTCATCCGTGGGTTCAGCGAGCCGAAGGGGTCCTGGAAGATATACTGGATTTTCTTCCGGTACGGGATCATTTCCCTGTCACCGAGATCCGACAGCCTGACCTCCTGACCCTGGTCATTATAGATGATCTCGCCCGAATCCGCGTCCATGGCCCGCATGATCATTTTGCTGACGGTGGTTTTCCCGCAACCGGATTCACCGACAATCGCCAGGCATTCGCCCCGCGCAACATCAAAGCTGACGTGATCAACGGCGGTAATGCGAACGGCGGACTTGCCGCCGCCGGCCATGCCTTCATTGCGGATGGTAAAGCTCTTTGTCAGGTTGTTCACCTGCAGGATCGGCATGCTGGCATCGACCGAGGCCGCGATTTGCCGCGGTTTCAGCAGATGCCCCTGATGGGGTTTGATTTCACGCAGCGGTACCAGCCGCTCATCGGCCCCATGTTCGAATTTGGGTACGGCCCGCAACAGGGCCTGCAGATAGGGGTGGCCGGGGTTGGCGAAAATATCATCGACCATGCCGCTTTCCATGACTTCACCATGGTAGACGACAACCACCTCGTCGGCGACATTGGCAACCACCCCCATGTCATGGGTGATCATCATCACGGCCATACCCAGCTCAGTCTGCAAATCCTTGATCAGCGCCAGAATCTGCGCCTGCACGGTCACATCCAGGGCCGTTGACGGCTCGTCGGCGATCAGCAGGGCCGGTCCGCAAACCAGCGCCATGGCGATCATGGCCCGCTGGCGAAGGCCACCGGAAAGTTCGAACGGATAGGTCCGGTAGGCGCGGGCCGGGTCCGGAAAGCGAACCAACTTCAGAATATCCAGACAGCGGGCTTTTGCCACCGCCCCTGACAACCCTTCATGCAGGCGAACCGATTCACCAATCTGATCGCCGATGGTGTGCAGCGGCGACAACGAGGTCATCGGCTCCTGGAAAATAATGGAGATCCGGTCACCCCGAATGCACCGGTATTCCTCGCTCGCTGGATTGAGGGCCGCCAGATCGGTGATGATTTCGGTTTCCGGATCGCGGAACAGAATTTCACCGCCGCCGATCGATGCATTGCGGGGCAGAATACCCATTATCGCCTGCGCACAGACCGATTTGCCGGAACCACTTTCGCCGACCACCGCCACGCAGGCCCCCGACCGCACCCGAAAGGAAACCCCGCGCACGGCTTCAACCCGACCCGCACGGGTCTCGAAGCCAACATGCAGGTCCTTGATTTGTAACAGGTCGTCCATCTCGGTTATGTGTCCAGCTCTGGTTCGCGGGGTTCTATCTTGAAAGCCTCAAACGGTGTAAGCCATCTTACGTTGGATTTACCCAAGGTCCAACGCAACAAATCATCCATGAACTGCCAGGCGGCCTCATCGTGGGCCAGATGATGGGTCAGCACACCCGTCGGCTCGTCGGCATCGACCTCGCGCCGACGGCGGCCCTGCAGATGCGACACCATGTAATCCAGCGCCTTTGCGGTGCCGACAAACCCCCGTGTGGTTCGCCAGTTGATAATATCGACGTGGGTATTGACCTGGCAAAGGCCGGCCCTTGCGGTTTCTGCCCGGCGCGGTGAATGCTGGGATACGCCTTTGATGCCGAGGGTCGCCAGACAGCTGTTAAAGTCATCGGACATGCGGTTCCACGGCGGCACGAAGACCGGTGCCAGGCGCCTGAAATGCGCCAGCTCCCGCCAACCCATGCCCAACTCAAGCTCGATTTCACCGCGGTCGCGGTGGTTCCCGAACTCAGCTGCTTTTTCGCCGCTGGGCGCGTGGTTGATATGGCGGTAGCCATGCTGCACCGGGTAAATCGTCGGCACCGCATTGACGGTTTTGGCAAGTTCAGGCGTCGCCCGATGGGGAACAACGGCGAGTGCGCAGGCAACCCCATGCCCGCCACTGATCGCCAGCAACCGGTCAAGGGCCGGTGTCGGCTTGCTGGCGTCATCATCGCGCCACCACAACGTGGCCTCTGCGCCGGCCTCCCGCCAGCGCCCCAGTTCCTCATCCAAATCTTCCCAGCTGGTCATCCTACAGCATCTCCGAAATCAGTTGAGCGGTCTTCTCCGCGCCACCCATGTCAAGCGGGGTGCGCACAGACTTGCCCTGCGCCATCGCTTCGTCAATAGCCTTGGCGAATTCTTCGTGGTTTTCGAGCTCACCGTCAAACATATGAATCCATCCGCGCGCGGCAAAGGCACGGGCCCGAAACAACTGTTCAGTCTCGACGCCACCGCTAAAAGGAACGACCAGATTTGCACATCCGGCAGCCATCACATCCATCACCGTATTGTAGCCGCCAAGGGATATGGAAAGCGCACAGTTTCTGAGCACATAGATAAAATCGGAGCGGGCGCGTTCGAGGCTGATACCGGTGCCGCAGCAGGCTTCGATGTCCTGGTAGGCGCCGGCTGGCAGGCTTTCACCGGCGATCAGCCGCCAGTGTCTGTTTTGATGAACGCTGTAGGGCCTGGCCGCGACAACGGCGCGCAGTAAATCCTCGCCGACGGCGCCGCCGCCGACAGAAACCACAACTTCATCCACACCCACATCGCTGGCAGTCGTCGCCACCGCCTGCTCAACCACATAGCCCGTATACTGCAACAGGTCGGCAATGCGATGGCTGTCGGGGAAGGTTGAAGCCAGGGGGATGACCGCCTCTACACCGTGCACCAGCACGCTGTCAAAATAGCTCAAAAGGGTGTCGACAATTTCATCATTGCGTTTGGCACTGGGCTTGCCAACGATCACATCACGCGCCGAACAGACAATTTTCGACCGGCCTTTATGGGCCTCCAGCAGGGGAATCAACTCGAACCGAAATTGCCGGCGGCCGAAGGGGAACAATTCGATAAACAGGATATCCGGTCTGATCTCCTCGGCAATTTTCAATAACTGCCGGCGCCGGGCATCCCGCCAGGCGTCATCAATCGGTTGATTATCCTGATCGAGCAGAATTTTAAAACTTTCGTCTTCTGCACGGGCGGATGCCAGATAACGGACATCGGCACCACCAAAATCCGTATGCGAAACCCGCTCCCCGCCAAGCACGACGGTAACCGGGACCCGGGCGCCGACAAGGGCACGGGCAATGGAAGCCGCCCGCTTGACGTGACCGACCCCCAACAGATGCTGCACATAAAAAAGAACGCCGCTCATCCCTCGCCTTTCAATGTTATATTCATGCGCAGAACCTTGCAGCATAGCCCAGATACATCAAACAAATGGGCGCAACCATCCTGTATTTTCACAGGCGATTTATTAGTCATCTGCCAGCCCGTTGCCAGCGCATAAAGGGCCTGCAAAACCCCTTTGTGGGTAACTGCTATGGTTGGTTTTTCGCGCGTTGCGATCCAGGACGCCAGACGGTTCTGCACGTCACGGGGACTTTCCCCGTTTGCAGGACGAAAATCCAGACCGCGCGCCCGGTTGGCGTCCAGCACCGGATCGCTGGCAGCCAGCAGATCCTGCCAGATCAAGCCTTCCCAGTCGCCCCACGACATTTCCGTCAGGGCTGGCGTAATGAGCGGATCGGCCCCCATCAGCTTTGCCGTCTGCACGGCACGCAGGAGCGGACTTGATACCCAGGCGTAATCGGCAAATTCAGCCGGAAGACGCCAGCATCTGACTTCCTGGCGGCCCGCTTCGCTCAGCGGGATATCGGACCGGCCCTGCAGGCGTTTGAGTGCGTTCCATTCGGTTGGTCCGTGGCGGAGGATGAGAAGATGGGTCATGGCAGAATTACCGACAGTCCCTCGTTCAGCCGATTTGCCGCCTGCTCCAGGCTGTGGTTGGTTTCGACGTAGGATCTGGCAGCCAGGCCCATAGATTGACGAAGCCCGGGCGCGTTCAGCAACCGCTCCACATAGCCGGCAAATTCTCCGGCATCGCGTTTTTTTGCCAAAAACCCTCCCACCTGATGGGCGATGACATCAGCAACACCGCCACCATCACCGCCGACAACGGGCAAGCCCGACGCCTGCGCTTCCAGGAACGTCATTCCGGGCGATTCACGGACCGAAGGCCAGACATAGATATCACTTGCCGCATAAAGGGCTGCAATATCAGGGGCCGTCATTTCTCCCAACCAGGTGATCCGCTGCTGCAGTCCGGCAAACAGGGTTTTCACGTCGTCAAAAACAGGTCCGTGGCCGGCGACAAGCAGGTGCCATGGCGTGGCGGCGCATTGGTGGAGCGCCTGCGCCAGTACCTGATAAGATTCGAATTTTACACCGGGCCGCATCATGGCGACCGTCAACAACCATGGAATATGTTGGGGAATCGAACGGGATCGGCTGAACTCCGAGCGCGCCCGCGGGCGGCGTTCGGCAGCATCTTTAAAAGGGATTATATCGAGAAAAGGCTTGAGGCGCAGATACTGTGCCTTTTCGGGAAGTTGCGGCAACAGGCAAATTTCATCGGCGGCCGTGGTCCCGACCACCAGATCAACCTGCGACAAGGCATCCTCGACCGCCGCATATCCTTCCGCCCAGGGGCCAGCCGACTGGCTCGGTGCGATGGAGGCTTCAGCAACCACATAAGGAATATTCAGGCTGCGACAGACCAAAGGTCCAATCCAGTCCGGGGCCTTACGGTACAAATGATAGGTGAACCACACATCGGGTGGATCTTTTTGCAATTGGCGCAACACCTTTTCTGCCGCCTTCAGGCCAATACGCCGCAGCCGCGCCTGACGCTCCCGATTGCCTTTGCCCTCGTAGCTGCGAAAGGTACTGGCGACCTCGACCTGATGACCGGCCTGCTCCCAGGCCTTTTTAAAAAGCCGTCCAATCAGGCGGTCACCGGATGGATTCTGTGACGATATGGGTTTCAGGGGCGCGTAAAAGGATATTTTCATGGCGACCCGGGCGGGTCGGACAGTCCGAATTTGAGGGCCAGTTGGTCCAGGTTCCGATCGTGGGCAAACCGCTTTCGCACCCGCGCTTCGCCGGCACGGCCAAAACGTTCGCGCAAGGCCGGATCCCTGATCAGCAGAGCCAGGGCCCGGGCCAGCTCGGGCACGTTGTCGGGCGTGACCAGGAGCCCGGTAACCCCGCTTTCAATCAGTTCAGGCACCGCCGAGACCGCAGTTGACAGGCAGGCTACCCCCTGACTTTGCGCTTCCATCAAAACATTGGGAAGCCCATCGCGGTCACCGTCCCGGGCAACCAGACTGGCCAGAACAAAGATATCCGAGCGGCGATACTGGACCAGCACCTCGTCCTGGGGCAGCGCTCCCAGCCAGTCAATACGTCCGGCTATTCCCCTGGAGTGGGCAAGTTTCTGCAACTCCCCGATCAGGGCGCCGCCACCGATATGAACGAGTTTCCATGACAGATCGTCAGGCAAGTCACTCAAGGCTTCAAGCAACACGTGATAGCCCTTTTTTTCCACGGCACGGCCAACGGAAAGCAGGATCACCGGTGCCGATGGATCGGCTCCGTCACGGCTGGAATAGGCAAGCCGACGGGGTTCGAAACGGGTAAAATCCAGGCCGTGATAGAGCAACGAGACTTTATCCGCGGCCCCCCCGGCCAGCCCTTTCAGGTGGTCCGAATTGGCCGACGTACAGGTTACCAGCCAGTCCATATCCGCGAGTTTTTCTGATTTTTCCCAGCCAGGACTGGTCCATATGTCCTTGGCATGGGCGGAACATGTCCACGGCAATTCTCTGATATGGGCCGCGTAACGGGCGACGGAAGCCGGTGTATGCAGAAAATGCGCATACAGCAGGGTCACATCGCGGGGCAGTTCATGGGCCAGAACCATGGCCTGGCCGAACCGGCGAATTCGATTGGGCGACCTGTCGCGCAGCAAATCCCTGAGCCAGATGGCGCGCGCTGTTTTATAGCCCGGCCGCCTACGGACGGCCCACCAGGCTTTGAGGACCCGCCCTGGTTCCTGATACAAATATTCCGGCAGATAATTTACCGGGGCGGTAATTTCGTCAGTGATGGGATGTGTTCGTTTGTCGGTTGGGTGGCGAAGCGAAACCAGCGAATAGTTCAGTCCCAGGCGCTGCAGACTCAGGATTTCCTGAGCGATGAAGGTTTCTGACAGGCGCGGATACCCCTTCAGGACAATGGCGACAACAGGGCCCATTTCAACTGTCGTTCGGAATTACCCGGAGGGAGGGTTCGAACGACTGAGCGGCGTTGAGCCACTGATCGACAGTTCCGTTTATATTCGACAACCCGTCGAGCAGGCCCGGCAAATGGATTGCCGACGGCTTCGGGCGCTGTGGCAAATTGCGGATGGCAAGGGCCATTTCCTTGGGATCGCGCGATCCGTCATCAACAATCATGCTGACCAGGCCCAGTTCCTCGGCACGGGACGCGCGGATGTACTGTTCCAGGCGCGGTACGGTGCGTGGCACGATCAGACTCGGCTTATCAAAGGACAGGATTTCGCAAAACGTGTTGTATCCGCCCATGGCAACCACTCCCGCCGCCTGAGACACCAGATTTTCCAGATTGGAATCGAAGGTCGTGACATGGACTTTGGCGATACGTTCGGCCCGGGTTTTAAATTCCGCCTGTAAATCAATATGCATAAACGGACCGAAGACGATAAACGCCTGATGCGGGATACCCGGGTCGTGCTCATAGGCGCGTAAAACCCAATCGACCAGACTGGCACCATCGCCACCGCCGCCGGGCGTAACCAGAATAAAAGGTTCCTGGATGTTGGTTCCCGACATTGAAGACGGACTTACGGATGGCACTGATGTCCTGCGCAAATAACCGGTGAAGGAAAGTTTGTTGAGAACACTTTTAGGTATGTTGCCAACCCCTTCCAGGGGATTGCAGATTTCCGGCAGACCATAAACCCAGATATCATCGTAGACATCGCGCAGGGCGGGGATGGCCATTTTGCGTTCCCACTCATCCGTCAACTTGCCCGGATCATCCATAACATCGCGAAGTCCGAGAACCAGCCGCGTACCTTTGGCTTTCAGCATATTGAGCGTGTCGCCCACTTCGCCCTGCAATCCCAGAGGTTCCTTGTCGACCAGAAAGATATTCGGATTAAACACTTCGGCCGTATTGCGGATAATGGTTTCACGTATGGCCATGGCGTCTTCAATACCGATATCCAGGCCCAGGGTTGTATATCCACCGGTCCTCAACTTGACGACACCGGGAATGCGGACGAAATCAACACTGGAGCGGAAATCAAAGCTGCCGATGATTGGTGAGCCGGATAGAATAAGAACAGAAAGCCCCTGGCGATGGTCAACCAGCGAATGCGCAATGGTGCGACAGCGGCGCAAATGGCCGAGCCCAAAAGAGTCATGGCTATAAATCAAAAGCCGAGTCTGACCGGTGTTTTGCGACATATGACCGTTATCCATGTATCTCAATCATCTACCATAGGTCGCCCGCACCAAAAGGGCCATCCCAAATCCGTATTTGGGTAATAATTCACAATTTATTGACTCGGATTTCGCTTGCATAGCGTCTGACCTATCTCCTTTAATCGATCCATGGATACGACTCTCTTTAAGTTTATCTGGCGCTATTCGAAAACCCAGCAGATCACCCTGCTTTTGGTGACCCTCGTATCCTTTCCGTTTCTGTACTTTTCTCTCGATTTACCGAAAATAATTATCAACCAGGCGATCGGCGGAAGTGAATTTCCAAAGCCGGTTCTGGGATATGATCTGGAGCAAATCGAGTACTTGCTGGTGCTTAGCTTCGCCTTTCTGGCGCTGGTGTTGATTAACGGCGGATTCAAGTTCTGGATTAACGTTTTCCGCGGACGCCTGGGCGAACGCATGCTGCGCCGCCTGCGCTATATCCTGTACGGGCGGGTTCTGCGGTTCCCGTTGCCACAGTTTCGCAAAACATCACAGGGCGAGATTATCGCCATGGTAACGGCCGAAGTAGAGCCGCTCGGCGGCTATATCGGCGAAGCCTTGTCGCTGCCGGCATTTCAGGGCGGTACTTTGTTGACGATTATCGGCTTCATAATGGTTCAGAACCCAATTTTAGGCGTCGCCGCCATCGCCCTTTATCCGATCCAGATGTACATCATTCCCAAACTGCAGAGAAAGATCAACCTGCTGGGCAAGGAACGGGTACAGGCCGTGCGCCGGTTGTCCGAACAAATTGGCGAATCCGTCTCCGGTGCCCAGGAAATTCATGTCCATGATACATCCGCCTATGCACGCGCCCATATTTCACTATGGCTGGCTAAAATTTACGATATCCGGTACGAAATTTACCGGCGGAAGTTTTTCATCAAGTTTTTGAACAACTTTATCGCGCAAGTCACTCCGTTTCTGTTCTATTCTATTGGTGGCGTGCTGGTGATCAAGGGCCATTTGAGCTTTGGGGCGCTGGTTGCCGTGCTTGCTGCCTACAAGGATTTGTCTGCGCCCTGGAAGGAATTGCTGGCCCACTATCAGGTTGCCGCCGACGCGCGCATTAAATACGACCAACTGATTGAACAATTTCAGCCCGCCCGCATGCTACCCGAAGAGCAGCAACTGGGCGGTCCGGAAACATTTCCCGCCCTCGATGGCGATATTGAAATTTCCAACGTTATTGTTGAGGATGAAGACGGTTTCAAGTCACTGGATAGCGCCAACGCCATCATTCCCATCAAGGGTTCGACGGCAATTCTGGGTTCCAGTGAATCCGGACGCGATGATCTGGCCCGTCTGATTGCCCGTCTGACACTGCATGACAAGGGAACGGTTAAACTGGCCGGCAGTGACATTTCAGATGTCCATGAAGGACTGCTCGGACGACGCACCGCCTATGTGGATCAGAATGCCTTCGTTTTCTCCGGCACCATACGCGAGAATATCTTTTACGGACTGCAGCACCGTCCCCTTGCCGGTCTGGACGGAAGCAGCGAAGAAGAGCTGCTCCGTGATGCGGCCATAAAGGAAGCCGTTCTTGCCGGCAATTCGATCGATGATCCCCTTGCCGACTGGATTGATTTCGCAGGTGTAGGCCTGACCGATAAGGAGCAAGTTGAGGCCCATATTAACGATATTCTGAATGCCTGTGGCCTGCGCCGGGATTTACGGGAATTCGGGCTGCAGTCCAGCGTTCAGATATCCCGATATCCAGGGCTGGAAGATGCCATCCTGAAAGCCCGCCAGGAACTGTTAAGCCGTCTCGATGACCCCAAAATCGCCCGCCTGGTTGAACCTTTTGATCGCGACAAATTCAACTCCAACATGACGGTTGGTGAAAACATTCTGATGGGAACGCCCGTCGGACCTGAATTTGACCTCCATAACCTGGGTAGAAATTCGTACATTCTCTCGGTTCTGAACAAAACCAACCTGTATCATCAATTCCTGGAAACCGGCGGTAAAGTTGCCGGAATGATGATCGAATTGTTCAAGGACCTGCCCCCCGGTCACGAGTTCTTCGAGCAGTATTCGTTTATTCAATCCGATGATTTGCCGGAATTTCAGCAAATTCTGCGACGCGCCGAAACGCAGGGCCTGGACGGTCTCAGTGAAGAGGATAAAACCCAACTCCTCAGTTTGCCGTTTATGCTCATTCCCGACCGCCATCGACTTGGGCTCGCCGACAAAGATATCAGGAGCAAGCTGGTGGCGGCCCGCAAGATATTTGCCGATGATCTGCCCGATAATCTCAAAGATGCCATCGAATTCTATGATGTGGATCGCTACAACGCGGCGGCATCCGTACAGGACAATATTCTGTTTGGAAAAATTGCCCATGGGCGCGCGCAGGCCCGCAAGGAGATTGGGCAGGTTATAGATGATGTCCTGGAAAAACTGAATCTTGATCAAACATTGATTGATTTGGGCCTTGATATGCCTGTTGGCATTGCCGGTGGACGGTTATCTTCAGCCCAGCGACAAAAAATATGTTTGGCGCGGGCGATGATCAAAAACCCCGATTTATTGATATTGAATGACCCGTTGAGTGCTCTGGACCGGAAAACTCAGGAGGCCTTGATGGGCGATGTAATCGAACGCTTCAAAGGGCGCGGCCTGATCTGGGTTCTCAACCAGCCGGAATTGGCATCCCGCTTCGATAGAGTTCTTGTCATGGAGGAAGGACGGATCGTTGAACAGGGGACCACAGAACAGCTTGCAAAAGCAGGCAGCCGATACCACGCGTTAGCAATTGCATAAAACGCAGTCAGGAATTAAGGAAAGGGAGGTGCAAAATGGACCTGGAAGAAGCCGCACGGACGCTAAAAAATATTCCGCTCTTCTCAAAGCTTGAACCGTCAAAGTTGAAACTGCTGGCGTTTGCCAGCGACCAGTTGATTTTCGATGATGGCGAAGTGATTTTCAGCACCGGCGACCGGGCAGATTCCGCTTATTTTATAGAATCTGGCGAGGCGGAAGTGTTTGTCGATTTTGACGACAAGCATGTCAAGGTTAACCACCTCGGACCGCATGACCTGTTTGGTGAAATGGCCCTGTTTTTAAGTACAGGCCGGTCAGCCATTGTCATCGCAAAGGGTGATTTGAAGGTGATGAAGCTGGATGGCAGCATGTTTCTCAAAATGGTCACCGAAAACCCCGATGCCGCATTGGGCGTAATGACTGTTTTAAGCGAAAAACTGGTCAGCACCAGCCAGAGCCTGGCCAATAAATCCTGACCGCGAACGACCTTCCTGGCCAGTCAGGATTGGTGGGCGCGGATCAAGGCAGCAATCTCCCCGGCGGCGGTTTCGGGCGATACATCATAGTCCAGATGACCTGCGTACTGGCCTTCGGCATCCATCAGATAATGCACAGCACTATGCTCGATATGATAGGTCGCCTCGTCATCACCGGCTATGCGTCTGTGCACCACCCGATAGGCATCAGCAACCTGTTGAATCTGCGCCAAGCTTCCGGTCAGACCAACAATCTTCGGATGGAAATGCCCAACGTAGCCGGCCAGTTGATCGACGGTATCGCGTTCAGGGTCGAGAGTAATAAAAATCGCCTGCAGATGAATATCCCGGGCTTCAAGCAGGTCGATGATTTGAGATAACGTTGTCAGGGTAACCGGGCAAACATCCGGGCAAAAGGTATAACCAAACGTGACGATCTGAAACGCCCCCAGAAAGGACTTATCAGACACCGGCTGTCCGTGATGGTCGGTTAATGAATAGGAACCGCCGATATTCTGTTCGGACGATTGCGCGGTGGCGTTTCCAGCCAGCAGCAATGGCAAAACCACCAGCAGGCCGATGACGGCAACTCTTTTGAAAAACAGATGTTTCATGGTCCGACCGTAAACAGTTCGCGTTCATTTTCCACACCGCGCAGGCGATGGCGGCCGACCGATATCAGCTCGCCACTTTAGGAACTGGCAAACGTGTCCGATATCAGGACGGGAATCTGCAATTCCTTGGTCATAGCCTCAATCCGGGCCGCCTCGTTGGCCGCCGCCCCGATCACGGTAAATTCCAGACGCTCCGGGATGCCGATATTGCCATAGGTCAAATCGCCGATATGAATGCCGATACCAAACCTGATTTCGGGCTCTCCCCTGCTCGCCTGGGCAATATTGGTTTGTGCAATTGCCGCCGTCGCCGCCATCGCCGCCGTGACCGCGCGTTCACAGGCCAGCCCGATTTCCGCTCTGGCTTCCCGACTGCAACTGCCATCACCGGCAATTGGAAATATCGCCAGAACCGCATCGCCGATAAATCGCAAAATTTCTCCGCCGTTATCAACAACCGCACCGGCCATGCCGTCAAAGAAACGGTTCAAATATATCAGGAAATCGGCACGCGACATGGACTCCGCCAAGGGCGTTGAATTCCTGAGATCGGAAAACCAGATAACCGCGTTAACATCCTCGCCGTCGCCCCGCCGGATTTGCCCATTGAGCACCCGTTCACCGGTGTGTTTGCCCATAAAGGTCCGCATCAATGTCGCCGCTGAGCGCTGCTTGGCATGGACCTCAAAGAGCCGGCTGAGCATGGGTAAAATTTCATGGACATAGCCCAGGTTTTCTGTGGAAAATCCGCCGGCGGCATCGGTTGCAATCGTAATGGCATTGATCTGCCCGTCGGAAAACCGCATCGGCATCGCCACGTAGTCCGTGGCCCCTTCCGCCTTTAACTCATCCAGAATGGGATATTCCGCGGCACTGCGCGCATCTATCCATCGCCTGACGCCGCCCGAACCTTCAAAAATAGGGGCCAGCGGGCTGTTCCTGAACTGGTCGCTGATCAGGGTGTCGTGGGAGGCTTCAAGCTTGGAGACTTCCGGTTCCGCGCGTGACCAGCGATAGGCAATCGCCGCCAGCAGCGGATGCAGGGTCTGAATAACCAGGTTCAGCCTGAGGATTTCCATCCCGCATTCATTCATCCGGCCTGCCAGCCGCTTGGTCAGTTCGCGCGAGGTCGTTGCGTCCCATGCTTCCGACAGCAACCAGTCAACCAAAGGGTTTGCCGACGCGCTTTTACCGGTACGCAATTGGGTATGGACCAGTGTGTCGTCTTCGTACCAGGCCTCCATCTTGTCCCAGTAGAAAGCCAGATAACCGGCTATGTCAGGGGCTTCCTTGTAGGGTTCCTCATAGCTCCAGACGACGTTCTCCTCTTTTTTGCCGCCGACCTCTATGCTCCAGTACGAGGCATTGCCTTTAAACGGACAATGGGTCAGGTGGTCGGTAGGCGTAAGCAGGTCCATGCGCACATCCTTGCGCGGGAAATAATAGGTCGGCGCGTGCCGGGTTTCCTGCAGGACCAGGGCCGCCGTGCTGTCGGCGATGACTTCACCGTTAAATACCGCTCTGACCCGGCGTCCGCTGGGTGCGATGGTTACCTGATAATCGGGCCGGACAGAAAACCCCGGTGCCATATCTACTGTGCGTGCTGCTCGGCCCATGGTTGTTGATCCTGACTGGGTATTTCCGGGTCATGCAAAGTTAGGCTGATCTTAGAAAGACTCAACCTCGCAATGAACTTAAAATAAACTTTATTTTACATGGGGGATGAATTGTTATCAGGTGCTGAAGGCGCTAAAAGAACAACGTATACATTAATTGGAGATGGAATGTGTCGATACTATTGGGCGCGATTGCGGATGATTTTACCGGGGCGACAGACCTTGCAAATACGCTGGTAAAGGAGGGTATGCGGGCTGTTCAGGTTATCGGCGTGCCCGACGCAGACCTTGATTTTGGCGATGCCAATGCCGTCATCGTCGCGCTCAAATCACGCACGGAACCGCCTGCGGAAGCGATTGAGGATTCCCTGGCCGCGCTGGCCTGGCTCAAAGCCAGGGGAACCAGGCAGTTTTTTTTCAAATACTGCTCCACTTTCGATTCGACGGACGCGGGCAACATCGGTCCGGTTGCGGAAGCCCTGATGGAGGCCCTGGACACAGACTTTACCATCGCCTGCCCGGCCTTCCCGGCAAACGGCCGCACACTATTTAACGGTCATTTATTTGTCGGTGATGTTTTGTTGTCAGATTCGGGGATGAAAAACCACCCCCTGACCCCGATGACCGATGCCAATCTGGTCCGGGTTCTGGCACGACAGACGAAAAAGCCCGTCGGCCTGGTGCCTTATGCGGCTGTTGATGGCGGCGCTGAGTCCATAAGAAGTGCCTATTCAAACCTCAAAGCCGGCGGCTTTGCCCATGCCATTGTGGACGCCATCTCGGACCCGCATTTGCGGTTTATCGGCGAAGCCTCGGCGGATCTGAAATTGATTACCGGCGGCTCGGGCGTTGCTCTGGGGCTGCCTGAAAATTTCCGCAAACAGGGGCTTTTACAGGCCTCCGCGACAACCGACTTTCACGCCCCACCGGGTCGCACGGCGATCATCGCCGGCAGTTGTTCGCAGGCAACACGCGGACAGATTGCCCATGCTCAGAAACACATTGCCAGTTTTCTGATTGACCCCATGGAGCTGGCTGCCGGGCAGGACAAGGTTGCCGAAGCCCTGGCCTGGGCCCGCGCGCAAAATGCCGAACTCCCTATACTCATTTACTCGTCGGCGGACCCGGAGCTGGTGAAGCAGGTTCAGGAAAAACTGGGCCGCGAAAAAGCCGGTGCGATGGTCGAAGATGCCCTGGCCCGGGTCGCCCTTGGTTTATATGAACAGGGTGTGCGCCGGCTGGTCGTGGCCGGCGGCGAAACATCCGGCGCCGTCGTCAATGCGCTGCAAGTCCCGGCCCTGCGAATTGGCCCGGAAATCGACCCGGGTGTTCCGTGGACAGAAACCATGGGTCCGAAAAAACTGGCCCTTGCCCTGAAATCAGGAAACTTCGGCACGCAGGATTTTTTCCTTAAATCGTTCGCGATGCTGTCATGAGCGAAACCCGGCAACGCGACGAAATTACCCGGCTGGCGAAATCCATGTTTGAACGGGGGCTGACCTTTGGCAGTTCCGGCAATATCAGTGTCCGGGTTGACGACGGCTGGTTGATGACGCCAACGGGCACCACCATGGGAACCCTTGACCCGGCCCGGCTGTCCAAACTGGACGACAAGGGCGTTCACATATCCGGCGACAAACCGACGAAGGAAAGCTTTCTGCACCGCGTGATGTATGAACAGCGTCCCGCCACAGGAGCGGTTGTTCATTTGCACTCAACCCATTCGGTCGCCGTCAGTTGCCTCGCTGATATCGACCCGAAAAACGTACTGCCACCGATCACCGCCTATTACGTCATGAAAATCGGCATTCTGCCGCTGGTGCCGTATTTTGCACCAGGTGACCTGGATTTGGCGGCGGCGGTGCGCGAAATGGCGTCCGATCACCATGCCGTCCTGCTTGCCAATCACGGCCCCGTGGTCGCCGGCAAATCGCTGGAAGATGCCGTCTATGCCACCGAAGAGCTGGAAGAAACGGCTAAACTGTTTCTGCTGCTGAAAAATATGAACAGCCGGTATCTGAATGATGCTCAGATTGCCGACCTCAAGACCCGTTTTCCACCTGGGTAACGCCGGACGTTAAAAGCCATTTATCCAGATTTACCCGCCATTAGCCGAAGGATTGCCAATGTTTGTCGTCACCGTACTGTTTCAGATCAAACCGGACCATATTCACACCTTTGCCGAAGCCATTCAGGCCAATGCCCAGTATTCTCTGGATAAGGAGCCGGAATGTCACCGCTTTGATGTCTGCAAGGACCCTGAGGATTCCAACTCCATTTTCCTCTACGAAGTTTATGAAAGCCGCGCCGCATTTGGCCTGCATCTGGAATCAGCGCATTTCAAAACCTTCGATGCGCTGGTTGCCGACTGGGTTGAATCGAAAGCGGTCAAGGCCTGGGACCTGGAATATCAAGCCAAATAAGCTAACCCGTGCGATTTCAGATTTCAGGAGCCTGCAAAGGCTGGGAACAAATCACAGTCCATTACATCACCAGCCACCAGAGCGCACGCCGCCATTTCAGGGAACGGCGGTGACATGACGCCACGGCGGAGCACGAACCGGGCATCGTCGCCCGTCCAGCGCCAGGCGATGGCCCGCCGTCGTGCCGTCGCCGAGCCGTTGCCGGGGGCGCCGTGGACGGTCCGGAAATGAAACGCCACACAGTCCCCCGGCTCCAGATCGTATGACAGCAGGGTATGGGCATGACGCTCGGCATCGATATCCGGCATCGCCTCGAACCCGTCATCGGGTTGCTCGTAGTCAGCGCCGACGAATTTACGCGGGCGAAACAAACGGTCCCACTTGTGCGAACCGGCGACAAACTCAACCCCCCATTCTCTGGGCACCGGATCGAGCGGAACCCACAGGCTCACCGTGTCGTTGCCATCGACACAATAATAGGGCTGATCATGATGCCAGGGCGTTCTGTCCAGGGTGCCCGGCTCCTTGACCAGCACATGTTCATGGAAAAAATTGGCCTTGCGGCTACCCATCAGTTGCCTGGCCATGGCGCTGGCTGACGAATTTCTGACAAAATCCTCGTAGCCGGCAATGCGCTGCCAGTTGCAGTAATCGCCGAAGAAATTGCCCGGCGCACCGTCGTCCGTATAGGTCCGCGTATAGGGGCCTGGTGTCGCCATGTTTTCGGCCAGTCCGTCGCGCAGCTTTTCGATCCAGTCGCTGCCGAAGGCCTGGCGCAGCACCACCACGCCGTCGCGCTGAAACCGGTTGCGGGTTTCGGTATCTATCACCGCAGGGCCTTTTCAAGAAACTCGAGTGAGGCCTCGGCAAAAGCCCGCATGTTGGCTTCGCGGTCCGCGCTGCCGGTTTCCAGGGTCATCGCCAGATCCTGTGGACCGCAGACAGCCACGCAGACATGCCCCGGTGGATTGCCATAGCGGTTGCCGCCTGGTCCGCTGGCGCCGGTTTCGCAAAGCCCCCAGGTTGCCCCCAGTTTATCGCGTATGGCCCTGGCCACAAGCAGCGCATAGTCCTCGGTCGCCGCCTGCATGGTGACAACAGACTCCGGCAAGCCCAGCAGTTGCCGCCTGGCTTCGCGGGTATAAATAACGCCGCCACCCAGATAATAGGCAGAGGCGCCGGCAACACTCAGCAGACCGGCCGATATCAGCCCCCCGGCCGAAGATTCAGCGATTGCAATGGTTTGCCGCCTTTCCTGCAAAAGCTGGCCGACGATGCGTGCCCGTGTGATTATTTTCTGCACTTGCCTGAAATCCCCCTGGTCCCGTTAAAAACTGCGCGCCCGCCCGCCAAGCCCTGACCGACCGCACAGCTGCCTAATCCCACCATAAACGGTTTTACCTGCCGCCCGCAATTGGCATCAGCGCGCAGCGCTTGCGGGATATACGTTTTTCTGTCGGGTTCAGGTTCAGCACCGGCGCCGTCGGTATAAAGAATTTTACTGGCGCCTGCCCTTCGCCCATAATCGTTGAAAATTACGATCAACGGACAAAGGCGCTGGCGTGGCATCCCAAAGTTTTGACTATATCATCATTGGCGCCGGATCCGCCGGGTCGGTTGTTGCCGGACGCCTGTCGGAGTCCGGGAAATATTCCGTTTGCGTTCTCGAAGCCGGCCCCGTCGACCGAAACCCGTTCATCCATATTCCGGCGGGTGTCCTCTACACCCTCAAAAACCCCGCCATCAACTGGATGTATAAAGGCGCCGCCGGTGCCGGGATCGGCGGGCGGGCCATCGATCAGGCGCGCGGCAAGACGCTCGGCGGCTCCGGCTCCATAAACGGCCATATTTACAACCGCGGTCAGCGCATGGACTTCGACAGCTGGGCGCAAAAAGGCAATCACGGCTGGGGCTACGCGGATGTCCTGCCCTATTTCAGGCGCAGTGAAAACAAGATCGGCAGTGGTGACCAGGACTTTCATGGCCACGATGGCCCGTTTACGGTTACCGATATTGACGAGAAGCACCCGCTGTGTGACGCCTTTATCGATGCCGCCGTCTCCCTCGGCATCCCCCATAATCCGGATTACAACGGCCGCACCCAGGAAGGCATTGCCTATGCCCAGCGCAGCGTGCACAGGGGCCGCCGGGTCAGCCCGGCGCGCTCATTTCTGTATCCCGCCATCAGGCGCGGCAATACGGAGGTTGTGACCAACGCCCATGTGCGCCAGATCCTGATCGCGGACAAACAGGCCGTTGGTGTTCGCTACCAGCGGGGCGGCAGAACCGGGCCTGAGACAACGATCAGGGCCAACCGCGAAGTGATCCTCTGCGCCGGTGCCATCGCCTCGCCGCAACTGCTGCAGATTTCCGGGATCGGTGCGGCGCAGCACCTGCAGGAACTGGCTGTGCCGGTGATCCAGGACCTGGCCGGTGTCGGCGAAAATTTCCGGGATCACTACGCGGTTCGCTCGGTGGCCCGCATCCAGGGCCTGGCGACGATCAATGAAAAAACCCGCGGGCTGGGCCTGGTCAGGGAAGTTGCAAAATATGCGCTGTGGCGGCGCGGTGCCCTAGCCCTGACGCCAACCCTCGTTTACTGTTTCTGGAAATCACACCCCGGCATCGACCATGGCGATATTCAGCTGACCTTTACCCCGGCCAGCTATCCGCACGGCGTGCAGTCAGGCCTCGACCGGTTCCCGGGCGCCACCATTGCCTGCTGGCAACAACGATCACAAAGCGCCGGCTACGTGCGGGCCCGCTCGGCCGACCCCTATGACCAGCCGGAAATTCAGGCCAATTATCTGGTCGAAGAAGAAGACCGCCGCATCCTGCTGGCGGCGCTGCGCCTCAGCCGGCAGCTGCTGCAGGCCAACCCCTTTGCCGCTTACGTGGCCGAAGAACGCTGGCCCGGTCCGACGCTGCAATCGGATGACGAACTGCTCGATCATGCCCGGCAAACCGGCAACACCGCCTATCACCCCATGGGGACCTGCCGGATGGGGCCGAAAGACCAGCCACAGACGGTCGTCGATGATCAGCTGCGGGTTCACGGCATTGCAGGACTGCGCGTTGCCGATGCCTCGATCATGCCGATGATGCCGTCTGCCAACCTGAACGCCGGCGCCCTGATGATCGGTGAAAAGGCGGCAGACATGATTCTGGGAAACCCGCCGCTGGCCCCACAGGAAATCCCCGCATAAACGCCCGCAGATACGCGCTTTGCTAACTCACTGGGCGCGCTGTCGGTTCTCACAGAAAGTGAAACCACGCATTTTGAACTGTTATAAGGATGCCGCTTTTGGGACATTGCGGACTCTTTATAGGCAGCGTTTATACCGCTGGCTCATGGGTTTCAGTGCAAAGGCTAAACAAATAGCTTGCGTAGGCGCTGGGAAATCACATCCAGCACCGAGACCGA
>JABMNT010000259.1 GCA_013203595.1 Rhodospirillales bacterium
ACTTCGCCCTCATCGGCCGCCGTGACATCGATGTTGAGCGGAATCGCCGTATCCTCGAAGCCCTGGGCGGCGCCAATGACAACCGTCGGCACATCAGCCAGACCGGTGACATCGATATTGATTACCGTACTGACAGAAGCCGTATCCGTATGCGGGTTTTCACCATCCGCTTCAGTATCGGTGGCAGTTGCGGTCACCTGCAGGGAAAAGTCATCCTCGGAACCGGCCGGCGGGGTGATGGTCAGACCATCCAGTTGCTCCGGCGTCAAAGTCCAGGTGCCATCCAGATTGTTTTCACCAGCTGACAAAACCGCACCGAAGGGCACATTAGCGATGGTGATCGACAGACTTTCCGATCCATCCAGATCATTCAGGGCAGCGGAGATATCCAGGGCAATCGCTGTACCTTCAAGGCCTGCAGCATCCTGCGCCTGCAGGTCGGGGGTATCGGCGACACCAATGACTTCGACATTCAAATCGCGCGTGACCGACGCGATATCACTCCCGTCATGGGATTCGACAGTGACCGACAAAGTAAAATCTTCGTTGGAATTCGGCGCCGGCACAATCTTCAGATTGGCCAGTTGATCGGCAGTGAAGGTCATCGATCCATCGGGATTGAGATTACCCTCGGGTGACATGAACGCACCGGCGGGAATGCCGCTGATGGTGATGGAAAGGACTTCGTCCGTGTCCGTCAGCTGCGCATCGATATTCAGCGCAATGGCCGTATCCTCATAGCCGACGGAGTCGCCGATGTTGACGATCGGATCGTCCGCACCGTCGGTAAGCACGATGTTCACATATTCGGTCACCGTCGCCGTATCACTGGGTCCGATCTCGCCATTCAATTCGGAATCCGTGCTGGTTGAGCGGACAATCAGGGTAAACGGGGTTTCCGAACCCGGCGGCGGCGTCACTGTCAATCCGGCCAGTTGCTCCGGCGTCACATCGGCCTTGCCATTGGTTACGGTAATGGGCGTATCGCCGGACATCAAGACCGCACCTTCGGGGATGTTTTCGATGACGATAGACAGGGTTTCCGAGCCATCGGTGTCGGTCACGCTGGATGACAGATTGAGGGCAATCGGCGTGTCTTTCTCGACTTCAATGTCCGTGTTGGCGGCACTCAAGTTGGGGTTATCGGCAACACCGAAGACTTTGACCGGCAAGGGCACGTCAACTTCGGCAATATCACCGGACGCCGTCGTCGATGTCGCGGTAACCGTCAGCACGAAATCTGTGTTCGAATTTTCCGGGGCAATAATATGCAGGTCGTCAAGAATTCCCGCACTGATCATCTCTTCCGTCAGCAGCAGACTGCCGCCGCTGGCCGGGTACTCGACACCACCCGAGATAATAACTGCACCTTCCGGAATGTCGGAAATCGTGATCGAGAGGGCTTCACCTTCCAGATCCGTGAGCGCCGCATCAATATTCAGGACAATCGGCGCATCTTCATAGCCTTCCGCAACATGAACGCCCAGTGCCGGATTGGCGGCAACTTCAACGTGAAGCGACACTTCCGTCGACGCCGTATCGCCGTCGTTTTCAACGGCTGTCGCAACAATACGCAGGGCAAAGTCGTCAGGAACCGAATTCGCAACGGTCATTGTCAGCCCGGCAAACTGATCCGGCGTCAACGTGTAGCTGCCGTCCGCGTTCAGGGTACCAGCGCTTAAGGTCACCCCGTCGGGCACGTCACTGATCGTCACCGACAATGTTTCCGACGCTTCGCGTCCGGCCTGGATATCGCTGTCGGTCAATGTTGATGCCAGATCCAGCTCATAAGTCATGTCGTCACCGGCCTCAACCGGGGAGCCGTCGGCTTTTGGCAATGGTCCGCCGAGCGCCGCATTCAGGGTCGGCGTATCGGCAACGCCTTTCATGTCGACATGAACGGTCTGAATGTTGCTTGCCGTATCACCGTTCTCGTCTTCCGTTGACGTGGCGGTGACTGTCAGATCGAAATCTTCATTGGAATCCGCAGCCGGGGTCAGCGTCAAGCCAGACAATTCGGCCGGAGTTAAGGTGTAGCTGCCATCGTCATTCAGGATACCGGCGCTCAGGGTGGCGCCTTCGGGAAGGCCTGACACGTTAATCGACAGTGTCTCGGACCCATCCGTATCGTTCAGCGACGCACTCAGGTCCAGAGCGACAGCGGTATCTTCGATACCGACGGTGTCGTCGACATTAAGGTTCGGCGTATCTGCAACCGCATTGACGGTAACCGTCATATCGGCTTCACGGGTCAGGCTGTCGCCATCGTTTTCCGTTACGGTAACTGCTACGTGCAACGGAAAATCCTGATCAGAATTTTCAGGCGGAGTGACCGCCAGGCCGTTTAACTGGGCCGGCGTCAGCTCAATACTGCCACCGCTGACGGCAATTTCCTGGGTAACTCCGTTTTCATCCGTATAGGTTACCGTTGCCCCATCCGGGAAGCCGGATATTGAAATCGACAGGGTTTCCGAGCCATCGGTATCGGTCAGTTCGGCAGCGATCTCCAGCGGAATGGCCACATCTTCGTCACCAGCAACGTTCTGGACCTCAAAGACAGGCTCGTCAGCAACACCGGTCGGGTGGACCTTGATATAGGCGGTTGTTGACGCCTGATCATTATTTCCGGCTCGGTCGAGGTCGCCGTTACCGTGATCTGAAATTCCTCGTTGGAGTTTGCCGGCGGCGTGATCGAGATATTTCCAAGCAGGGCTTCGTTGGCAATGACAACACTGCCCAAACTCTCAAACACCGGATTGCCACTTTCATCCAGGACCGGATTGTTTTCGGCGTCAAGAACCGGAAAATCCGTATAAACGATGTTGGCCGGGAACTGAATGGCACTGCCCGCCATCCCAATGGAAAGAACAGCACCTTCCGGAATTCCGCCGATTGTAATGGACAGGGTTTCTGACGGATCGAAGGTTGTCGGATCAATGTGCAGCGCGATCGCTTCGTCTTCGAGACTGGCCCGCGCCTCAACAACATTGTCATCACCCTGAAAAACCGTATCGCCACGCATGAATGTGGAATCATCGCCACCGGCATTGACCGACAGGAACGGCGCATCGGCAACCGGATCCAGCGAAACGTGCACGGAAGAAAACTCTGTGGTTGCGGTATCGCCATCGTTTTCGGTCGTGGTCGCCGAAACCTGCAGATCAAAATCTTCGTCATGGTTAAAGGGCGGCTTCAATGCCAGGGTTTCGATGACCTGAGTCATCTGGGCAGCGGTCAGCGGCTCGCCGGTGAGCGGATGATTTTGAATGATATAGCTATTGGTACCGGGGGCCAGATCAAAAGTAACTTCGACATTATCGATGGTCGCCCGCAAGATCGCATCGGGGCCTTCAAATCCCAGATCCGCAATGGTCAGACCGGAGTCTTCACCCAGACCCGCCAGCACGGATTGCAGATCCTCCTGGCTGAAGCCGGGGCCCTGCGGAATTCCGGATATGGTCAACGAAAGAGTTTCCGAGCCATCGGTATCAACCAGGCTGGGGTCAATTCCCGATACCAGTTGGCCATCGCCATCCCTTACCGGTGCCAGCGAAATCCAGTTATCTTCCGGGCCGGTCACGTCACCGACTTCCAGGTTGGCCGTATCGGCAACACCTTCAACCTGCATGATAACCATCGAGGCGTCCGTCGGCGCGCCACCGGCGGTCTGGCCGGTAATAAACAGGGTGAAATCGTCGTTGGAGTTTTCAGGCGGCGTGATTGTCAGACCGTCCAGCAAATCGGTCAGCGATGCGCCACTTGTGATTATCTGAATTTCTCCGGTCGGCACACCAAGCTCATCAAGTACGGGCGTTGGCGTCTCCAGCAAAGTGCTGGTGATCGTCCAGGTGCCGTCGCCATTATCTATCCCTGCCGAAAGTTCGGCCCCTGCCGGCATCCCGGCAATGGTCACGCTGAGTGCTTCCGACAAGCCGTCGAGGGCTCCGGCAAGATCCAGATCAAAGGCCGTGTCTTCAAGTGTCGGCGCCTCGATTGCGGCCAGGGTCAAGTCGGAAAACGCAAGGTTTTCAATATTTGACAGGGTATCAATACCGTCCGGTCCGCTAACCGTAATGGTGCCGTTCTCGGGATTGAAAGTCAGCGTCGTTTCACTGAAACTCGACGAGAAAACGGCCGTATCGCGACCGCCGCCACCATCAATGATATCGTTGCCAGCGCCGCCGGTAATGATGTTGTTGTAGGCGTTACCGATAATCACATCATCACCGGAACCGGCCACAACATTTTCAATACTGTTCAGGGTCGTCACTTCGCCGGTCGCATTGACGGTGAGTTCACCGGCCACCAGATCGACGATGATTCCGCCGGAGACATCAAAGTCACCGACCGAAACCGTGTCGTTGCCGGCACCACCGGCAAGGCTGTCGCCGCCGGCGCTGAGGAACAGCGTGTCATCGCCCGCACCGCCGTCAACAATATCGTAACCGGCCCCCCCATTCAGCAGGTCGTTACCGTCGCCACCGCGCAGAATATCGTCGCCGTCACCGCCTTCGAGGGTGTCGTCACCCAGCCCCCCTTCGAGCGTGTCGTTACCGGTTCCGCCAATCAGATAGTCGTTGCCTGCTTCGCCAAATATCTGGTCATTGCCGGCACCGCCATCAATGGTGTCGTCACCATCTCCGCCATACAGAATGTCGTCACCGTCGTTGCCATTAATCCGGTCGTTGCCAGCACCGCCGTAGATCGTATCGTTACCGTCATTCCCAAACAGGACATCATCGCCGGCGCCGCCATCAATGTAATCATCGCCGACGCCGCCATGAATCGTGTCGGCACCAGCCGAGCCATGCAATGTGTCGTTACCCGCACCGCCATCAATATTATCGGCGCCATCGCCACCATCCACATAGTCATCACCACCGCCGCCGCGAATGATATCATCGCCACCGCCGCCGTGAATCGTATCATTGCCTTCACCGCCATCAATAATATCCGCATCATCGGTACCTGTGATCGTACCGGTACCACCGATCACATTGGGGCCGGTATTTTGTTCTTTAATAGTATCGCGGGCAGCTGCGCCCTGTACGATATCCGCAACTATCAGTTCGTCCTGAGGTAATTGGCCGCCGGGCGTACCGCCGATGATATCGCGCAGGGGATCAAATTCGATACCACTGTCAACGTTAATCTGGTCCTCCGCTGTCGGCTCCGGCTCGCCATTGTTGCCGCCCGCCGCTGTATCAAACTCAGCCAGGTCTGCGCCGTCGTTAAGGGTTTCATCCAGGGCTTCATCCAGGGGCAGCACCTCTTCATCGAGGAATTCGCCCTCGCGCTGCTGGGTGCCGAAATCGTTCTGGTTGCCATGGACCAGAGGCAGATGGCTCAGGGCGGTGGCGAAGTCATTGACCATCTGATCCAGTTCCATGGAACGGATATCCGCCGGCGCCAGATCAAAGCTCTGCACGACGGAAAACTGATTGGCCCCATTCAGAACCTGCACACCGGCATCGTTCTGGACCACGACCTCGCCAACAAAACCGTCAGCTTCTTCCATCAAGACCACGTTCATGCTTTCGCCGTCGGGGATCTCGATACCGACCTGGGTTCCGCGGATTCCGATGGTTGCCACCGGTGTATCAAGGGTCATGGCGTCCGGGTCGGTTTTTGCAACCTGACCGGAAACAAAGGTAAACACGCCCTGCAGCACGGACAGCGACACCGAGCCTTCCTGGGTACCGGGGTCGTAGACCATTTCATCAAGCACCATGCGGCCATCTTCGCCCATGGAGAAGGTGGTTTCATCGGCCAGCATGATACCGACCGCGCCATCGGGGCCGGACTCCAGAATATCGCCCTGAAAAACCGGATCACCCACATCAAGCTCAACCCGGGTGCCGTCGGTGCGAATTGCAAAAACACTACCCGACAGATTTTCAACGTTGCCGATCGGCTCGCCATCGGTTCCCGTTATCACGTTCGGGTTGGCGCTATCGGTGCCGGTAATAATACTGCTGTCGCCGGCGCCGTCAGCGGCGGACGCATCGGCCGTCTGTGGCGACTGGTTTGCGGTGAGTTGGACGACCATGTCGCCGGACACCTCGGCGCCATCGGGTGTTGTCAACTGGGGCGGATTGTCCTGCGCGTAGTAATCCTCGATCACCACCTGCGAACCATCAGCTCCGGTGACGACAAGATCGTCACCGCTGCTTTCGAATTCAGCGCTGGTGAGAGAAAAACCTTCGGGCAGGGAAATAGAGTCAGCACCACCGGCATCGAGGGTGATGATTTCTGAAAGATCGGCCATTTTAACACTCCGCTGGATGCCGGTTACCGGATCATCCGCAAGAGTTCGCGTGCTTTGTTGTTTTTCTTATGGAGCCAAGATAAGCAAATTCACTGAATCAAGTCAAACAGAACGGGCCATATAGCTTCAACAAGATCAGGTCCATGATCTTAGGGCGCGCCAGCTAGCCGCCATAATACAGGGTCACCGTATGACGGGCTTCGGCAAAAAACAGCCAGCGCTCCGTTATCGCACCGATCATAAAGAAAATCACAGCACAGACCGCCACCAGAGCGACGTTCACATCCGTCGACTGAGCCGCCGCCACCAACAGCAGGACAGGGATCAGAAAGCCCAGAACATGGGCGTAGCGGCGTAGCTTTTGGCTATGCTTCTGGGCCACCCGAAAGCCCATTTCCTTGAGCAGATAGTTGTCTTCCGTATGCGGGCCTTCCAGTTGACGGACCTTGCCGATATGTCCCAACCCGGTCGCCGTTTCCGCGGTGCTTGCGCTTTTCGAAGTATCGACAAAATGCCAGTAGCCGGTTTTGACGGCCCAGGCGAGCATCAGGGCCGCGGCGGCACAGAGCGGTAGTGTTGCCAGGGCAAGACCAAACAACGCATATAAAACAACCAGCAGAAGTCCGCCGCCGGCCAGCCCCATGGCCAGGTAGGCCGGCACCGTCCAGCCATTGGCCCATTGGTGAACAGGCCGCAGACTGCGGTATATCATGGCTGTGCAGTAGACCGTGACAACCGCCAGAGCCGCTGTCGCCCAGCCAGACAGCGCCAGCAGCGGATGGTCCGGGCCATGGAAAACCCAAAGATAGGCAAGCCCCAGGCTTGGCCCAAAGCTGGCCACCGAGACAACGCCTTCGCGGCTCAGCCAGGAGGTTTTCCACTGGCTAAAGGCCCGCCAGGCCCGTTCCGGGTGGCCCAGATGAAACAGTGACGACAGCAACCCGGCGACCACCAGACCCAGCCCGAGGGCCATGCCGACCAACCCCAGTACAGGACTTTCCGGCAGCTTATCCAGGCCAGCCAGCAGACCCAGCAGAAACAGAAGACCGTATCCGGTCCCCGATGAAACCGTGAAAAAAATGACTGAAAAGGCTGGGTGCATGGGTTTAAATCTCTTGCAACTGTTGAATTAGCGGGACAGAAACCGGTCAACCCACTGCAACAGGGGCTGGTCGTGCGTTGGCAGGGCTTCGACAGCCGGCGCCGTTTTTATGGCTTCACTGGACCGGGTCCGTGCTCGGGGCGGCAAATATTTGTTAGTCGGTTTATAACCGAGCTCCGGCATCAGATCGTAGCCGCCGCGGGCCTTGACCAACTGCGACACGTCGGAGTCCGGATCACCCAGATCCCCAAAGTGCCGGGCACTGGCCGGACAGGTCGACACGCAGGCCGGGACCCGGTCGATTTCCTCCAGGTTTTCGTTATAGATGCGATCAATACACAGCGTGCATTTTTTCATGACACCGGCGTCACTGTCGAATTCGCGGGCCCCGTAGGGACAGGCCCAGGAACAGAGCTTGCAGCCGATGCAGCGGCTTTCATCAACCAGCACAATGCCGTCTTCATCGCGTTTAAAGGAGGCACCGGTCGGGCATACGGTGACACAAGCGGCATCTTCGCAATGCAGGCAGGAGCGCGGGAAATGAATGGTCTGGGAAATCCCGGTGCCGCCCTCGGGCACGGCTTCATAGGTATGCACCCGGTTGAACCAGACACCATCCTGGTCCTTGCCGTAAGGATTCAGATCGGTCAGTGGGGCCATATGGCCGCCACTGTTCCATTCCTTGCAATTGACCGCACAGGCATGGCAACCGACACAAATATCGAGGTCAATCACAAGTCCCAGCCGGGTCGTCGTTTGTACGGGAAGCTCGGTCATCTTATCCCTCCCGCTTGTCGCGCATGGATTTCCCGTAGCGCAGTATATCTGGGGCGGGTTTCAATCCAGCAGGCCGTTTGGCCGGCTCAAACTGCGGGAAGGTTTCCGACGCCTCCTTTGGCCCGGCTTTCTCGATTTGCACCCGCAGATCGTACCAGGCCGCCTGCCCGGTGACCGGGTCTGCGTTGGCATATCTGTAGCCGCCGGCGCGCCGGGGCAACAATTCGGATATGACGTGGTTCAGCAGGAACCCCTTTTTCGCCTCGCCGGCGTCCTTGTCCAGGTTCCAGGCCCCCGCCTGCTTGCCAATGGCATTCCAGGTCCAGACGGTGTTTTCGTTGACCCCGTCCATCAGCGCCAGTTGCACGCGAATGCGCCCGTGGTGGCTGGTCACCCACACCCAGTCATCGGCATCGAGACCAATTTTGGCCGCAGATTTGGGATTCATGTACAGTTTGTTGGAACTGGTCACCTGTCGCAACCAAGCATTCTGTCCGCCCCAGGAATGATACATATGCATGGGGCGCTGGGTTAAGGCATGGAACGGAAAGTCCTCGGTGTCGACCATGGATTCCTCAAACGGTTCGTACCAGATCGGCATCGGATCAAAGTAGGTATCGACCCGGGCCCGATGGGCCTCGGGCGGCTGAACAGCGCCGTGGCCACGGGCAGCCAGGCGGAATTTCTGCATGGCTTCCGAATAGATTTCCATAACGATCTGGTCGGCATTGGCGACGAAGCCCATTTCCGCAGCCCAGTCCAGGTAATCCTTGTTAGCCATTTTGTAATAGCGTTGTTCCGGGGTGAACTTGTGGCTCCAGAAACATTTGTTCTCGATGTACTTTTCCAGCTGATTGGGGTTTGGCGCTCCACGCCCCTGCTGATCGCCGTTTTCACCGCGCCATCCGGCAAGTGATCCAATGCCCGGTGCCCGTTCGTGGTTGACGATATAATCCGGGTAGCCACCCGGATATTTAGGCGAACCATCCTCGTTGACCATTGCCCCCAACCCCAGCCGCGCGCCCAGATCCAGCAGCACTGACTGAAACGGCCGGACATCGCGGTCAAGTTCAATGACCGGCTGGCGGATCGCGTCCTGGCAGGCATCGGCTTCGCAAATCGGACGGTCGAGCAGGGAAATACAGTCGTAACGTTCCAGGTAGGTGGTATCGGGCAGGATCAGGTCGGCATAGGCCACGGTTTCCGAGTAATAGGCATCGGCATAGATGATACGCGGGATTTTGTACTCGCCGGTTTCCGGGTTTTTATCGGTCAGCATCTTGATCACGCCGGAGGTATTCATCGACGAATTCCAGCCCATATTGGCCATAAACATCATCAAGGTATCGATCGGGTACGGGTCGCCTTTCCAGGCGTTGGTAATAACCATGTGCATGAGACCATGGGCCGACAGGGGAAACTCCCAGGAGAACGCCTTATCGATGCGCTGCGGCTGGCCGTCCGCATCCACCAGCAGATCCTCCGGGCTCACCGGGAAGCCCAGCGGCGGCCCCGGCAACGGAGTCTCGGGGTTCACCTGGCCCGGCTTGCCGGCCGGTTTCAGGCCCGGCGGAATGGGTTTGGGAAAGGGTGGCTTGTGACGGAAACCGCCGGGGCAATCGATGGTGCCCAGCAGCATTTGCAGAAGATGCAGGGCGCGGCAGGTGTGGAAGCCATTGGAATGGGCTGAAATACCACGCATGGCATGCATCGCCACCGGGCGGCCCTTGATGGTTTTGTGTTTGCGCCCGGCCCAGTCGGTCCAGGCCACGTCGAGCTCGATTTCCTCCTTGAAGGCATAGTGGGCCAGGTCGGCGGCAACCTGTTCGATGGTTGACTGGGCCAGGCCGGTTTGTTCGGCGACATTGGCCGGTGCATATTTATCATCCAGATAACGCTCAGCGACCAGATGAAAGGACGGCCGCCCCCTGCGCCCGTCCGGTAACTCGAACTCACCGGTAACCGCCGGGGCAATTTCCGCATCGCGGGCATTCACCAGCTTTTTCGCCTTGCCGTCCCAGGCGTAGGGATTGCCATCGGCATCGCGGGCAAAAAGCCCATCGTCGGCGGCGCCGGGATCATTGATGACCAGCCAGTGGGCGTTGGTATAGCGCACCAGGTAATCGATATCGACATTATCCGATTTCAGCAGCTGGTGGATCAGCGACATGGCAAACAGGCCATCGGTACCCGGACGAATGGCAATCCACTCGTCGGCAATGGCCGAATACCCGGTGCGGATGGGATTGACCGAAACAAATTTCGCGCCCCGGGTCTTCAGTTTGCCCAGACCGATCTTGATCGGATTGGAATCGTGATCCTCGGCAACCCCGAACATAAGCAGGTATTTTGTGTGTTCCCAGTCAGGCTCGCCGAACTCCCAGAACGAGCCGCCGATTGAATACAGGCCGGCGGCCGCCATATTGACCGAACAAAAGCCGCCATGAGCCGCGTAATTGGGAGTCCCGAACTGGCTCGCCCACCAGCCGGTCAGCGCCTGACTTTGGTCACGACCGGTAAAAAATGCCAGTTTCTTCGGGTCCGTCGCGCGAATTCGCGACAGCCAGTCCGATGCCGTCTCAAGCGCCTCTTCCCATTCGATCTCCTCAAATTCACCAGACCCGCGCGGCCCCACCCGCTTTAAGGGTTTAGTCAATTTGGCCGGCGACATCTGGGTCATGATGCCCGCCGAGCCCTTTGCACAGAGCACCCCTTTGTTGACCGGATGATCGCGGTTTCCCTGGATATAGCGGATACTGCCGTCCTGCAGATAAACCTTAATCCCGCAGCGACAGGCGCACATGTAGCAGGTCGTGTATTTGACCTCGTCACCAACCGCCGGCGAGGTGTCGACATGTGGCGTTCGCGAACCGGAACCGACTTTTGAATTCATGGGATTTCCTCAAGGATAGGCTGATGTTTTTATATGAGACAACCCGCATTGCATGTATTCGAAAGGCTAACTCAAACCAGTCTGAATTCTAGCCTCTTCTGGCGGATATTCGACAGGCCAGATGGCAGGAAACAACAGGTCCAGATTAATTACATTTTTAAAATGTTATTATTTATTTAATTACAAATAAAAATATACAATTTATGCTTTCCTTATGAGCCAATCGGCAATAAACAAAGCCAACACGGAATACGGGATTTAAAATGGACCATCTGGACGCGCTCGAAAGCAAAAGCATCTACATCCTGCGCGAAGCCTTTAACCGGCTCGAGCGGATCGGCATGCTGTGGTCGCTGGGCAAGGATTCCAACGTCATGGTCTGGCTGGCGAAAAAGGCCTTTTTCGGCCACGTGCCGTTCCCCGTCATCCATGTCGACACGGGCAACAAGTTTCCTGAAATGTACGAGTTCAGAGATCGCTATGCGGTGGAATGGGATTTGAACCTGATGCTGGGTGACTGCCCGCCCCTTGAAGAAATGGATATTTCGCTGCCGCCGGCGGCACGGGCGGCAGCGCGCAAAACCGCTGGCCTGAAAAACTTCCTGGCCACCAACCCATTTCCGGGCATTATTGCAGGCATTCGCCGTGATGAAGAAGGCACACGGGCGAAAGAACGGGTGTTCAGTCCGCGCGGCGAAAATGCGCAATGGGATGTGCGCGATCAGCCACCTGAATTCTGGGACCAGTATAAAACAGATTTTGCACCTGGCACCCACGTCCGTATCCATCCCCTGCTGCATTGGACCGAGCTGGATATCTGGCGCTATATGCAGCGCGAAAACATTCCGGCGATTAATCTTTATTTTGCCAAGAACGGCAAACGCTATCGCTCGCTCGGCGATCAGGATATTACCTCGCCGGTCGACAGCGACGCCGCCACCATTGAAGAAATCATTACTGAACTTGAAACAACCAAAGTCGCCGAACGCAGCGGCCGTGCCATGGACCATGAATCGGAAGACGCCTTCGAGCGGCTGCGTGCCGACGGGTATATGTAACCATGAACATTTCAACACCAATCGACACCCGGATCGCACCGCTTAAAATCGTTATTGTCGGTCATGTGGACCATGGCA
>JABMNT010000260.1 GCA_013203595.1 Rhodospirillales bacterium
ACATGCGCCTGATGTTTGCCCGCGTCGGCACTCCCTTCTCGCCGGTCACCGGGCTGCCGATCGAGGCGCAGACGGTCAGCCAGATGGTTGACCGGGTGATGGAAATGGAAGAAGGCGCCAGGCTCTATCTGCTGGCCCCGATCGTGCGCGGACGCAAGGGCGAATACCGCAAGGAACTGCAGCAACTGGCGCAGCGCGGGTTTCAGCGGGTGCGCATTGATGGCGAATTGTATGACATCGAGGATGCGCCGGTGCTGGATAAGAAATTCAAGCACGATATCGAGATTGTCGTCGACCGGGTGGTGGTCCGCGCCGGCATCGAGGCCCGCCTCGCCGACAGTTTCGAGACGGCCCTGGAACTGGCCGATGGCCTGGCCTTTGTCGACAGCGCCGAGGTCAAAGACCCGCCGAAAAAGGCAAAAAAGAAAACCGGCATCAATACCCATATTCCAGATGGCCGCACCGTGTTCTCGGCCAAGTTCGCCTGCCCGGTCTCGGGTTTCACCATCGACGAGATCGAGCCCCGGCTGTTTTCCTTCAATAACCCCTTTGGCGCCTGTCCAGCCTGCGACGGACTGGGCACGGAAATGTATTTTGACCCGGAACTGGTGGTTCCCGATGAGGCTCTGTCCCTGCAGCAGGGCGCCATTGCGCCGTGGGCCAAGTCGACCAGCAAGTATTATGCCCAGACCCTGGACTGCCTGGCCCAGCATTATGACTTCAGCGCGCTCGACCGCTGGGCCGATCTGCCGACAAAAATCCAGGGCATCGTGCTCTATGGATCGGGCCGGGAAAACGTCACCATGCGCTACCATGATGGCGCCAAGGCCTACGAGATCAACAAGCCCTACGAGGGCGTGATCCCCAATATGGAGCGGCGCTGGCGGGAAACCGATTCCAACTGGGTGCGCGATGAACTGTCCCGTTTCCAGACTGTCACCACCTGTTCCGAATGCAACGGCAACCGCCTGAAACCGGAGGCCCTGGCCGTTAAAATCGACGGCCTGCATATCGGTGAGGTGGCGCAGTTCGGCATTGATGCGGCGCACCGCTGGTTTGCCGCCATTGACGCCAAACTGACCGAACAGCAGTCGGAAATCGCGCGCAGGATCCTGCGCGAAATCAATGACCGGCTGGGGTTTTTGGAAAATGTCGGGCTTGATTACCTGACCCTGAGCCGCGCCTCGGGTACCCTGTCGGGCGGTGAAAGCCAGCGCATCCGCCTGGCTTCGCAGATCGGTTCCGGCCTGACCGGGGTTCTCTACGTGCTGGACGAGCCGTCGATCGGCCTGCACCAGCGCGACAATGCGCGCCTGCTGGTGATGCTGAAACGGCTGCGCGATATCGGCAATACGGTGGTTGTTGTCGAACATGACGAAGATGCCATTCGCAGCGCCGATTACCTGATCGATATCGGCCCCGGTGCCGGCATTCATGGCGGCCGGGTGATCGCCGAGGGCACGCCGGACCAGGTGATGGCCACGGCGGACAGCCTGACTGCCCAGTATCTGACCGGCCTGCGCCAGATCGAGGTGCCGAAAACCCGGCGCCGGCCGAAAAAAGGCCATCAGATAACGGTCAAAGGGGCACGCGCCCATAACCTGCAGGATGTCACGGTGAACTTCCCGCTGGGTACCTTTACCTGCATCACCGGTGTATCGGGCGGCGGCAAATCCAGTCTGGTCATCGAAACCCTGTACAAGGGACTGACCAAGAAGCTTAACAATACCCGTGTCCATCCCGGCGATCATGACACCATCGAGGGGGTCGAGTGGATCGACAAGATCGTCGAGATTGACCAGTCGCCGATCGGCCGCACCCCGCGCTCGAACCCGGCCACCTATACCGGTGCCTTCACCCCCATTCGCGACTGGTTCGCCAGCCTGCCCGATGCCAAGACCCGCGGTTACAAGGCCGGTCGCTTTTCCTTCAACGTCAAGGGCGGGCGCTGTGAGGCCTGTCAGGGCGACGGCCTGATCAAGATCGAGATGCACTTCCTGCCCGATGTCTATGTCCAGTGCGACGTCTGCCATGGCCAGCGCTACAACCGGGAGACCCTGGAAATTCGCTTTCGCGACAAATCTATAGCCGATGTTCTTGATATGACGGTTGAAGAAGGCGCGGCCTTTTTCAAGGCGGTACCGACGATCCGTGACAAGATGGAAACCCTGAAGCGGGTCGGCCTCAGTTACATTCATCTGGGCCAGCAGGCGACGACCCTGTCGGGCGGTGAGGCGCAGCGGGTCAAGCTGGCCAAGGAACTGTCCAGGCGGGCCACCGGCAAAACCATCTATATACTGGACGAGCCGACCACCGGTCTGCATTTCGAGGATATCAAGAAGCTGCTGGAAGTGCTGCATACCCTGGTCGATCAGGGCAATACGGTGATCGTCATCGAGCACAACCTGGAAGTCATCAAAACCGCCGACTGGATTATCGATATCGGCCCGGAAGGCGGCAACAAGGGAGGCCGGATTGTCGCCGAAGGCACGCCGGAGCATGTGGCCGGGGTCAAGGAAAGTTATACCGGCCACTATCTGGCCCCCTATCTGAAGGCGGCGTCACCGACCGCCCGCAAGGCCGGTTAAGCCATGGCCGGACTGCAGCTGCGCCCTGAAATCACGCCTGCGCACATGAACAAGCGCGCCCTGGGGTCACTGATTGCCATGATGGGGGTCACCTACGACCGGTTTGAGCTGGGGCGTGTGGTCACCCATATGCAGATCCGCCCTGACCATCTGGCCCCCAACGGATTTCTGCATGCGGCGGCGGTTATTGCCCTGGCCGATTCCAGCTGCGGCGGGGCGACCATTGCCCATCTGCCGATGGGGGCTGAAAATTTCACCACGATCGAGCTGAAAAGCAATCATCTGGGCACCGCCACCGACGGGATTCTGGACTGTCTGGCCACCAACGCCCACAGTGGGCGGACCACCCAGGTCTGGGATGCCGTGGTTACAGCGCGGGAATCCGCCAGGACCATCGCCCTGTTCCGCTGCACACAGATGATCCTCTGGCCGAAATAAACGCTGTCACATTGCGTCTTTTCATGGCGGCACGGGATCGTGTAGGGTTCGGGATTGTCGGGGTTTCGTGGGAGTTCACATGCCAAAAAATATAAAAGATACCTTGATCAAGGTCCTTCTGTTTTCCTTTATCATCGGTGTGCTCCTCAGTTTTTTCAATATCAACCCCAAGGAGCTGTTGGCGAATTTCGGTGAAACCGTCGAAAGCATTTTCAGCGTGGTTGCACGGATCATCGAATGGGCGGTAAAATACATTCTTTTGGGTGCCGTCGTTGTCGTGCCGATCTGGCTGGTTGTATTTTTAATCAACAAGGCGCGTGGTAAGTAGCGCAGGATTGCTGTGCAGAAAAAATTTCCTGCTTTTGTCGCCTTTATCATCCTCTGCCTGATGGCTTTTGGTGGTGGTAACGTGTTGCGCCAGAAGCTGAACCCTGACGAGTTTTACGCGAAAAACCCCATTTTCGAGCCCGTCGGGCGGTTCATCAAGGGCATGGTGCGCGGTCCCGGCATCATCACATCGGCCGATGCCAACGACCCCGGGCTGGTTGAATACGGCTCACAGGTCTATACCGCCCAATGTGCCGAATGCCATGGCACCGAGCTGCAGGGCCAGCCCAACTGGCGGGTCCGCAAGGCCGACGGCCTGTTACCGGCCCCTCCCCATGACGCCACCGGACACAGCTGGCACCACAGCGATGCATTGTTGTTTGCCTATACCCGGGACGGCGGTCAGCCATTGATGCCAGACGGCATGAAAAGTGGCATGCCGGCCTTTGGCGAAATCCTGAACCGCCACGATATCTGGGCCGTCCTCGCCTATATCAAAAGCACCTGGCCGCAGGAAATCCAGGACCGCCAGGCGAAGCAGAATCCCCCCTGAGGCCGGGCCGGCCAGGGCTTGAAATCAGCTATGTCAATGAGCCGCTGCCGTTGGAAGTTTGTGGTGTTAACAGAAAATAGATTGCAATCGCCGGGTTCAGTGTTTCCAATCGGCGCCGCGGAACTGAAGTGAACTGCCTTAACGTTCACAGCCACAGAAACGGGTGCGAAATTTTAGATGTTTGATCTCGGAACCCTGCTGCTGGCGTTAACAGTTGTCGAACTGGTCATGGCGGCTGTGTTGCTGCTGTTCGCGGCGACCGGCCAGAAAGTCGATGGCATCGTCGAACTGGCGCTGGCCCTGCTGGTCGGCAGCCTGGGTTGCCTCGCCGCCGCCGCCGCCGCGGCCACCCGCAACCCGCTGCTGCTTTATATCGCTTCCGTCAGCTTTGTTGTGATTTTTGTGATGATGGCGCGGGCGATGCGGAGATTGCAGGGTGAGGCGCCACGTAAACGTATGGAAGCGGCGATTGTGCTGATTGCTCTGGCCCTGGACGGCTGGTTTGTGCTGGGCTCCTTTAATGTGGTTGGCATGTTCGTGGTCAATTCCGCCCTGTTCGCTGTCATTACGGCGTTGACGGCGGCGGATCTGCTGGCCGAACGCCGGGCGGAACTGAGGCCGGGATGCCGCGTGCTGGGATTGTTGTTTGTCGTCTTCTCGCTGTTTATGGTGTTTCGCGCCCTGGTCAGACCTTTTATTGAAAATAACACGGGTCCGTTCCCCCAGGTTACGCTGATTGATTTAATTGCGGGATTTGTCAGCATCGCCGCCGCCATTGTCTGGACCGTTGGTTTCCTGTGGACGGTCTGTTCGCGCAGTGCCTATCGTTTGAAACGCGCCAATGCCGACCTGGAACGCTTCTCGGGTGCGGTGGCCCATGATTTGAAGGCCCCGCTCAACAGCATTATCGGGTTTTTGGGAATCATGAAAAAAACCCCGGGGGGGATCGCAGATGCGGAGGCCCTGGAATACCTGGATTCGGCGACCGCCGCCGCCTGGCGCATGAACGAATTTATTGACGATTTGCTGGAACGCGCCGTCGGTATCAACACCAATCAGGCTTTCAGTTCCGTCGATACCGCCGAATGCAGCCGGGATGCGGAGAAAAACCTGCATTCACAACTGGCCCGCACCGGCGGCATAATTGCCACGGTCGGGTTGCCGACGGTGCTGGGCAGCAAGGCGCAACTGACCCGCTTGTTTCAAAACCTCTATGATAATGCCCTTAAATACCGCTCGCCGGATCGACAGCCGGTGATTACCGTCACCGCGACCGCACAGAATGATGGCGTCGCCTTTTCCATTTCCGACAACGGTCTGGGCATCCCGGCGGAAGCCCAGCAAAGCGTGTTCAATTATATGGAACGGGGGGGAACTGCCAATGGCGAGAGCGGAAGCGGTGTCGGTCTGGCCGAATGCAAAAGAATTGTCGAAAGCCACGGGGGCGCGATCTGGGTAGAGTCGGGTATCGGCGGGGGATCGGTCTTCCACTTCACCGTCAAACAACCGGCCGTGCAGTCGGTCAGCCTTCATCCTCGAAATTGACCGCAAAACCCTTGTCGTAATAGCGCACCACCCGGCCCTGGCGTTTCGCCACATGTTCGGAATCAACTTCAACGTCGGACCCGATATCAAACTTTATTCTGGATTCGCCGGAGCCGAAGTTGAATTCAACGGCGGCTCCACTTTCTGATACGTCAATCACCGTGCCGTCGAAAATGGCGGTGCCGGTGGCAACCGAGGCCGGCTCATTCAATGCGACGCGTTGGTGACGGCGTTTGTTATCTGACATTTTCCTCAAACTCTCTGATCTCGGGTGTGATCGCGAACACCCGGCTGGCGAAACCGGGATAGGTTTTTGCGATTTCCGGCGCGATCACGCTGCGCAGCTGCACCAGAACCGCCTCCGATGGGGCCTGGGTTTCCGGCACGGAATCGGGGATATCAAAGGAAAATCCGGTGTTGTCGAGGATTTCCTCCAGACTGTGGCCGGGGTGCACACTGACCAGCCGAAAGCGGCCCCGGGCTCCGTCAAAAGCCATCAGGCAGAGCTCAGTCATCAACGATTTCGGCCCGCCCGGACGGTGCACGTCTGGCGGGCTGATGCCCGGCGCACTGATGAAATCGACCTTTTCAACAAACACCCGGCGCGAATGTTCGGGACGGAACAGGATCACATGGGGCACGGTGAAATACATATAGGCCGAGCCGAAGGAGCCGGGAAAGCGGCGCTCCAGGTCCGGATAGGTGCCGGTCCCGACCAGATTGATATTTGCCTGGCCATCGATTTGCACACCGCCCAGGAAAAACGCGTCAATCCGCCCCTGCCCGGCGCAATCAAACAATTCGCGGCCGCCGTCGGTGAAGGCATTGTTGGCGTTGCCATGGATGATCGTCACATCCAGGCGGCCACCACCCAGTTGCTGGGCCAGCAGGGCCGCGGCACCGGGAATCGGTGAGGCGGCGCCGACCGCCACATGGTTGATATGGGGCTGATTCAGCAACCCGGCGAGAACCGAAATTTGAAACTCTTCCGGCTTACAGGTCATTCGGCGGCTTCGGGGGCATGGGCACCGACGGTGCGCGCCAGATAGTCCGCGAAACCGGCATCGGTCCTGGCCACCTGGGCATAGGCGGCGATGGCCCCGTCATCACGTTCATAACAACCGGTCAGGGCCAGCGGTCTTGCGCCGCCCACGGCCTCGGCAAGGGCCGTCACATAAAGCGCCGGCAGGGTGCCGGCAGCGGTTTTCTCGTCGGCCAGCAAATCCGTGTCGGTAAAGCTTTCGACCGTGACCAGGGTCTGTTTGGCGGCATGGGCCATGGTTACCAGTTCGCGGCGGCGTCCGATCCAGACATTGCCGTTGCGGTCGGCAAGCGGGCTGTGCAGGATGGCGAAATCGGGCCGGATCGCCGGGATCAGCAGAATCCGGCCGTTGCCCTGCCCCATCGGGTCATCGACGATGCGCCAGTCCGGGCGGTTGGCGGCGATATCAGAGCCGATAATGCCGCCCAGCGGCATGAACGGCACCCCTTTCTCCGCTGCCTGCAGGGCCGTATGCAGGGCCGGACAGGTCGAATCCTTCATGCTGACCCGGTGACTGAGCACAGCGTCGGTAAAGCGCGGGGCCAGACCGTTTTCACCCAGGCTCACCGCCGCCGCTTCAATTTCGGCCACACATCCGGCGCCAATCAGCATGTCGACCGCCAGCCCGCCCAGGGGCACACAGAGAATTCGCAACTCCCGGGCCTGGCGCCGGATCAGGCAGCGCACCAGTTGCATGGGCACGAAACTGTATTCCGGCGGCAGTGCCAGATGGGCGCCGTCGGGAATTCGGTCTGCCAGTGCGTTGATATCCTGAATTTCAGCCATGGACGTGATTTAGCATAATTAGCGGGCTCCTGCAGATTTATTCGTCATCGAGGTTGAGCCCGATACATCCCCGGGTATCGGTGTTTTCAAAATTGGCGCCGCGGGTGTCGGCATCGGTAAAATTGGAATCCCTGAGGACCGAGCCGAAAAAATTGGCGTCGCGCAAATCCGCTTTGCTGAAGTCGACATATTCCAGATCGGCATTTTTCAGAACCGCACCGTTGAGCAGGGCGCCGCGCAGGACAGCATGGTCCAGACTGGTCCGCCATTCACCGCCTCCGGCCCGGTTTGATACGTTGACCTCACTAAAAATGGCGCCGACCAGATTGGCGTTGCTCATGTTCGCCCGTTTGAATTTAGCTCCGCGCAAATCAGCCCGCGCCATAACCGCGCCGCGCAAATCGGCAAAGGACAGATCGGCCATCAAGAATTCGGTTTTCTGCATTTTTGCCCCTTTCAGAATACAATAGGACAGGTCCGCCGCCGACAGGTTGGCACCGGTCAGATCCACGTTGGCCAGATCCATTGACGAAAGGGTCGCGCGTTTGCCTTCCTTGCCATTGCTTTTTACCCAGTTGCGATGATTGATCAGGATTTCCTGCAGGGATAGATCAAGCTGACTCAGGCTTTTCGGCAGTTTCGCGTCGCCCAGTTTGGCCTGTGTCAGATCGACATTGTCAAACATCGCACCAATCAGATCGGCACCCGATAAATCGGCATTGGTAAGGATGGTATTGGAAAAGATGGCGCCATGAAAAATCACCCCACTGAGCACCGCATCGGTGAAATCGGCGCCTTCAAGATTGCATCCGGTCAGGTTCGACAGGGACAGGTTGGTGCGGATAAATTTGGCGTTGCGCAGATTGCAGTCGGTCATGTCGGTCTGCACAATGACCGAATCGGAGACTTTCACATTGGTCATGTTGGCGCGTCTTATCACTGCTTTCTCCAGGCCGGCGTTGGCGTCGTCGTGGTTGACGGGCATGATATCACCACCGAACTGGCCGGTTTTCAGCAATACGCCATCGCGCAGGTCGCCATCAATCATGGATACATCGCTCAGATTGGCACCGGCCATGCAGGTTCCCCGCAGGTCAGCGCGGTCGAGGTTCGCCGCCTGCATGGTGGCAAACCGCAAATCCGCGGCAAACAGGTTTGAATCTGAAAGATCAGCCCCCTGGAAATCACAATAACACAACAGGGCACCGACCATATCAACACGCGACAGTTGCCGGTCGGACATATCCAGATAGGATAAATCGTACATGCCCAGCTTCGCCCGTTCGCCGCCCCGTTCATTGTTTACGAACGCCGCGTGTGAATCCAGTATCTGGTCCAGTTCCTGCTGGGATATTTTGGTCCATGTATTTTCAGGAAAATTCGCTTTGTTTGTATTCATTGCCTGCTCATTCTAAAAGGGGTCCGGTCACAATAGATAATGTGGCGAATCCACACAATCGCGTTTGTATACCCGCTTTTTCCGTTGCGGGATGTAACCGCCGTCACTATGTTCCGGCCCGCAACTCATTTTTCAGGAAATATCCCATGTCCACTCCTAAACCGGTCCACATTATTGGCGGCGGCCTTGCCGGGTCGGAAGCCGCATGGCAGTTGGCAAAACGCGATGTGCCGGTGATTTTACACGAAATGCGCCCGGTCCGCAAAACCGATGCCCATCATACCGATCATCTGGCGGAACTGGTCTGTTCAAACTCCCTGCGCTCGGATGACGACGAATATAACGCCGTTGGACTGCTGCATGACGAAATGCGCCGCTGCGATTCGATTATCCTGGCGGCCGCTGATCTCCACAAGGTACCGGCAGGCTCGGCCCTGGCCGTTGACCGGGACGGATTTAGCGAGGAAGTCAGCAAGCGTCTGCATGGCCATCCCGCAATTACCATTGAACGCGGCGAAGTTGCAGGACTGCCACCGGCCGAGTGGGACAATGTGATTATCGCCACCGGACCGCTGACGACGCCGGCCCTTTCGCAGGCGATCGCCGAGTTGGGTGGCGAGGACTCGCTCGCCTTTTTTGACGCCATTGCGCCGATCGTTTACAAGGATTCCATCGACTTTTCCCAGGCCTGGATGCAGTCGCGCTACGACAAGGGCGACGGTTCCGACTATATCAATTGTGCCCTTTCCACTGAACAGTACAACCGGCTCATCGACGCCCTGCTTGAAGGCGAAAAGGTCGATTTCAAGGAGTGGGAGGAAAGCACCCCCTACTTCGAAGGCTGCCTGCCGATTGAAGTGATGGCCGCACGGGGCCGCGAAACACTGGCGTTCGGGCCTCTGAAGCCGGTTGGCCTGACCAACCCCAATGCGCCGACACTGCGCAACCACGGGGTTGTGCAATTGCGCCAGGACAATGCCCTGGGGACACTTTACAATATGGTCGGTTTTCAAACCAAACTGACCTATAGCGAACAGAAACGGGTGTTTCGCATGATTCCGGGCCTGGAAGGCGCCGAGTTCGCCCGCCTGGGCGGATTGCACCGCAACACGTTTTTGAACAGCCCGCGCCTGTGCGATGACACAATGCGGATGAAGGCCATGCCGCGTCTGCGCTTTGCCGGACAGATCACCGGCTGCGAAGGGTATGTGGAAAGCGCGGCTGTCGGCCTCATGGTCGGGCTGTTTGCCGGTGCCGAACGGCTGGGCAAGACGCTGCTGCCGCCGCCACCGACGACCGCCATGGGGGCGTTGCTGGGGCATCTGACGGGCGGCGCCAATGCCGACACCTTTCAGCCGATGAATGTCAATTTTGGCCTGTTTCCGCCTCTCGATACGGATCATCTGCCGAAAAAACAACGGCCGCGGGGGCGTGACCGCAAGAAGGTCGTCAGCGACCGTGCCAAAACCGATCTGGGCCTGTGGCTCCAGAATCTATCGGTTTAGGGAGAGCTTCCGATTCGGCGGAAATCCTGTGGATCGCCCGCAGCGGCCGCGCCATGGATGCCGATTGCCGGTGCCGGCCACCGGCGCCCCTAGCCCGGGTTGCACGGCCACAGCGCTTCACCCAAACCCCCAGTCGGGCACAAATTCAGTTAATTAAATAGATTTATAAGATACTTTAAATCATTGATTTTAATTAATTATATTTTTATGTTTATCCCTGATCATCTGTTGATACAGGGTCGCTTTGAATGTCGGTGCTGCCTAAAAAAAGCCGTGATTTTCAAACACAAGCGACATCGCTGCAGCGATTTTTTTGCAGGCTGTCTCCGGTGAGACAAAAGCCGTAAACTTAAAAACAGATTGGCTCGCAGTCAAAGCAGATATTGAGAGGGGCCATGCCGCTGGTTAACGCCACGTGGAAGCGACTGAAACTGCTGCTGTTACCAGCCCTTGTGCTGGCCTGTTGGCTTGCCTGGATGCCGACCAGCGTGGCCCAGTTGCCGGCCCCTACCCAAAAACTCTTTCAGGCCGTTGACGTCAACGACATGAACGGTGTGAAAGCGGCGATCGCCGCCGGAGCCGATCTGGCGGCCAAAAACCCGGCAGGATCCGGCCCCGTCAGTGGCCGCGCCGGAGAAGATCGCCCCTGCCCGTCCCGATACGCCAACCCGTGTCACCAGAACCCTGGCGCCCGCTGTCAGTAAACCAAAACCGCAGGCCCCGCAGAAAACCGTGAAGCTCAGCCAATACGGGGTGCCGCCACGGAAACCGTCGGCACCGGCACTGCGGACCGGACCCGCTGCTGAAGATATCAGGATCGCTGCCTCGCCGGGCGTTGAAGCACCGGACGGACGCGAGCCGGCGGGCGATCTGTCGGAGGACCTGCCCCGGGCCATTGCCGACGACCCTGGCGGGCTTGCCGATGAACCCGAGCGGGTGGCGGCCGACACCTCCTCCGGTCAGGAAAAATCCATCACCGGGACAGTCGGCCCATCGACGCTCGATCCGGTTGCCGTGGTTGGCAATTTTTTCAAGTCAATCGTTGACCTGGTGACGCCGGCAAGCGATCCGGTCTCGCCTGAGCCCCGGGAAGAGCTGGCCACATCCGAACCACAGCCATCGCCTGGCGAAAGCAGGCCTCAGGCAGTGACCGGCAGAGGTGCCAGGCCCGCGCCAGCGCAACGGGAGATGGCGGGCGACGAGGTCGATCTGATGGCCGATGAACAGATCGAAGCGGTCCCCGATGCCCTGGCAGAGAGCCTTGAAACGCCAGCGGAAAGCAGTGCAGACCTGCAGGATGCCTTGATGCCCAGTGAACCGGACGGAGCAGCTGATCTGGAAGACCTGGCAGAACTGCCAGCGCCGCCGGCAAGTGTGTCGGGTGATTCGGCGTCGGCCCGGACCCTGGACCGCATAAAAAGTTTGCTGGGTGACGCCCCCAAGGAGGATGAGTTTGGACTTCCGAGCGTCGATATCCCGACCCGTGAACGAATCGATGAAGCCGATGCCGCCGATACCGTGCTCGACCAGCTCGTTGATTCCGCCGAACCGCCAACCGGCTTTCTTGACGATCCGCCGGGACGGGAAACCGGGCCATCGCGACAGCCGATCGAGGATGACCGCGTTCAGGTTCCGGTGTCCGACGCCCTGCAGGCCCGTCTTCGCCGGCTGGGCGATGCGGTCTCGCGTGAAATCACGGTTGATACCAAGGAAATCCTGCGTCAGGGACGCAGTCAAACGATCGATCCGTCGCAGTCTTCCGAGGTCAGGGCGACGGCTCCCCGGCGTATGACACCGCGCCGCAGCGATCAGGTGACGGACGACATATTGCGCACCGATAACCAGATCACACGCCAGAAAACCCCGGCGGATCGATTTGCCGAGCGGCTCGAGCGGATCCGGCAAATGGAGCAAGAGCGCGAACAACAGAACAAGTCCGTGGACCCGGCGCTCGGCCCGAAATCGGAAGCTGTGGGCGGCCCTGCCGATAGCGGTGACGCCGTGGTGGCTGCGGCTGCCGAGGAGCCAGTGGCTGCCGAGGAGCCGGCGATCCTGGATCGCATGATCGGATTTTTTGGCGGCGCACAAACCCAGCCCTCCGCCGTCAAACCGGAAAAACGCGACAGCCAGGCACCGGACTACCGGGGCGCACCGAGCACCCGGCAATTGCCGGCGGCTGAACCGGCACCGGATATTGAGAACCTGGAAGCCTTCGATCAGCCCGATGAAACAAAACCGGTGCAGGCGCCGGGGTCACTGGAGCCGGTGTTCCTTGACCGTCTGGCCGGGCTCTTCAACGAAGAGGAGGCGGCCCAGGCCCAGGGCTGGAAAGCCGAGGTCGAAACGGAAAACCCCTTCCCCGGCCGCGGGCAGCCAGCCCAAAGCGGCGCCGCCATCGGTCCGTGGACCACAACCGTCGAAATCAACGCCGGTGAAGGCAAGGCGCCCGTCGTCATTCAGGTCGCGCAGACGCCGACAGCTGGTGCCGGCGCGACTACAGGTGACGCCATGGCCAACGCGCAGGAGCCGATGATGGCCTCGCCCTCACGGCAAAGCGGCGGCAAACAGACATTGATGGCAAAAGAAGCCTATGGCGACCCGCTGCGTCAGCCGGATCAGAAAATCGCGGAAACACAGCAGAAAACGTTTTTCGGTCGTTTAACCAAATTGTTCCAGCCCAAGGATCCGGTGGCACTGGAAAGAGAATCCCTGTTGCTGGAACCCGATGAAAAACTGGCAACGGCCCGTGACGCCCTGGATGGCGGTATAAAGGTTGCCTCGCGCACACAGGGGGAACCGCAGAATTACTGGCCGATTACCCGATTGACGAAGGCGGATCCTCTGGTGTCTCCTCCCCGTCGCCCCACGGCACTGACCCGTACTTCGCTATCCGATGTGACGCTGACCCTTGGTGAATCGGTTAATCTGGAGAATATCTTTCCACCCGGTCAAAACGGTTCCGACCCCAACAATCAATGCGTGAAAAAGAACCGGGGAACCACCCTGTTTTGTATAGAACCCGTCGACTGGCCTGCCGATATGCTGCCGACGTTCCAGGTTACAACGATCCTCTATACCGGTTCCATGGCCATTGTTCGCTACGACCAGGCCGCGGCAACACGGCTGCACACCCTGTTCCGCTCCGATGATTACGACAAGGTTGTCGCCTGGTACCAAAACCGGTTTGGCGAGCCCACGGAAGTTCTCAAGCGGTCAATCGCGCCGCTGGCGAAACCGCGCCAGGACAACCCCACCGTTTCATGGCGCAGTCTGGACCAGATAACCAATGCAATCACGGTTATCGAAATCCGTAAATTCGACGACACCCGTGGCGGATTTCCCGATACCGGCCGGGGAACGGTGATGCTTTATTATACAACCTCGCCGTCGATTTTCCCGCAGGTCTCGTCGCATGAACTGATGCGCCTGAAGCGCATTGGTGACATAACCCAGACCGAAGCCGACAAGACGGCAAGCGAGGCGAAGGCCGCGGGCGAGGCGAAAGCGGCGAGCGAGGCCCTGACCGAGCCACCACCGGGCGGTACCGCCGTATCCGAAGACGAACTGTTCGGCAGTGAGCCGGTTTTGCAGGATACCGGGCTATTTCCTTCCGATACGGCACTGGATGGCTTGCCGGGGAATGCACCGGACCAGGCACCGACCGGGCTTTTCGAGCGGCCTGAGGATATCCTGAGCGAACCCGATTTACTGGGACCCGTGCTGACGGAACCGGAGATGTTGGCGCCGGAGCCGCCGCTGGCGGGCAGTAACCGGCGGGAGTTGTTGTTTGAGGAGCCGGTCACCGATGAGCCCCCCGATCAGATCATTGAAATTTTACCGACCAGAACGGGCAATCGTTCCTAACTCGAGGCGATCAGGGACGCCCATGTGATCCTGATCATATCGCGCAGGCGCGGCCCCCGGCGCTGATGGTTCAATTGAAACGGATCATTGTTGACCCGGGTCAGTTCATCCATATAGCCTTGGGCAAGCCGTTTCAGCAGAAGTGGCGACGCATAGGCGGCAGCCTCGGGCGTTGAGCCGGCCCTGGCCAGATTATCGAAGATTTCTGCCTTCAAATCAGCAACAACCTCAATAAATCCCGGAGGCGGCTTGCCCTGATAGCCGTGGTCGTGCAGCGCCTGGCGGTTGAAACCGTGTTTGGCGCACAGATCCGTGGGCAGCTGACTGCGCCCGCGTTGCAGTTGATGGGGGATGGAGCGGATCAGGCCGGTCAGCATCCAGGCAATGCCCAGGTGGTGGGCGGCGTGCAGGCTGGCGGGATCGGTTTTGTCCATGACTGCCAGGGACAATTCCAGCAGAGCGCCTGATGTCGCATCGGCGTAGGCGAGCAACGCGCGCATATGCGGGGGTGGCGCCGGGTCGAGATCGCGTTGCCTTGCTTCCAGAAACTGTTCGATCCGTTGTTGTGCAAGCGGCCGTCTGCCGACAGTTTGTGAAAGGGCGACAGCGACCGGCTGTTGCGGCGGGGATCCGGCATAAATGCCGGGAAGCACATCAAGCCACCAGCGCAGCCGCATTTGCCCGATCAGCGGTTCGCTCACTGAAATGCCGATTTCCGCGATTTCCGCATTGAAGGCATAAAGCGCGAAAAGATCGTTCCGATAGGCCGCCGGCGCCAGCATGGCACACCAGTAGCGATCCCGGTCCCGGTCGCGAACAAGCTCGATGCAGTAGTCAAAGGCGTTTTTCATGGCCGAATCGATACGTAAAAAGTCATCTTAGTGGCTGAACTGGATCGGCAAATACCATTAAAAAAGGCCAGTTTCATGGGTTTTGATGGAAAACAGTTGGAGATTGACGGCTTGGTCTTGTATACCATCATTCGACACGTGATTCTAAATCATTACCGTGTTCTATATAATTTTTCTGGAGGGGAACAGTCATGGGTGCGATATTATCTAATCTGCGAAATACGGTGATTGCGGGGATCGTTGTTTTGATTCTTATGGTTGTCGCCGTGGGTAGTGCGACAGGCGAAGGTATGCCGGGCGGACACGCCTATTGGGCATTTGTGATGCGTTTTCTGCATGTGGGATCCGGTGTCATGTGGATCGGTCTTCTGTACTACTTCAATTTCGTTCAAATCCCGAATATGGGGAAAATTCCTGACGAGCAAAAGCCGGCAATCGGCAAGGTGATTGCACCGGCCGCCCTCTGGTGGTTCCGTTGGGCAGCCATGGCGACCATCGTCACCGGACTGTTGCTGGCTGGCATGAACGGATACCTGGTTGAGGCACTGACCCTCGGATCCGACGGCGTCGCCAAGCATACCGCCATCGGTGTTGGCATGTGGATGGGTATTATCATGTGGTTTAATGTCTGGTTTGTCATTTGGCCGAACCAGAAACGGGCTTTGGGTATTGTCGAGGCGGACGCCGATTCAAAAGCCAAATCGGCACGCACGGCCATGTTGTTCTCGCGAACCAATACCCTGCTGTCTATACCGATGCTTTACGCCATGATTTCGGCGCAAAATCTGTATTAATCGGAACCGCCGGTTGATTTTGAAACGGGGCCTTTCGGGGCCCCGTTTTTTTTTGCCTGTCTGTCAGTCAGCGGGTTTAAGAAAATACTAACCTAAATCGCCCTAGAT
>JABMNT010000261.1 GCA_013203595.1 Rhodospirillales bacterium
CGTCTAAAGCTTGGGAAGCTTTCGTTCTACCATTGAACCACACCCGCATTTGTTGAAAACGCATTGTTTTTCAACTTGTTAGATAAAACAGTATAAATATAAATTTGCCCGAAACAACTGGTTTTTTGCGTTTCGCTGTGCCCCCGGAGTGGTGGAGATTCAGGTTGCACGGATGCCACAGGTCTGGTCGATGAATGCCGCCCGGGGATATCAGGGGCGGCGCGAAAGCCGCCCCCTTTCCTTGCGCTAACCGAATACCATTCGTCCCGTCAGGTCGCAGGCTGGTAGTTGCCGGGGAACATGGCGCGTTTCGCTTCCTCGTCCATTTCGGCCTTGAAGGCGTGACGGTCCTTCAGCGTCGCCGCTTCTTTGGCCGCGGGCCGCGCGGAAATTTCATCCATCAGGCGTTTCAGGTTGGGGAATTTATCCATGGCTCCCTCGCCCAGAACGACCGGCAACATGCGGGCCCAGCCCCAGAGCGCCATATCGACAATGGTATAGGTCTCGCCCAGCATATAGGCATTAGCGGCGAGGCGGTCGTCGATGATGCGGTAATGACGGTTCGCCTCGAAACGGTAGCGGTTGACGGCATAGTCCTGCGGCTCCGGTGCATAGTGCTGAAAATGCACCGCCTGGCCCGAATAGGGGCCGATGCCTGTGGCAATGAACATCAGCCAGGACAGCAGGGCACCGCGCTGGGCCGGCGTGTCGGCAGGCATGAACTGGCCGGTCTTTTCGCCGAGATACAGCAGGATGGCGTTGCTGTCGAAAACAGTGACATCACCATCGACGATGACCGGCACCTTGGCGTTGGGATTAAGGGCCATAAACGCCGGCTTGTGCTGGTCTCCCCTGCGGGTATCGACGGCGTGGCCTTCGTAGGGCAGACCGGTCTCTTCGAGAAGCAGCGCAACCTTGATCGGATTGGGTGCACCGCTGAAGTAAAAGTGTAGCATTTGAAGCCTCTCCTGTGATCTCTCTTAAGTGTTGGGGAAGGAATAGTATTGAGAATAAACCCTGTTGCGCCAGCATCAAATCATGCGCCAGCGCCATTCGTCTCTTGAATACCGCTTTAATCAGTGGCGCGAGGTCTTCTTTTTGCGCCCTTCTGGCAGCGAAACCCGTCTGCCATTTCAGGCCGATACCGCTCCCCGGCCGGGTCGCATCTTCGCGATTTTCATAGTTCGATGCTTAATGCGACTGATCGTCGTTTTTAATTTGCAGATTTAAAAATGATGATATGGTTTCGTCGTTTCTGGAATAATTACAAGGTAAGGTCGCCAGTCGATGGACACATTTAAATCAATAGACATCCACGCCCACTTCTATCCGGAGGGCTATCTGAAGCTTTTGCAGGACGAAGGCGCACCCTATGGTGTGGGCTGCTCTTACGACGACCCGGCCGGCCCGGTCATCGACATGAAGGGCACCAAAACCCCGCCGCTCGACCGCACCTATTATGATATTGATGCCCGCGTCGCCGCCATGGACGAAAAGGGTGTTGATGTGCATGTGTTGTCGCTGACCCAGCCCATGCTGTACTGGGCCTCGCCGGACCTGTCGCGCCGCCTCAGTGAAGTCTACAACGATGCCTGCGTGGTCGCCCATGAAGCCTATCCGGAGCGCTATCTGGGTTTTGCCATGCTGCCCATGCTCGATACCAAGGCGGCCCTGGCGGAACTTGAGCGGGTCGCCAAACTGCCGGGCATGCGCGGCATCTACATGGCCACCCGCATTGAAGACAAGGAATTATCGGACCCGCAGTTCTTCCCCATCTATGAAGCCATCGAGGCGCTCGGGCTGCATATCTTCCTGCACCCGGTCAAGGTCGTCGACCCGGCCCGGCTGAAGAAGTTCTACCTGACCAACTTCATCGGCAACCCCACCGAATCGGCGATCGCCGCATCGCATCTGATCTTCGGCGAGGTGCTCGACCGCTTCCCCAAGCTGAGCTTCGTGCTGCCGCACGGCGGCGGCACCTTCCCCTATCTGATCGGCCGCATCACCCATGGCTGGGGGGTTCGCGACGAATGCAAGCACCTGAAAAACCCGCCGGAGGAATACCTGCGCCGTTTTTATTACGACACCATCACCCATTCCCACCCGGCCCTGGAATATCTGATCAACCTGGTCGGTGCCGACCGGGTCGTACTTGGCAGTGATTTCTGTTTTGATATGTCCTATCAGCGACCGGTTGATGTGGTCATGGAACACCCCGGGCTCAGCGATGCCGACCGCGAACTGATTTTGTGTGGCAACGCCAGACGTCTGCTTTCGCTGTAACGAAACCAATCCGATGATGGACGGCTGATGACGGAAATCTCACTGACGGTAAATGGTAAGGTTCACCGGCTTGACGTGGACGCAAAAACGCCGCTGGTCTATATCCTGCGCAATGACCTGGGGTGCAAGGGCGTCAAGCTCGGTTGCGGTCTCGAGCAATGCGGTGCCTGCCTGGTTCTGGTTGACGGCAAAACCGAGTTCAGCTGTTCGACGCCGGTGGCCGCCTTTGCAGGCAAGGCGATCACCACCATTGAAGGCATTGGCACGGTGGATGATCTGCACCCGATCCAGCAGGCCTTTGTCGCCGAACGGGCGGCCCAATGCGGCTATTGCATCCCCGGTATCATCGTCGCAACCAAGGCCCTGCTGGCGGCCAACCCGGATCCCAGCGACAGCCAGATTCGGGAAGGACTTGCGCAAAACCTCTGTCGCTGCGGCACCCATGCGTCGATCCTGAAAGCCGTCAAACGGGCGGCCCGGGAGATGCGCAAATGACCCTGTCACCGAGCCTGATCCGCACACCAAGCCTCGATGCCTGGCTGAAAATCCACAGCGACGGCCGGCTCACCGTATTGACCGGCAAGGCCGAGCTCGGGCAAAAGATAAAAACCGCGATCGCCATCATCGCCGCCGAGGAACTGGATGTGGACCCGGCCCGCATTACCGTGGTCACCGCCGAAACCGGGGTCTCTCCCGACGAGCGCTATACCGGCGGCAGCAATTCCATGGAAGAAAGCGGCAATGCTGTCCGCCAGGCCATGGCCCATGCCCGCAGGCTGCTGTTCGCGCTGGCCGCCCGGCAACTGGGCGATGCGGTGGCTGACCTGATCGTCGACGACGGGGTGATCAGCGGCCGCGCCAACGACAAACGCCTGAGCTACGGCGAGCTCATGGGCGACAGGCCGTTCGACCACCAGATCACGGAAGAGATTGCGGCCAAGGACCCGGCCCAGTACCGGATCATCGGCAAACCGGTGCCCGGCACCGGCTTCGAAGGACTGGTCAGCGGCAGCACACCTTTTCTGCATGACCTGGAGCTGCCCGGCATGATCCATGCCCGCGCTGTCCGCCCGCCCCATTATCTGGCGCGCCTGACCGCCGTCGACGACGCGGCGGTTCGCGCCATGCCTGGCGTTATCGATGTGATCCGCGACGGCAGTTTTCTGGCGGTGGCGGCAGCCCGTGAAGAACAGGCGGTATGGGCGGCGGCCAAACTGAAATCCCTGACCCAGTGGGACATGAGCCGGCGGCTCAGCGCAGACACCGATATTTATGAACAACTGACCAGCAATCCCCGGCAAAGCCTGCTGATCATCAATGGCGTTCCCACCGACGATGCGATCCCGGAACGCGCCGCACCGGCGGATGCCACGCAGGTCATGTCGGCAACCTACCTGCGCCCCTATCACATGCATGGCTCCATGGGCCCGTCGGCGGCCATGGCCTGGTTTGATGACAGCGGCCATTTGACGGTCTGGTCGCACAGCCAGGGTGCCTATCCCCTGCGCAGGGCCCTGGCCGATGTGCTAGCCATGGACGAGGCCGCGATCAAGGTCA
>JABMNT010000262.1 GCA_013203595.1 Rhodospirillales bacterium
GTCGAGGCCGTGTTCGCGGTTTCCGCGCCGGATCCATAGGCGGCCGACTCCAGAATGGTCTTCAGGGTGGTTACCGCCGTCTGATTGCCATTTGCATCGAAAATCGCAAAAGTGACGTCATCGGCGTTGTTTGTGCTGTCCAGTTGAATGGTTTGCGTTGCCGGATCAACGAAAACGCGGGTGCCGGTCATCGACTGAGAGCCGGGAAAGGTGACCCCCTGGTTATGAATTTGATTGACGGCATCGCGCATCTCAACAGCCAGTTCATCAATCTGGCTTTGCAGGTTTGGCAGGATTTGATCGCGCATTTCGATCAGCGCCTTGAGCACACCTTCACGGATTTCGTCCGTCATATCGTTGGCCGGAATGGCGGTGCCCACATAAATCCCACCGATATTGCCCTCGGCATGGGTTGATGTCGGGGTCATCGAAGCGGCCGCTACATGGGTAATTACCGGCGGTATGGTGTCGACAATCGTACGTCCGCCGCTGGTGAAAACCACGGCATCTCCGTCATTGCGGAAAAAATACCGGATATCAACAAGTTCGGCCAGACGATCAATTTGTCCGTCCCGTTGATCGCGCAGGTCGGTAACGTCCCGGCCGACGGTTCCATTGGAAATAATATCATCGTTCAACTGGTCTATGTTTGCAGTTATTTCATTAATTTCAGTAACATAAGAGGAAATTTCGGAATCGGCCTGCAGCCGCAGGTCCTGAATGGTTTCGCTCATCTGCTGCAATTCGATGGTGACATTGACGGCGCCGCGGACAAATTCGGCGGCTTCCAGACTTTTGTCAGGGGCCAGCGCCAGCAGTTCCGAAGCTTCTGCCAGTTTTTCGAAAAGATGGCTGATCGAGGTGTTGTCACCGGGCGCGCCGAACAGATCCTGCAGCCGGTTGAAATAGTCTTCTTTGCCGGACACGGCATGCAGTTCGCTGCTTTCAAGGCGCAGGCTTTTTAACAGTCCCTCGTCAATCTGGCGTGTAACTTCGGAAATCTTGACGCCAGCGGGAGTCCCGGCAACGGATACGTTCTCAAAATTGACGACTTTCTTTGAGTAACCGATCGTATTGACGTTGGATATATTATTGGCAACGGTATTCAGCGATTGCTGATTGACCAGTAATCCCGACTGCGCATTTCGAAGAGCTTGTGTGATACCACCCATGTGCGGGTTCTCCTGGCGTTACTTGAAATCTACAGCGTTTGATCGAAGGAAAGCGCCAAACCCTGGGCTTCACTCTTGTGGTCAGAAAGTCCCTTCATGCCATTGGCACCATAGGTGCCGGCACCGGGCGTAACGTTCCTGACGGCTTCCGCAATCATGTCGACAACGCGGCGGTTGGCGGTGATCGCAGTCTTCAGCATCTGCGCATTTTCCTGCAGCATGGTGCTGATCCGGGCCGCCATTTCGCGCAGTTTTTCGCGCAGCTCTGGCGGTGAATTGACCAGGGCTTCGGGGTTCTGGTTGAAGAACTGCATGCGCGTCTCATACACCCGGCTGAGGGTTACCTTGTCGTCCAGCAGTGCATGGAGCTCGGTATTCCGGCGTTCCCTGAGAGCTGCGTTTTCGCGCTCCAGCACGGCGATGAGGCGCTCGGTTATCAGAATGATATCGTTAAGTCGACTGTCTGTGCTCATGATAACTGGCTCTCCTGTAATTTGATCATTTCTTTCAGAACGGTATCCGTAAGTCCGATGCCGCCGGCCCTGGTTATGGCCTTGCCGTACTCATCGACCTGCATGGTTCGCCACATTTTTTCGGACTCACCACCGCTGAACGGTTCCTCTGCCCCAAGGTTTGCGAACAGGGGTTGCAGCATCTGGCCAATGAACACGGCCTCGAATTCTTCGGCGACCTTGCGCAACTGATCAATGGACTGGCCCTTCGCCGGGGTCATGTCGCGCGTGCCGGCAAACATGGCGTTCTGTGCCTGCATGGAAAAACTGGTGTCTGAGATACCGTTCATTACATCACCTCGATTTCGGCCTGAAGGGCGCCGGCAGATTTGACGGCCTGCAGGATTGTGATCATGTCGCGGGGGCCGATACCCAGGGTATTCAGGCCGTTGACCAATTCCTGCAAGGATACCCCGTCCTGTAAAACTGTAAGACGCTTGTCGCTGCCGTCATCAATCTGGATGTCGGTCCGGTTGACCGTGGTCGTCGTTCCCACTTCGGCGAAGGGGCCCGGTTGCGAGACCTGCGGGGCTTCGGTGATGCGAATAGTCAGAGAGCCCTGGGCGATGGCCACGGTACTGATGCGGACATTCTCGCCCATGACGATGGTGCCTGATTGTTCATCAATGACAACACGTGCCAACTGGTCGGGCTCGATCCGCAGCTGCTCGATGTCGGTCAGCAGATTGACGACATTCCGGGCGTAACTTTCGGGGACCTGGACTTCGACAGTCGACGGGTCCATGGAGACGGCTGCCGATGTTCCGAGAAAGGCATTTACGGCCTGGGCAACACGTCGGGCGGTTGTGAAATCCGGGTTGCGAAGGGTCATCTTCACCGACGTCAGGCTTGCCAGATCAAAACCCAGCTCGCGTTCGACGATCGCCCCGTTGGCGATACGTCCGCTTGTCGGCACGCCCTTTACGACGGTTTCCGCGTCACCGGTTGCGGCAAACCCGCCAACCGCCAGCTGGCCCTGGGAAACGGCGTAAACTTCGCCGTCAGCACCTAACAGCGGGGTCACCAGCAAGGTGCCGCCCAGCAGGCTTTTTGAATCACCCAGGGCACTGACCGTTACATCGATTCTGCTGCCCTGACGGGAAAATCCGGGCAGGGAGGCGGTGACCATTACTGCAGCAACGTTCTTTGAATCGAGCCCGGCGTCGGTTGGCTTGACGCCCAGGCGATTTAACATGGCCTGCAGGCTTTGTTTGGTGAAGTGGCCGGTGGCGATGGTGTCGCCGGTGTTGTTGAGGCCGACAACCAAACCATAGCCAACCAGCAAGTTGTCACGAACGCCCTGAAACTGGACGATATCCTTGATTCGTGAGGAGGCATTTGCCGGTGTGGAAAGCACAGCTGAAAAAATCAGTGCCGCCAGGGCAGCTATGGTCGGTAGTGTGATTAGCCGGTTGAAATATATCGCCTTGCTGTTCATGCTGTTACCTGCTCATTCCCGCTAAATAGTTAATTCGTTAATAGTAATGCGAATATCGTGCCAACTCTTATTGTTCGTAATCGATTGATTTTAAACAATTTATTATTAGGAAATAGATTTAAAGATCTGTTTGGTACATGTAGCCGGGCTCTGAAGGCATTATTTGCCCGGTAACATATGCATGTGGAACGGCCCCGGTCAGGCTTTCAGATCGCGCGCCACCATGGTCATTTCGTCAACGGTTTTAAATACGGTGGCGTTTGAATTGTAGGCATTCTGGACCATGATCATCTTGGCAAATTCGTCGGTGATATCGACGTTGGATTTTTCCAGAGAATAGGGGGTGAACGCGGCCAGACCGCTGGTGTCGGCGGCGAAAGTTTCCGGTGCGCCTGAGTCTGCGGATGTCTGGAACACCATGCCGTTCAGCATATCGAGGCCGTTCGGGTTGGTGAAATTCGTCAGGGGCAATTTATAGATCGCCCGTTGCGTGCCGTCGTCAAAGTTGCCAAGCACAACGCCGCTGCTGTCAAAGGTGACTCGTCCCAGGGTCGCAATTGCCTGCCCGTTGCTCTCGTAATTTGTTGGCAGGAAGGTATTGCCATACTGGGTAAAGTTGGACATGTCGATATCAACGTTGACGGTCGCCCCATCATCAAAAGCCAGGGCAAAAGCCCGGGTGACCGGCGCTGGGCCAACGAGTTCGCCCAATGCGGTGAAATCAAGCGTTTGCGTCGCCGTCGTCTGGTAGTTGGTGTTCGATGCTGCAACTACGTTGTTGTCGTTGACAACGGCTACGGCTGCAGTGGTATTGACCAGGGTCGCCGTATTGTCGACGGTGGCTCCCGTGGTCGGGGCAGCTACGGAAGTGGTCAGGGTGTTGCCAGCGGCAATCGCGGTCAGGGTGAACTCACCGGTGCCGGCGCCGGCAGCCGCCACGGCAATGGCATTGACGCCGCTGTCGGCGTTGATTGCGGTGACCAGCGCATCCCGTACGGCATCTATATCCACTTCGCCGCCGGTAACCGTATAGGTGACAGTGGTGCCGTTTATGGTGGCTGTATATTGATCTCCGGCTTCGACTGTGCCCGCCAGCGTGACCGTATCCACCTGGGCGACAGCTCCGGCGTTGGCCGCGGTAGCCGTGGTTGTCAGGCTTGTGCCGTCATCATTTTCCAGCGTCGTTGTCCGTGACCCGCTGTTATCCACCGTGGCACCGGTTACGTTGGCTGTTGCCGTCGAGGTAAATGCGGTCCCCGAGGTGACCGCCGTCAACGTTATTTCGCCGGCGCCGGTGCCGGCCGCAGCGGTGGCGACGGCGCTGGCCGCCGTGTTCGCGGAAATGGCAGCCAGCAGCCCGTCGCGGATCTCGCCCAGGTTCGCCTCGGCACCGGTAACGGTGTAGGTAACAGTGATGCCATCAACAGAAACCGTATACTGATCTCCTGCCTCGACGGAGCCGGCGATGGTGATGGTGTCGATCTGCGCGGTGGTGGTTCCCACGTTCTCTGTGAGATTGATTTCGCCACTGGCGACCCCAGCCGTCGCGGTAACGCGGTTGCCGACAACTGCATCGGCATTGATCGCGGTAATGAGCGCCGTACGTACGGCAGCCATGTCTGCTTCCAGCCCGGTTGTGGTGTACGATACGGTGCTGTTATTGACGGTAACCGAATAGGTATCACCGGCTTCGACGGTTCCCTGCAGGATGAGAGTGTCAATTTGCGGTGTCGAGGCACGCGACGTTGTTGCCGATACCTCCCACTGGTTGGTGGCACTTTTGGTGAAGTTCAGGGTTGCGGCGCGTTTGGCACCATTTGAATCGACCACATCGATTGTATAGGTTTCCAGATCATCGCTCTGCGAGCCGGAAAGAGCCGCCAGAACAGTTGCCGCGTGATCGGTGGTGATTTGTGCTGTCGACGGCAGGTTCAGGTTGAGGCTGGCCAGGGTGGTTTCCTGAAAGTTCGTGGCAAAGGCGTAGGAATCTATTCGCATCGGCGCCGGGGTGCCGGTTTCCAGGAACGTGCCATCGGTTTCCGGGACCCAGCCGAGCAGGAAGTAACCATTTTTGTCGGCCAGGTAGCCATGATTGACTTCGATGGGGGCACCGCTGGCGTCCACTTCCGAGTTGCCGTTTGCATCCAGGAGGACGTCGGTGTCCTCTGTGGTTACAATCTGAAATGACCCGTCCCGGGTATAAAACAGGTTTTCGTCGTTGAAATCGGTTAGTGAATTGCTGAGTTGGAAAAATCCGGTGCCGACAATGGCCAGGTCAAGATCGCGGGTTGAACTGGTAATATTGCCCTGTTGCGACATTGTATAATAGTCTTTTGGCCTAACGCCGCCAAGGTCCGACATGTTTTTATCGAGCGTCTGGCTCAGGACGGTCTCGAACCGGGTATCGGTACGTTTGAAGCCGCCGGTGTTGACGTTGGCTATGTTGGAACCAATGGTATTCAGGGCATGCGTGTTGCTGCGCATTCCGAGCGTACTGGTCTGAAATAAACTGTAACCAACCATGCGTTTGCTCCAAAAGATAGTGCCGGCCTCAAGACGGACCTCTGGCTATTGCCAATCTTTAAAAGCAAAAAGAATGCCAAGTTTTAATTTATCTAAGGCATTGAATTAAATGGGAATTTTTTTTAAATCAGGAATTATGGCCGGACATCTTGCCGGGATCATGCGCTAAAGTGAAGAATCTGCCGGGCGCCGGTGGCGATATTGCACCTATTCCGTTTTGAAAATATGGGCGTCGCCCGGGTTAACGGTGGCGCAGACCAAGCTTCCGGTTTTAGGCAGGAAGGTGCCGGGGACCCGGATTTCGATCAATCCGTCCGGCGGTTCGCAATCGGCGAGGCGGATGATAATGCGGCTGGCCCGGCCAAGCGAGCGGGCGCTTACGACCTGAAAACCGGTGCCGGGCTGGGACGCCGGCTCGCAGGGTGCATCGCCCGCATATCTGGCCGGAGTCCCGCCCAGTTCAGCCAGACGAATTCCATCGGGGCGAATAAGAACCTGCACCGCCTGTCCATCGGGCAACTGGGGCGCCTCAAACAGGCCAAGCGGCGTTTTGACGGTGCCCTGGCTAACCCGGCCGTTCAGGCGGTTGACGGCCCCAAACAGATCGGTGACAAAGGCGCTGTTGGGACGGAAATAAATGTCATCGGGGGTCCCGTCCTGGATCATTCTACCCTGATCCATAACCAGAATTCGGTCGGCCATGTACATGGCTTCCTCCGGATCATGGGTAACCATCAATGTGGCGACACCGGTTTCCTTCAACAGCGCAAGGGTCTGTTCTCTGGTTTCGGCGCGGCGGGTGACATCCAGTCCGGAGAAAGGCTCATCAAGAAACAGCACGCCAGGTTGTGGCGCGATGGCGCGCAGTAAGGCGACCCGTTGCTGCTGACCGCCGGATAGGGTATGGGGGTAGACATGGGCGTAGGCAGTCAGGTCCATCTGGCTCAGGGCCTTTTCCATCCAGCTTTGTTGCTGAGATTTCACCTTTACGCCAAACAGGATATTTTGCGCGACGGTGAGATGGGGAAACAGGGCATAGTCCTGAAACATCAGCCCCACGCCGCGTTTCTCCGGTGGTAAGTTAAAACCTGACTTGCCACTGGCAACCAGTTGTTCGCCAATATGGACTTCGCCCTTCTGCAGGTTTTCGAGACCCGCAGCAACCCGAAGCAGGGTTGTTTTGCCACAGCCTGAAGGTCCAAGCAGGCAGACGAATTCGCCGGGTCCAACAAATACCGATACACCCTTGACCACTTCCTGTGCATCGAAGGCGTGGGACAGGGCGCTTACATGGAGGCCGCTCATTTGTTCACTTCCACTCTGCCGTTCCGGTCCTGACCTGGACGCGATTGAATTATGCCCCAACTCAGCAGAACGACCGGAATGATACCGGCGGCAACAATGGTCAGTGCACCGAGTGCCGAATGTTCCAGCTGTTCATTGGATGCGTACTGAAACACGAACGTCGACAAGGTGTCGTAATTAAACGGGCGCAGGATTAACGTCAACGGTAGTTCTTTCATGCAGTCAACAAACACCAGCAGGCCCGCCGTTAGCAGGCTGCCGCGCACAAGCGGCAGGTGGACCCGCCGCAATGTTGCGCCGGGCCCCTGTCCCAGGGTTCGCGCCGCACCGTCCATACTGGGGGTAATTTTCCCGAGGCTTGCTTCCAGGGTGCCATAGGACAAGGCCAGAAATCGTGCCGTATATCCATAGATGACGGCGACGATGGTGCCGCTGATAAACAGGCCGCTGGAAATGCCGAGTGTACGTTGCAGGAAGGCGTCGACGGCATTGTCGAAAGCCCCCAGGGGGATAATGATACCGATCGCCAGGACGGCGCCGGGGACGGCGTAACCGATGCTGGCAAAGCGGGTTGCCATGCGAACGATGGCAGAGCCGTTCAGGCGGACGCCATAGGCCATAAACAAGCCGATCAGTACCGACCCGATGGCGGCGATGGAAGACAGGGTCAGGCTGTTGGCAACGTACTGGAAATAGTTGGCGGCCAGGGTTTCCTGATAAAAGTTCAGGGAATAGGAAAGCAGCACCCCGGCGGGCAGTAAAAAGCCAAATCCCAGGGGAACGGCACAGGCAAGAAATGCGACCAGGGCTTTCATGCCGTGCAGACGATAGCTGGGCAGTGCACTGTATTTTCCGGATGTGTGATGATATCGCTGGCCGCGCCGTGCGGCCCGCTCAAGGGCGATCAGCGTCAGCACAAAAATCAGCAGCACCGATGCCAGCTGGGCGGCACCTGAACGGCTGTTCATGTTAAGCCAGACGTCATAAATGCCGGAGGTAAAGGTATTGACGGCAAAAAATTCAACCGTTCCCAAATCATTCAGGGCTTCCATCAGGGCCAAAGTCACGCCGATGACAATTGCCGGTCGGGCCAGGGGCAGGGCGACTTTGAAAAACGATTTCCAGGGGCCATTCCCCAGCGTCCTGCTTACATCCAGAACGCAGATGGATTGTTCCATGAATGCCGCGCGCGCCAGCAGGTAGACATAGGGGTAGAGGACCAGGGTCATGACCGTGATCGCACCGGGCAGGGATCTGATTTCAGGAAACCAATAGTCCTGCCGGCTTTCCCAGTTGAACAGCATGCGTAGTGTGGTTTGAACCGTGCCCGCGTATTCCAGCTGGTCGGTGACCACAAATGCCAGCACATAGGCGGGAACAGCCAGCGGCAGCAGCAGTGCCCAGTTAAAAAGGCCACGGCCCGGAAACCGGCACATGGTAACCAGCCATGCGGTCGCCGTGCCGATGACCGTTGTGCCGATGCCGACGCCGAGCATCAGTGACAACGTCGTCCAGACATACTTGGCAAGAACGGTATCGAGCAGGTGTTGCCAGATGTCGTCGCTCGGAGACAGGGCCAGAGTGAGGACGGCAAACAGGGGAATCGCGATCAGCAGGGCGATAATCAATACGCCCAGAGTCCAGAAATCCACACGCAGGAAAGAACGCGGTCCTGGCCGGGCCCAGAAAGGCCGGTCCATCGATTCTGGAGTGAGTGGGTTCGTCAATCTTTTAATCCCAAAGTTTTATCGCTCACTCCTACAGAAAAAAACGGGTGGGAAAAAGCCCCACCCGTCTCTATTTTTACGTTGTTTGCCGAAAGTTGTTAAAACGGGCTGTTACCCGGCAAGGCAATCAGCTGTTGGGACCGTCGTTAAATCCGACTTTGTCGACAAGTTTACTGGCCGCTTTACGGTTTTTCGCAATCTCTTCGAGCGCGAGATTGTCGATCTTGAAGGTTCCCCAGGATTTAACCATAGCGGACCATTCAACACCGGATTTGACCGGGTATTCATGATTTTGAGCCGCATACATGCCCTGGGCCAGGTCACCGCTCAGAAATTCAAGCAGTTTAACGGCATTGTCTCGGTTCTTTGCGGTGCTGGTTACCGCTGCGCCCGAAACATTTACATGCTGTCCGCGCCCGTTCTGATCCAGAAAGACGACGCGAACCGCGTTCGCCCAGTCTTTCTGTTCGGGTTGTTTGTCGTTGGTGGCCATGTAGCCCATGTAGTAATTATTGGTCAGCGCGATATCGCAGACACCTTCGTAAATGCCTTTCGCCTGTGCCCTGTCATTACCCTGCGGTTTGCGGGCCAGATTGGCTTTCAGGCCGCGCAACCAGGTTTCGGCCCCGGCTTCCCCTTCGTGGGCAATAACCGAAGCGATGAGGGCTATGTTATAGGCGTGTTTGCCAGAGCGAATGCAGATGCTTTTTCCGAGTTTCGGGTCGGCCAGGTCCTGCAATGAGGCAATGGCACCTTCGGCAACCCGCTCCTTGCTCGTCAGGACCATACGGGCCCGCACCGTCAGCCCAAACCACAGGCCGTCGGGGTGGCGGAGGTGGGCGGGAATATTGGCGGAAAGAGTTGGCGATGTTACAGACTGGAGAAGCCCGGCTTCCTTCAGTTCGTTGAGGCGTCCGATATCGACGGTCAGAACCGCATCTGCCGGATTGTTGGCGCCGGCAGCGCGAATTTTTTCAAGCATTCCTTTATCCGCGAAGACCGTATTTACTTTGATACCGGACTGTTTTGTAAACGCATCAAGCATCGGTTGAATCAGAAAGGGCTGACGATAGGAGTACAAATTCACTTCCTGCGGGTCTTCTGCCTGTGCCGGTGCCGCAGCAAAGGACAGGCCTGCACAAACAGCGAATACGCCATAAGATATGTGGGTTAATAGAGAGTTCAGAGTCTTCATAGTCCGTGTTCCTGAGTTATTGTTACCATGTTAATGCGCTACTGATAATTAATCGCATCAAGTGCCTGTGCATTATATAGATGCCTTTTTATGGTAATGCAAATCATTCTCATTTAACGGGCAGTTAAATAATCTTTGATCTGGCTTGCTGCCGAAGTACAGATTGGCGGAACAGGTAGGCAGGGCTATACTAGGGGCATATGACACGCAGCTTGTATTTTACAAACCGGCAGGTTGTGGGGTTCAAATGGAAAGTCTGGGAGTGGCTCCGATGAAAGTTTCGAAAACCAACGGCACCAAAGAAGCGGGGGCGACCCGGAAAAAACCGTCGGCGCCTGCCGTAGATGGGGCTTTCGCGGAAAGCCTGAAAGAGACACAGGGGAATAGTGTCGCCTCTCCCGTGGTCGAGGGCGGAATGGTTGGCGGCGTCGGTTCGGCATTTGCGGTTCAGGAAGTGCCGGATGCCCTTGACCGGCGGACGCGCAAGATAGCGATAACCTATGGCGAGGATTTGCTGCATAGCCTCGATGAATTGAAACTGGGCGTTTTGAGCGGTTCTGTTTCCAAGGAAAGACTGACCGAACTGGCGCAAAACTTACGCCAGAAACGCCAATCGTGCGATGATGAGAAACTCAATCAGATCATCGCTGAAATCGAGCTGCGGGCGGAAGTGGAAATTGCGAAATTGTCGCGAAAACCAAAACCTTACAGCTGAATTTAGAGCGTCTTGAAAATCATATGTGGCGCGATATGTGACAGTTTTAATTGCCTGCAAATGGGACTTGCGGTGCCCGACTTCCCCCACTATATTCCCGTGCGCCAGCAAACTTACGGGAGACTGGGTAGGGAATGACACTTACTTTACCACCTGACTATAAACCAACCGCCAAAGAAACGTTCATGAACGAGCGCATGGCTGAGTATTTTCGCAGAAAATTATTAAGCTGGAAGGCTGAGCTGCTTTCCGCTTCCAACGACACCCTTGCGCAGTTGCAGGAAGGCGGCGTAATCGAGCCTGATATCGCTGACCGCGCGTCGATCGAGACTGACCGGTCCCTGGAGCTGAGAACCAGAGACCGTGCCCGCAAATTGATCAACAAAATTGATGCAGCGCTGCAGCGTATTGACGATGGGTCCTATGGATTTTGCGAAGAATCTGCCGAGCCGATCAGTGTTTCCCGGTTGGAAGCACGCCCCATTGCAACCCTGAGTATCGAAGCCCAGGAACGCCATGAACGCATGGAAAAAACCCACCGCGACGATTGATCATCGGCCATTGGGTTGTGACCGGGTGCATTTGCTGCAAGTAAAAAAAGAGGCCGGCGTGAAAACGCCGGCCTTTCTAGTTATGTTCCGGTTGGGCTTTCGCCGCCTAGAACGGGAACAGGATATCCCACATTTCCATGCCCCAGCGGGGTTTCTGCAGATTGCTGAGCGCGCCACGGCCGCCATAGGCAACCCGCATCTCGGCAATGCTGTCATCGGAAATGGTATTGTCTGAATCGATGTCACTGGGCCGGATCACGCCGGTTACAACCAGTTCACGCAGTTCGGCGTTCACGCTGATTTCCTGGCGCCCCATAATAACCATGGACCCGTTCGGAAGAATCTGGGTGACCACGGCAGCGAATGTCAGGCTCAAATCCTCAGTCCGGGAGATCGTTCCGTCACCCTTTGTATTATGGTCGTTCACAAAGTCGACGATTTGACCGCCGACACCGCCCGTGCCGATCGCTTGCGGCAGGACTTTTTGCAGTTCTGACTCAAATCCCAGCAAATCATTGACCGTGAACTTTTCACTGTCATCGCGGGCGCGGGTCGTATTATTGGCAAAAGTGGCGCTGTCATTTAACGACATTTTTACGGTGACGATGTCGCCGATTTCTTTGGCCCGGTGATCCTTGAAAAAAGCTCTGGCACCGGCGCGCCACAACGAGTTGGGGTTATCCTCGGCAATTTGTGGTGACGGCATTGGCAGGCTGACCGGTTTGTAATTTTGCCGCGTTGTCGGGTTTTGGATATCGCTCAAATTTGGCGGATCGCCGATTTCCGATACCCGGGTTAGCAGATTGCATCCGCTCAACAGGACCAGGGCCAGCGCCGTAAGCGCGGTATTCGTCAAAAGACGGGTGGGTAGGGCGTTGTTCATTTCTGTCTCCATCGACCGGAATCTCCGGTGCGTTTATCTACTGGTTCAAAGCAAGCAGCGTTGTCTGGTGGACTGCGACACGACCGACGCCAATAACTTCGGCTTCAATGGATTTATTGCTCTTGGTATTGGTGATGCGAATGGTGTCGCCGTGACTGCCCGGCTGCATGGCCTTGCCCTGTGCAGTCAAAAACATCTGCTCGGCCTGCAGGATAATGGTTACCAAACTGCCTTTTTCGACCAAAATCGGGTTCTGGACGGCCGATGCTCTGATCGGTTGGCCTTCGCGAATGCCGCGTTTGGGGGATTTGCCGATCAGATCGTCCAGATTGGTTACTGAGTCATGCTGCATGCGGCTGGAGCGGACCCGAAGCCAGCGCAAATCGGATTTGTTGATGATCTCGCCTTTCAGCAGGTGGCGAGAGGCAACCGGAATTTCGGTGGTCGGATAAAGACGACCGGTGATGCGGGTGCGCGGCGCTGACGGGTCCCCGGCCGGAGCGTAGACCATGGCCGAGAACCTTTGATTCCGCTGGTCGTAGGCGATGTCTTCAAACCCGACTTCGCCATTTCCTTCACCGGCGACATGCATCGTGAACTGACGGTTGGAGAACTGGATGTCCAGGTCGGGATCGATACCCAGATCGGCCAGGGCTTCACGGAATTGTTCTGCGACCTGTTCCTGGGTGATGAGGCTCGACGTCCGCTGGATAACAATGCTGTCGCGGTTACTTAAGGGGTGCCAGTCCAACTTGTAGGCGCGGGCGACACGAACCAGCCAGCGGGCGTCGAAAATGGCACGTTTTCCGGGTTTCGGCGTATAGGCCAGGGCAATATTACTTTTATCTCCGGTGTTGGCGAAAATATCTCCAAGGTAAATGACATCCCCTTCAATGCGGGTTGAACTGCGCAGCATGACGTCCTGTGAGGGACCCGATATGTCGATGACCGTCGGGGTCTCCCCAGCCGAGGCCGCAGAAAGTGAAAAATGAGAGCTCGTTAATACGAGGATAGCCAGGAATAGTTGCTTCATGATTTTGCTTCCTATCTCAGCTGGGCCAGGGTGCCGAGCATTTCATCGGAGGTTTTTATCACCTTCGAATTCATTTCGTAGGCACGCTGTGCTGAAATCAGGTTTGAAATCTCTTCCACAGCATTGACGTTGGATGTTTCCAGAAAGCCCTGCAGAACCGACCCGTAGCCGGTGGCGCCGGGTGTGCTTGTCAACGGGCCACCGGACGCCGGCGTTTCCAGGTACAGATTGTCGCCAGTCGATTCCAGGCCCGCCTCATTGGCAAATGTTGCAACCGTCAGCTGACCGACCGTTGACAGAGCGGTCTGGCCCTGGATTTTGGCCTGAACCTCGCCGGAGGCATTTATCGTAATATCAATGGCGTTATTGGGGATCGTTAATCCGGGTTGTACCGTATATCCATCATGGGTGACCAACTGGCCGTTGGCATCCAGCTGGAAGGTGCCGTCACGGGTATAGGAGGTCTCGCCGGTCGGCAGGGTGATCTGGAAATATCCCTTGCCCTGGATAGCGAGATCGAAGGTGTTGTCGGTTGCGGTCAGGTTGCCTTGTTCATGAATTCTGTACACCGCCGCCAACTTGACGCCAAGGCCCAACTGGACGCCTGTCGGAACAATGGTCCCGGCGTCCGAGGAAGTCGCACCGACACGGCGCAAATCCTGGTAGATCAAGTCGTGAAATTCTGTCCGTCGGCGCATGAACGCGGTCGTGTTCATGTTCGCCAGGTTGTTGGAAACAACTTCAACATTTCGTTGCTGTGCCAACATTCCCGTGGCTGCAATATCTAGTGATCTCATTTTCCCGTCCTTTTTTTTGTGATATTCGTCTTATTTCCGTGCGTGATCAGTCGTTATCCGACTCTTGCCAACTCACGGATCATCTGTCGTTGTCGGTCGTCTTCGCGCTCTATCATACCTTTGACGCTGTCATAGGTGCGGTGGACATCGATCATTCGCGTCATTTCGATGATCGGTAATACGTTTGAGCCCTCCAGCATGCCCTGCTGAATATTCGGGTTTTGCACCGGGGTAGGCGTGGCTTCCGTGGAAAACATACCCCCGGCTCCCGGCCGCAATTCCTGTGGGTTTTCAAAATTCACCAACGAGAGTTTGCCAATGTCACCGGTATCGGAGGCAACCGTGCCATCCCGCGAAACCGAGATATTGGAGTCTCCCGGTGCGAAGAAAATGGGCTGGCCGCCTTCAGCCAGGACCGGGTGCCCCTGTTGATTGACCAACTGTCCGCCCTGATCGAGCTGAAACCGGCCGTTGCGTGTATATTGGTTCCCCTGGTCCGTTTGCACGGTGAAGTAGCCGTCGCCGGCAACGGCGAGATCAAATGGGTTGCCGGTCGATTCGAGGGGGCCCTCACTGAAATCCCTCAGTGTCGCGATATCGCGCACATAAGCGACTTTTTCTGAAATTGGCTGGTGCCCGCCTTTGGACTTCGTCAAATGTTCAACGAACATTATTTTTTCGCCTTTAAAGCCCGATGTACTCATATTGGCCAGATTGTTGGCGACAATATCGAGCTGCCGCCGAAGGCCGGTCTGTTTCGATAAGGCAACGTAACTTGTTGATTCCATAACCTAAGTCCCTATTTCCACGCTTTCACATGTTCCGCCTAAACCTATGCACATGCCGTGCCAATAATATAATTGTTTAATTGCAAACACTTACGATGATTAATGTGATGGGAAACGGGAAACAAACGGGTTCATCTGCACAGTTGGCCCGGCATCTTTTTCCGGGACAGCAA
>JABMNT010000263.1 GCA_013203595.1 Rhodospirillales bacterium
CTGCAATGTCAATGCAGTGCTCTCCCGCTGAGCTACGCTCCCGTTTCGCCGCTTCTTATATCGCAATGAATGTGGATTGCAAGCCAAACAACCGGGCGGAATTGCAGTTAATTATTGCAGCCGATTGCCAGACAGGCAATAAATAGCCAGCAACCGGTCAATCGTGCGCCGGTGAGGAAGAGCAACCCCATGGCGGCTTCAAAATCCCGTTCCGGCGTCGAGGTGCTGGCACCGTTCAGACAGTCGGTTCCCGTGGTGTTTGCCTCGCCGCACAGCGGCAAGGACTATTCCGAGCCGTTCGTGCGCTCATCGCGCCTGAGCCCGCGCCAGTTGCGGCGCTCGGAAGATTCCTTCATCGACGAGATTTTTGCCGCCTCGCCGGAATTTGGCGCGCCGCTTCTGCGGGCCCATTTCCCGCGCGCCTATGTGGACCCCAACCGCAGCGCCTTTGAACTGGACCCGGCCATGTTCACCGGCCCCCTGCCCGCCTATGTGACAACCGTCTCGCCGCGCATCGTCGCCGGGCTCGGCACCGTGCCCCGGGTGGTCGCCAACGGCGAGGAGATCTATCACCGCAAGCTCGAGTTCGACGAGATCAGACAGCGGATCGAGCGCCATTACGTACCCTATCACCAGGCCCTGGTCGATTTACGCGACCAGACCCTGTCCCGCTTCGGCATCGCCCTGGTGATTGATTGCCATTCCATGCCGTCGACCGGTGATGGCGGGCGCAGCCGGTTCGCGCCCGGCCTGGCCGATATCGTGCTCGGCGACTGTCACGGCCGCTCGTGCCACCGCCATATCACCGATGTGGCGGAACGGATCTGCCGCGATCTCGGGCTCAGCGTGGCCCGCAACAAGCCCTATGCCGGCGGCTACACCACCAAGCATTACGGCAAACCGCGCACCGGCGTCCATGCCCTGCAGATCGAGATCAACCGCAGCCTCTACATGGACGAGGTGCGGATCGAGCGCGGCCCCGGCCTGGCCACCCTGACCCGCCAGATGCGGCGCTTCATCAACGCCATGACCGGGATTGACTTCGAGGCCCTGATGGGGCCGTCCGTGCGGGCCGCCGAATGAGCGGGGCGGCTTCGGATATGGAAATTTCCGACGTCAGCGACGATGATCTGGCGGCGATCTGCGACATCTATGCCTTCGAGGTGCTGCACGGGGTGTCGAGCTGGGAGGAAACACCACCGGATGTGGCCGAGATCAGCCGCCGCCGCGATGCCATTCTGGCCGCCGGTTATCCCTACCGGGTCGCCCGCAAGGACGGCGTGGTGCTCGGCTATGCCTATGTCTCAGCCTACCGGCCGCGCCCGGCCTATCGCTATACGGTGGAAAACTCCATTTACATCTCGCGCCACGCCCAGCGCATGGGCGTCGGACATCTCCTGCTGAGCGACCTGATCGCCGTCTGCACGGCCAAGGGATACCGCCAGATGATGGCGGTGATCGGTGATTCCAACAATGCCCGCTCGATCGATTTTCATCACAAAATGGGCTTCACGCCGATCGGCACCATCCGCTCCATCGGCTACAAGTTCGGCCGCTGGCTGGATTCGGTGATCATGCAGCGGGCCCTCGGCGACGGCGAACGGACGCCGCCCGCCTGAACCCCGGTTCCCTTTCGAAAAACTGGCATAGCGTTTGCGTATCAAAACGCTATGAAACAGAAAACAGCCCCCCTCCGTCGCTTCGCAACCGCCCTGGCCGTTGCCGGCACTGCCGCCCTGGCCGCCGCCAGCCCCCTGAATGCCGCCCCGCTTTCGAGCCAGGCCCTTGAAAACACGGCCCAATTATGCACCGATCAGACGGCGCGGCTGGAACGCAGCGAAAACATCCCGGCGCATCTGCTGACCGCGGTTTCGCTCACCGAAACCGGGCGCTGGCAAAAAGGCGAACGGGAAATTATTGCCTGGCCCTGGACCGTAACTGCCCAAGGCCGTGGTCGGCATTTCGACTCGAAGCAGGAAGCCCTGCTCGAGGTCGAGGTCCTGCTGACCGAAGGGGTGACCAATATCGATGTCGGCTGCATGCAGATCAATCTCGCCTATCACCCGGATGCCTTTGCCAGCCTGGCCGATGCGCTCGATCCGAAAACCAATACCCGCTATGCCGCCACCTTTCTGAAATCGCTCTATGCCAAAAGCCAGGACTGGATGACGGCCGTCGGTTCCTATCATTCAAACACGCCCGACAAAAACCTGAAATACCGGGCCAAGCTGGTGCGCCTGTGGAACAAGACACGCGGCCTTGAGCAGCAGCTGGACACGGCACCGGAAACCACGACCGCGATCGCCAGCGCCAGCGACGAAATCGCCCAGTCCGCGGCATCGCGCGACATCGATCACCAGCGGATCCGCGAGCTCAACAAATCCTTCCGCGAGCGGCGCAACAACGACCCCGTTGCCGGTATGGTCAAAGACCGGGTCCTGCAGGCCGCCATGAAACGCCAGCAGGAACTGGACATCTGGCGCGAGCGCCAGGTCGAGGGCCTGGAGGCGCGCCACATCGCCGCCATGCGCCGGGCCGAACAGAAGCTCTATGATCAGCAGGAACTGGCCACCCGCGACAAACCCAGCTTCGAAGAACGCCGCCAGCTGCAACTGGGCGCCTGGCGCGAATCCAATCTGTGGGTGCCGAATTAGTAACGCGTTGTTATAACAACGCGGCCTAAATCACCCCCGCCGCCCGGAGCGCTTCCATTTCCGCCGTCGACAGGCCCAGCTCATCGCCGTAGATCGCCTGGTTGGCATTGCCGAGCAGGGGTCCGAGGTTTTCAATATGGCCGGGGCTTGCCGAGAGTTTGGGAAAGACGCCGGGGACCATGACATCGCCGAGGCCGGGCACCGGCACCGCCACCATGTCTTCGCGGGCCCTGAAATGGGGGTCTTCAAAAATATCGGCAATGGAATTGATGGCACCGGCCGGCACCTCGTGTTCGACACAGAGATGCAGGACCGCCTTGCGCGGCATCGATGTGGTCCAGGCGGTGACCTGGGCGATCACCAGATCGCGCGCCGCCAGGCGTGTTGACTGATCGCCATAATCAGACCACAGGTCGGGGCGGTCCATGGCCCGGGTCAGGCGCTGGAACATCTTGTCGGTGGTGCAGGCCAGCGACAGATAGCTGCCGTCACCGGCCGGAAAATGCCCGTGCGGACAGGCATTGACGGTGCCGGTGCCCTCCGGCTGGCGGACAAAGCCGTCCCGGGCAAAGCGCGGCACCAGTTCATCAAGAGCCCGGAACACGCTTTCATAGAGCGCCATGTCAACCATTTGCCCCTGCCCGGAAACGTCGCGATGGCGCAGCGCCATCAGAATCCCGATCGCCCCGTACAGGCCGGACATATAATCCCCCAGCGAGGTCGAGCCCGGCGTCACCGGGGTTTCGCCGGGCAGACCGGACAGATGGGTGAGGCCGCCGAAGGCATGGGCAATGCGGGCAAAGCCGGGGCGGTCCTTGTAGGGGCCGGTCTGGCCATAGCCGGAGATCCGCATCAGCACCAGGCCCGGGTTGATGGCCCGCAGCTCGTCCCAGCCAAGGCCCCATTTCTCCAGCGTGCCGGGGCGAAAGTTTTCACAGACCACATCCGCCGATTTGACCAGCTTTTTGAACAGTTCGGCCCCGGCCGGGGTGCGCAGATTGAGCGTGACCGACTTCTTGTTGCGGGCCTCGGTCAGCCAGGCCAGGGAGCTGTCGGCGAGCGCGGTGGGGGTGCCATAGCGTCGCCACGGATCACCGCCCGCGGGGTTTTCAATCTTTATGACCTCGGCCCCGAACTCGCCAAGGATCGCCGCTGCGTAAGGTGCGGCGATGAAGGTCGCCACATCCAGCACCCGCACACCCGACATGGGGCCGGCGTAAGTTTTATCGGTCTCGCTCATGTATTCCCCCGAACGTTGCTTTCAGATAGGCCAACGCGCCCCGGACAGACCCGGCAAGTGGCGATCCCGCGCATAGAGGGCGCGGCTCAGACAAAATCCGCTTCTGCCGTCATCGCCAGCGATCCGTCTTCTTTTGCTGCCCACAGATGCGCCGCCCGGCCATCGGCTGTCGGCATGCCATTGACTGAAAACGGCGCGATATCAAAGAGCGGGCTGACGGCGCGGAAGGAAAACCGGCGCAGGTGGCGGGTGGGCTGCTGGCGGCGGCAGAGATCCATCAGCAGGGTTGCGATCAGCGGGCCGTGAACGATCAGACCCGGATAACCCTCGATGTCGGTCACGTAAGAGCGGTCATAATGAATGCGATGGCCGTTGAAGGTGAGCGCCGAATAGCGGAACAAAAGCACCGGGTCGGGCACGATCCGCCGGGTCCATGCGGCCGTTGTGGGTGCCGGCACGGGCTTGGCTGGCGGTGCCTGCGGATCGGCTTCGGCGCGGTAGACAATATCGTGCTCGTCAACCAGAGCCAGGCCATCGGCATTGGAGATTTCGTGGCGCACCACGCAAAACACCAGATCACCGGATTTACCCTGTTTGTGGCTGACCTCTTTGATGGTCGATGTGCGCCGGATTTCGTCACCCACCTGCAGGGGCTGCAGAAATTCAAGCCGGCTGCCGGCCCACATGCGGCGCGGCAGCTCCACCGGCGGCAGGAAGCCACCGCGCTTGGGATGGCCATCGGCGCCAATGTCCGATTGTTGGGCATGGGGCAGAAAATACAGCCAGTGGGCCGAGGCAGGCAGTGGCTCGCCCGCCTGCGGATAGGGGTCGTCGCGGTCCAGCATGGCGGCAAAACCAGCCAGTGGCGCCGCCGTCAGCAGATCTTCCGCCTGCTCGGATTTGCCGATCCACTGACGCAAATGAGCGATATCGACAGCCATCAGAAGGACCTCGGCAAATCGAGGACATGTTCGGCAATATAGGACAGAACCAGATTGGTTGAGACCGGTGCGATGCGGAACAGCCGGGTTTCACGAAACTTGCGCTCGACATCATATTCCTCGGCAAAACCGAAGCCGCCGAAGGTCTGCATGCACATATCCGCCGCCGCCCACGAGGCTTCCGATGCCAGCAGTTTGGCCATATTGGCCTGCGGTCCGCAGGGCTCGCCCGAATCAAATTTTTTCGCGGCCTGATCGACCATCAGCGCCGCCGCTTCGGTTTCCGCATAAGATTTGGCGATGGGAAACTGGATCCCCTGATTTTGCCCGATCGCCCGGTCGAAGACCTTGCGCTCCTTGGCATAATCCGTTGCCTTTTTGATAAACCAGCGGGCATCGCCGATCGCTTCGGAGGCGATCAGGATGCGTTCGGCGTTCATGCCGTCGAGAATATAGCGAAAGCCCTTGCCCTCCTCGCCGATCAGGCTTGATGCGGGTATCCGCAGATCGTCAAAAAATACTTCCGTAGTTGCATGATTGAGCATGGCGCGCAGGGGCTTGATGGTCAGTCCGTGGCCAACGGCGTCGCGCATATCGACCAAAAACACCGACA
>JABMNT010000264.1 GCA_013203595.1 Rhodospirillales bacterium
CTACCACATCGGTCAATCTGGCCCTTGGTCTGGCCGCCGGTGGCCATAAAGTGGGCCTGCTGGATGCCGATATCTACGGCCCTTCGATGCCGCGCATGATGGGAATTACCGGGCGTCCGGCATCAGCCGATGGAAAAACCCTCGATCCCATGGAAAATTTTGGCATTAAGGTCATGTCCATGGGATTTTTGGTGGAAGAAGACACCCCCATGATCTGGCGCGGCCCCATGGTCCAGTCAGCGCTGGAACAGATGATGCGCGATGTGAACTGGGGTGAACTGGATGTTCTGGTTGTCGATATGCCGCCGGGGACCGGCGACATTCAGCTGACCATGGCCCAGAAAGTCCCCCTGACCGGATCCATTATCGTATCAACGCCGCAGGATATTGCCCTGCTGGATGCCCGCAAGGGCCTCAATATGTTCCGCAAGGTCGATGTGCCGGTATTTGGGCTGATCGAGAATATGAGCTATTATGTGTGCCCGAAATGCGGCGACCGGGCCGAAATTTTCGGCCATGGCGGTGCGCGCATTGAAGCCGATCGCATGGGCATGGATTTTCTTGGTGAAATCCCCCTGCATATCGCGATCCGCGAAACATCTGACAAGGGCACACCGATTGTCGTATCCGATGCCGGTGGCGCCCATGCCCAGGCCTATCGGGAAATCGCCGACAAAATCTGGAAAAAGATTGAAATCAGCTTAAATGCCAACGCCAATAGCGGCCCAAAGATTGTCTTTCAGTAGGTTCGGTAACATTTGCGATGAATAACACATTGATCCTCTTGGGTCTTTGAGAGTTTTCGCCTACCATGCGACGGATGATTAGGGGGCTCACACACTTCGCATTGTGGGTGGGGGTTTTTGTGACCTTCGCCATGGGGGACAATGTGCGCGCCGGTGTCCTTGACCAATCCGTAAGCGCATTGCCACAGGCCGAATGTGCGGAAGTGCGGAACGGTCTGGAGGACGGGGTTCCCATCTTGCCCGGCTTCCGCCAGTTTGAGTACGAGTTCGCTCCCAATGTGCACGGCATAACAGGCCGCCTGTGCCGGCTGCATGCGATTGGTTCCGGCGCCCATATGGAAAGCGCACGGATCCGCTCGCTGGCCGAAATGCATGCCTTTATTCAGGCCTCCCTGGAGCATATCGGCTGGCGGCAAACGCCGGAAACGGAACGCTTCACTGACCGCTCCCAGTCGGGAAAGGACGTCTTCGCCCTGTTCAAGAACAATGCCATCTGCGTGACGACAATTCTGATAAGCCCGGCACCCGGTTATATTCCGAGCCCCGATACAAAAACCGACGACCAGGTTTATCTCGGTGCCCTCTATCCCTACGAGCGCGAGTGGTGGGTCGCTGTCGACTGTTTCCAATTGTAATCTGAACGGATTTTGCCCATGTCTCCCCATGCAAAAGGCCTGCTGCTGGCGCTGCTCGGCGTCCTGTGCATCAGCCCCGACACCCTGCTGATCCGGCTCGCCGACGTTGACTATGGCGCGACGCTTTTCTGGCGCGGTCTGTTCACGTCCTTAGGCCTGTTGCTTCTGGTGATCTGCACAGAGCGGCGCCAATCGCTGCAATCGGTCCGCCGTCTTGGCCGGCCCGGCCTGCTGGTGATCGGACTTTTTGCCATAAGCAACCTGTCGTTTGTCATGGCCCTGCAACTGACCACCGTCGCCAACACCCTGGTTATCGTCAGTTCCGCGCCGCTGTTTGCCGCCCTGCTGGGACGGGTTTTTCTGGCCGATCCGGTCGGCAAACGGACCTGGGTGGCGATCGCGGTCGTCATTGCCGCCATTGCCTTTATTTTCGCCAAAGACGTACACGGGCCGACGTCGTGGGGGAATTTGGGGGCGTTAATGTCGGCCATCGCCCTGTCCGCCACCTTTGTCGTTACCCGCCATGCGCAGACGATTGACATGACCCCGGCGATGGCCGGCAGTGCGCTGCTGTCGACACTGCTGGCGATCCCGTTTGTGAGCACGTTCAGTATCTCCGGCGACGCCTTGCTGATATTTGCCCTGCTCGGTCTATTTCTGACAGCGGCGTTCACCCTTCTGTTTATCGCGCCGCGCCATATTTCCGCGGCAGAAGTGAGCCTGTTGATGCCGCTGGAGACGGTTCTCGGGACCTACCTGGTCTGGGTTTTCATCGGCGAACAACCGTCCTCGCGTGCGCTTATTGGCGGCGCTGTGATTATTGCGGTTTTGACCGTGAACTCGTTCCTGGGGATTCGTCAGAACAGACCCGGTTAACGCTGCCGGTCGAGCACAACAAAACTGAAAGCCGGTCCGCCAGGTTGTTCCGGTGCATGCCGTTCGCGCCCGGATTCTGTCCAGTCTGCCCCGTTGATGGCGGGAAACGCGGCGTCACCGGCCAGCGTCTGATGGATCTCGGTCATGTAGAGCCGGTCCGCACGGGGCAGGGCCAACTCATAAATCTGGGCCCCGCCGATGACGAAAATCTCGTCTTTACCGGCAGCGGCAGCCTGGGCCGAAGCTTTTGTGATTGCCGCTTCCAGACTGTGCACAACGTCGATACCGGCGGGGGCATAATCAGGATCACGGGTTATCACGATATTGGCCCGCCCCGGCAGGGCACGGCCAATGGAATCAAAGGTCTTGCGGCCCATGATGATCGGCGCGCCCATGGTCACGCGCTTGAAATACTTCAGATCCTCGGGAATGTGCCAAGGCATCCCCCCCTCCCGGCCAATGATCCGGTTTTCGGTCATGGCGACGATCAGCGAAACCCGCATCAGACGGCGATCGGGGCTTTTATGTGGGGATGGGCCTCATAGCCGACCAGTTCGAAGTCATCATAGTGAAATCCGAATATATCCGTGACCGCCGGATTAATCCGCAGGCGCGGCAGGGCCAGCGGTGCGCGTGCCATCTGCAGATCGGCCTGGGTAAAATGGTTGGTATACAAATGCGCATCCCCGAGAACATGGACGAAATCGCCCGGCTGCAGTCCGCAGACCTGGGCAACCATCATCGTTAACAGGGCGTAGGACGCAATGTTGAAGGGAACGCCCAGAAAGATATCGGCGCTGCGTTGATACAGAAGGCAGGATAATTTGCCATCGGCCACGTAGAACTGAAACAGACAATGGCAGGGCGGCAGGGCCATCTTGTCGATCTCGGCAACATTCCAGGCACAGACGATATGGCGGCGCGAACTGGGGCTGGATTTGATCTGACTGATCAAATTTGAAATCTGATCGATTTTACCCCCCTCAGGCGTTGGCCAGGAACGCCACTGGTGGCCATAAACAGGGCCCAGCTCGCCTGCCTCGTCGGCCCAGTCATCCCAGATCCTGACCCCGTTATCGTTCAAATACCTGATGTTGGTGTCACCGGCCAAAAACCACAATAGTTCGTGAATAATCGATTTCAGATGCAGTTTTTTTGTCGTGAGGACGGGAAACCCCGCATTCAGATCAAACCGCATCTGGTGGCCAAATACGCTTTGTGTACCAACACCCGTGCGATCGCCGCGCAGGGTTCCGTTGGTTCGCACATGGCGCAGAAGATCAAGGTATTGCTGCATGGTGAACTCGCACTTTACACATAAGAATCCGATCATGTTACCGCGACTCGCCGACAGATCAAATGGCCTTGCACAGGTTTACCGGAATTTTGTGGGCAGCGCCCATTCAACACTTTCTCCCTGTGCCGGTTGCTGATATCAACGAGCCATAATGAAACGTGCATTTGTCAATATGGGTCTGATTGCGGGCTCGGTCCTTATCAGCCTTGTCATTCTTGAACTGATTGCCCGAAGTTTTTACGATGTGCCCTCCCCTTATCCGACGAAACCGGGAATCATCGTTTATGACCAGCGCGGTTTTTGGTCGATGGAGCCTGGATTGGAAAGCAGCATCGACAACATTGTCGATTTTCGGAACAAACAACTCACCATACATGAAAACGGCAGCCGCAAACTCCCATGCCTGAATCAAACCGGCACACACGCCCAGGATATTTATCTGATCGGCGACAGCCAGACTTTCGGCTGGGGACTATCGGATGATGAAACCTGGGCAAATCAAACACAATGCCTGTTGAATAAGAAAGTGCCGGGACGCTACAGAATATCAAATCTGGGTGTTCCGGGAATTCAGGTTGATCAGTATGTCATGAGAGGGATTCGCCAGGTTCTTCAACGGATTAAGAACAACGATATCGTTGTTATTTCAATGACCTGGAACGACCTGGTGGGATTTTATTCTTCGCCTGACTGGGTGACCAGTCGATTGAAAGACGCGCAACTGGTTGAAGGCCGGTCCGCCAATGGCGGCATCATCGTCACCGCAGACCCGGCACCCCAACCGGGGCATCCTGGTCTGGTCACGGCACCACCCACAGACCTGAATTTTGTCGGATCACGGCCCTATACCCGGCTTGCCCCTGAAACATGGCGCTACAACTTCTATCAGCAATACGGCCTGTTTGTGCCCATGGTCGATTCTGCCGAAAACTTCCTTTATTCGATGAATTACGTGTCCGCGGGTTTTCGGCTTGTCTGGTCGCGGGCGAAATTACTGTTCTATAAAATCAGGCCGGCGGATTCTTTTTTCAAAAAAGTTCCCGCCGATTCTTACAAATTCAACTTTCTGTCCCTGAAAGCACTCAGCCATCGTCTCGAGAAACAGGGGGCCCGGGTGCTTGTTCAGTTTTTACCAAACCGGGTGTTTTTCGATGACTATTATTACTATTCCTACTCCAAAAACGGCACCGTATTTCCGGTCCGTGATTTTTTCTGGCATATCGGAAAACCCTTCTGCGACAGCCTGAAACTGAATTGCATCAACCGGTTTGATGACTTGAAAACCAGTGACCGCGATGCCCATACATTCTCCTATGATGGCCATTACAATGCCATAGCTGCTGAACGCATTGGCCTGGCGCTGGCCCGCGATATCATCGATTTCAGCCCGCCCCTAAAATAACCGGACAAAAACCCTTACCCTGCATTGCGGTTTCAGCCCAATAGCGCCATATTACACATGCAGGTTCTGCCTGCTATGGCGATAAACGCTTATCGGAATAAGCGTAACGGACCCGGGGGCAGTACCCGGCGCCTCCACCATTTTTCCGCAACCGCGTCGTTTTTACGGCGCAGGCGGGCTTTGGGGGGCGAAACAGGATCGACGTGCGTAGTAAAGGTTAAGTTTTCGCTCGGTGTGGATCCGCCGTTACCGGACCAAACTTAGTAGTTGCAAACGACAACTATGCTGAGGCTCGTCTCGCTGCGTAATGCGGTCAGATGAACCACTTGAAAGTCCTTTGGGTTAGCACTTAAAGGCGGGGTTCGGGAGGCACCTGGCAACAGAAGCCTCCCACTTTCCCAAAATTGTGTTTTTTATTTTTTTCAGGATCGAGTCTGGAGTCCACAGTCGAATCAGGGTAAAAATACACCATGGAAGAGGATAACGACCCGCTAAAGTATGATGTCTGGATCGAAGATGCCCTGCGTATGGTCATCCGGCGTACCCTCACCTATATCTCCGCCAATGGGCTGCCAGGCGATCATCATTTCTATATTACCTTTCGCACCTCCGATGATAAGGTCAAGATTCCCGATTACCTGCGTGCCGAACATCCGGAAGAAATGACCATCGTCCTGCAATATCAATATGATGCCCTGGATGTTGACGAGCACGCGATTTACACCACGTTGCGTTTTAACGGCAAACCGGAATCCATGGTCATTCCCCTGTCTTCGATTGTCTCCTTCGCCGATCCATCCGTTAACTTCGGGTTGCAGCTGAAAATGGCCAGCCTGGATGACGAGGATCTGGACTACGAGATCGAAATGGATTTGGATGAAACGGATGGAGCAGACGAACTGCTGAGCGCCGGTTCCGGCAAGGCTGGCGATGACGACAAGCGCAAATCCGGTGAAGTCATTGCCCTTGATGCATTTCGAAAGAAATGATGCAAACCCCGTAAGCGGTCTGCGTCACCGTTAAAATTTCATGTGAACTCAAGCGGAGAGAAGTATCAAATGAGCAGTTATGTGCATCACACTATGTTTCCCATGGGCGACGATCCGACGCCTTACCGGAAACTGACCGGTGATTATGTTACAGAAGCGGAATTTGACGGTAAGAAGATACTGAAAATTGATCCGCGGGCAATCACTGAGCTGACCTTTGAAGCGTTTAAGGATGTCTCCCATCTGCTCAGACCCAAACATCTCAGCCAACTGGCAAAAATTCTCGAGGATCCGGAAGCCTCGGATAATGATCGGTTCGTTGCCCTTGATCTTCTGAAAAACGCAAATATTTCCGCCGGCGGGATTTTGCCCATGTGCCAGGATACGGGCACCGCCATCGTTATGGGCAAAAAGGGTCAAAACGTCTGGACCGGTGGTGGCGACGAGGCGGCGGTTTCGGAAGGGGTCGAGAAAACCTACCTCGAAACCAACCTGCGCTATTCACAGGTCGCCCCGCTTGATCTGTTTACGGAAAAGAACACGGGCAACAATTTGCCGGCACAGATTGAGCTCTATGCCGACGACGGCGACGCCTACAAGTTTCTGTTCATTGCCAAAGGTGGCGGCTCGGCCAACAAGACTTTTTTGTATCAGGAGACCAAAGCCCTGCTCAACGAGGAGCGGCTGATCGCATTTGTCGATGAAAAACTCCGTACACTGGGAACCGCCGCCTGCCCGCCGTACCATCTGTCTTTTGTCATTGGCGGCACTTCGGCCGAGTTTACCCTGAAAACCGTGAAACTGGCGAGCTGCCACTATCTGGATGAATTGCAGACCGAGGGCAATGAATTTGGTCAGGCCTATCGTGACCTGGAATGGGAACAGCGAATTCTGAAGATGACCCAGCAACTGGGAATTGGCGCCCAGTTCGGCGGCAAATATTTTTGCCATGATGTGCGGGTCATCCGACTGCCCCGCCACGGCGCGTCCTGTCCCGTCGGCATTGGCGTGTCCTGCTCGGCCGATCGCCAGATCAAGGGCAAGATCACCAAAGACGGGGTTTTTCTTGAACAGCTTGAAACCAACCCCGCCAAGTACCTGCCGGAAGTGACCACGGAGCATCTTGAAGAGGATGTGGTCGAGATCAACCTCAACCAGCCGATGGCGGAGCAATTGGCGGCGCTTTCCGCGCACCCTGTAAAAACCCGTCTGTCCCTGAACGGCTCATTGATTGTCGCCCGTGACATTGCCCACGCAAAGCTGAAAGAGCGCCTGGACGCCGGTGAGGATCTGCCACAGTACTTCAAGGACCATCCGGTTTATTATGC
>JABMNT010000265.1 GCA_013203595.1 Rhodospirillales bacterium
CGGGCGCAGGACTTCCGTGCGATATTTGGTCGGGATGCCGCGCATGTTGTTGTGCACCGTCGGCAGCACCGGAATGGGTTCCTTGGTGGCGTCCACACCGGAGAATATGCGCGCTGATTCGGTAATGCCCGGCAGCCGTTTGTTCAGTGTGTCGGCACCCAGGTGCTCCAGATGCAGATGAATATGGTCATTCTCGTCACCGATGCCGCGGCCTTCGCGAATTTCGACCGTCATTGAGCGGCTGACCACGTCGCGGCTGGCCAGATCCTTGGCTGTTGGCGCGTAGCGCTCCATGAAACGCTCACCCTCGGAATTTGTCAGATAGCCGCCTTCGCCGCGGGCACCTTCGGTGATCAGGCAGCCTGACCCATAAATCCCGGTCGGGTGAAACTGCACAAACTCCTGATCCTGCAGGGGCAGACCGGCGCGCGCCACCATGGCATTGCCATCGCCGGTGCAGGTATGGGCCGAAGTGCAGGAAAAATAGGAACGCCCGGAGCCGCCGGTCGCCATCACGATCATATTGCCGCGGAAGACATGGATGGTGCCGTCGTCCATGTTCCAGGCAACCACACCTTCGCAGGTGCCGTCGTCGCCCATGATCAGATCAAGGGCAATATATTCCACATAAAATTCCGCGTCGTGGCGCAGGCTCTGCTGATACAGGGTATGCAAAATGGCGTGCCCGGTGCGGTCGGCGGCGGCGCAGGCCCGCTCTACCGGGGCCTCACCGAAGTTGCGCATATGACCGCCAAACGGACGCTGATAAATCTTGCCGTTGTCGGTACGCGAGAACGGAACCCCATAATGTTCCAGTTCAATAACCGCCGGTACCGCCTCGCGGCACATATATTCGATGGCATCCTGGTCGCCCAGCCAGTCGGCACCCTTGACGGTGTCGTACATGTGCCATTCCCAATGGTCTTCCGCCATGTTGCCAAGCGCCGCGCTGATTCCGCCCTGGGCGGCGACGGTATGGGAGCGGGTCGGGAATACCTTGGTTATGCAGGCTGTTTTCAGGCCTGATATGGCCATTCCGAAGGTCGCCCGCAGGCCGGCTCCACCGGCCCCGACAACGACAACGTCATATTTGTGATCAATGATTTCATAGGCAGAAGACATGTGTTTAAGAGCCCCCGAAGGTCAGCCGCAGAACAGCGAAAATGCTGGATGCACCAATAAAAATGGCAGCAAACTTGGTGAGAATTATCAAAGCCAACTTCGGACCTTCGCTATGGATATAATCTTCGATCACCACCTGAAGTCCCAACTGGCCATGGTGGAACATGGCGATGATGAGCAGAATAAGAAGTATCGGATTGCCATGCGTGCCGACCCAGGCTGAAAATTCAGCGTGGCTGGCACCAGTCATTGTAACGGCCGAATAGACAAACCAGATGATCAGCGGGACCAGGGCAATGCCGGTCAGCCGCTGCATCCACCAATGGCCGACCCCGTCGTTGCTTGAGCCCAGACCGCGGGCGCGGCCGAGATGTGATCGCATATCCATCAGACACCTCCAGCGACGGCGTAGCCGGCGAACCAGGTTGCAACGGTCAGTACGGCGGCAAACAGAACAACCGCAATCCCGGTCATGCGGACGTGGGTAAGTTCAAAGCCCATACCGAAATCCCAGCCCAGGTGGCGAATGCCGTTGCCCAAATGAAAATACAGGGAAAATGTCAGACCGAGCAGCACCAGTTTACCAAACCACGAACCGAGCAGGGACTGGGCGGTCTGAAAGACCTCCGGTCCGTAGGTCGCCGAAATCAGCCAGTAGGCCAGAACAAAGGCACCAAATGCCAAAGCGATGCCTGTCAGGCGATGGGTGATGGATAAAACGGAGGTGATTTGTATCTTATAGATTTGCAGGTGCGGCGACAGGGGGCGGTTTTGCGCTGCCATGGGGTCAAACCTCGTCCACGTTAAACGTAAGGCGCATTTGTATGCGCTTTTGATTGTCAATTGGTATACTTCTGCCTGTATGAAGTCAACGTTCGCAGGTGCAAAACCGAAGTTAATTGAATACCAGCCAAGGCAGCCGCTTAAGGGGTTTTGGCAACGGACAGCCGGTCATGTCTTCCTCTGTTCAGGAGGTGGGGGCGTTTCTCGGAGCCGGGCCGATGGCGCTTGATCCGGTGGTATTGGCACTTCCCTGGTTTTTTTTGTATTCACGACATGCAACCGTATGATATCGCTTGCAACATATTGAAATAACTTAATAAATGCAGGATCCGGACAAATGGTTCTGACCGGGAAATGATAAAGCTGTGGATAAGATGTGGGTGAATTGTGCATAGAGCTAAAAGTTACCCACAGATAATTAGACTTACCCCCATTATTCAACGTTGAAGGCGACGGCGATAGTAAAGCATCCTTGGCCCGTGTGATAGGGCGCTGAATTTGGATTGGCGTTTCTTGTTTCAGTTGTGTCAAAGCGACTGGGCAAAGAAGCGGCGGTGCACATTTCAGTGTTTGCTTATGAGAGACCGCAAAATGGCGGGATCTTGTGAGGCTGGATTGCATTGCGCCTGCCGTTCGCGGCATGTGTGGTGTGATTTGGAGTGTGACGCGAGATAACGGTTTCCAGCGGATGATCTCTGCCCAGGGTGCATCACGGGAGAACGTTAGCGCCATACGAAAAGCCTCTTTCGCATGCGGAGCCTGGCCGGCTCCAGGAGGCGTCAGATTGAAGCGGTTTTTACCGCTTCGTTAGGTAGGTTTCCCAGGACCAGCCTGTCTGACGCCTCTTTTCTTATCAAAGGCCCGAATCGGGCGCAACAACAATTTTGTCTATGAGTTAGAAGCCCTTAGCTGCCGGCAGGCAAAGCTGAATCGGGGCCTGAAACTATTGAGTCGTTTCAACGGCTTAGCCCGGGGCCTGAAAACCGCCCGGACAGCCACAAAAAATTCCGAAACAGGGCTAAATCAGCCACCGGCGTTCCCGGTTATTCCGGTTTTTTCGATTTATTGTCCGCCGATTCGCCCTTTGTTTCCTTTCAGGTGTCGGTTGACCCATAAAGTGAGAGCCGTCACCTGAAAAATGAAAACAGGAAAGCTAGGGTCCGGTATGGAAAACGGGAACCGTCCTCATGACCGTGATCCTTTAGGGACCGTTAGGGGCCAGAAGGGGTCACTACCAGTTAGTTTCCTCCCCCCTTGTGGGGGAGGATTAAGGTGGGGGGAGAAGCGATATCTAGCGCCAGCACAACCTTTGTGCGCACCCCCATCCTAGCCTTCCCCCATCAAGGGGGAAGGGATCGTATGATATCCGCTCCGGGCTCAGAGCGTCCCTTGCCTATTGGCAAAAGCGATCTGTGTTAACAAGTGCGAATTCGTCTCCCTTGGGTCACATCCCGCCGAAATGACCTCATGAAATTGGCGACCGTAATGCCCGTAAAAACGGACCCAGACCGTAACCGACTCCAGCTACTGCAATGTGACTACCGGTCCTCTGGCGCAATCCCTTTGATTTTCTGACTGAGCGCCTGGATGTCTTCCAAGGGGTAGGACAGGGTCCGCCGGTCATTGGATCCCGGGCGCTTGGCCAGCGATAAGCCGGGTCGCCACTCGGTTTTCGGGCGGATCGGACGGGCCGTAAAACCACCGCCGCAGTTGGGGCATACATTTTCCAGATGCACGTCGACGCAATGGCGGCAGAACGTGCATTCATAACTGCAGATACAGGCGTCCAGTGCCGCTGGCGGCAGGTCCTTGTCGCAATATTCGCAATTGGGTCGTAATTCCAAAGCCATGACAACATCCTTTGTCGGTGATTTATACCTGCCAATAACCTGTCGTCAGCGAGCCGTGGTGTTATTGCCCGGTCGATTTGCGAATGATGGCATCGGCGCGTTTGAACACTTCGGCATTGAGTTTGACGCCCAGCCCGGGCACGTCCGGGGCCTGGATGAAGCCGTTCTCGACCGTCGGCAGTCCGCTCACCAGATCCTGGTACCAGCCGTAATAAAAGGCCCTGACCATTTCCTGGATAAAGGTGTTCGGCGCATGCATGGCCATATGGGTGGAAGCGGCGAGCGCCACCGGTCCGGTACAGTCATGGCCGGTGAAGGGCAGGGCATGGGCATCGCAATAGGCGGCCACCTTGCGCGCTTCGGTCAGGCCGCCGCCCCAGACGATGTCCATGATGACAAGGCCGACATCGGCCTTTTCGATCAAGTCCCTGAACTGGGCCCGCCCGCCCAGCAGTTCGCCGACGGCGATCATGGTATCGGAAGCCGCAGCCACACGGCCGACATTGCCCTGGTGATCCATGCGCACCGGATCTTCGATCCAGGTCAGATCGAAATCCCGGAGCGCATGGCAGATGCGTTTGGCGGTCGGCACATTCCACAACGAATGCAGTTCGCACATGATTTCCATTTTATCACCAACGGCGCGGCGGATTTTCTCGAACGGCTGAATGGCGGTTTTCAGGTCTTCGTTGGAAATGTAGCTGCCACCCGAGGACTCGGCGGCAAAATCAAAGGGCCAGATTTTCATGCCGGTAATGCCCATCTGCAGCAGACTTTCCGCCAGTTCATCGGCGCTGTTGAGAAATCCGTCGAGATCTTCGTAGGGGCCTTCGCTGGCGCCACTGTTGATGCCATAGTTCGCCGTCACCTGGGCGGCCGGTTTGCGGACGTATTTATAACCGGCACAGGTATTGTAAACCCGCACCCTGTCGCGCGACGCGCCGCCCAGCATCTGGTAGATCGGCTGCCCGGCGTACTGGCCCCAGATATCCCAAAGTGCGATATCCACCGCAGAGGTGCCGCGCATTTCGACGCCTGAGCCGCCCCGCCCGGCATAGCCGGTCATGCGGTGGGAATGGCGCTCGATCTGCAGGGGGTCCTTACCCAGCAGGTAAGGCGCGATAAATTCATGGATATGGGCCTCCACAGCGGCCGCGCCAAAAAAGCTTTCGCCCAGCCCGGTCAACCCTTCATCGGTGTGAACCTGAACCCAGATCAGGTTTGGCAATTCATCGACGCGGATTGTTTCTATGGCGCTTACTTGCATGTTTATCGGCTCCCGACTGAAATGAGGTTAATCATCTAACATTTTGTTTATAAGCGATAATCCGGCGACCACAGTGGCGGTACGCACGGCGGTGCGGTCACCTGTAAACAGATGCCGCTGGTGGCGGGTCGGTTTACCCTTTCGGGCCACCGCCATATGCACCAGACCAACCGGTTTGTCAGCCGAGCCCCCACCCGGCCCGGCGACCCCGGTGACCGAAACGCTGAGATCACTGTCGGAGTTTCTGATCGCACCTTCGGCCATGGCCCGGGCGACTTCTTCGCTAACGGCACCTACGGTGCCAAACAGGGGGGCCGGGACCCCCAGCATCTGCTGTTTGGCTTCGTTTGTGTAGGTGACAAAGCCCCGGTCAACCACATCGGACGAGCCGGCGATTGCCGTCAGGCTGGCGGCGATCAAGCCGCCGGTACAGCTCTCCGCCGTCGCGATCTTCAGGCCGGCCCGCCGGCATTGTGCGAGAACCCGTTCGGCAGACTGTAATATTTCATCAGAAAACATGAGCTAGAACACATCCATTTGATATAAAACATACAACGCGCCGCCGGAATAGACGGCGGCGACAACATCATCAACCATGACCCCGAGCCCGCCTGCAATCTTGCGGTCGGCCCAGTTCGCCGGCCACGGTTTGAAAATATCAGCCAGGCGAAACAATATGAAGCCGACAATATAATAACTCAATTCGGTGGGCACAGATACCACCGTCAGCCATTGACCAACCACTTCGTCAATCACCACCGGGCCCGGGTCATGGCTGCCGGAAAGCCGCATATAGACATTGGCCACGCCGATTCCCACACAAAACACAAACAGGCTGGCTGCAAGCAGCGACCAGGAACCAAAATAATGAACCAGCCCCCAGGCAAAGGGCAGGGCGAAAAGGGAGCCCCAGGTGCCCGGCGCCTTCGGCAAATAGCCGCTGCCGAACCATGTCGCCAGCAAGACCCCCGGATGGGAAAGGCTTGGATTTGCGGCATTTGTCAGCGGTGAAGAAGGTAATTCAGTCATAACCGATGTCTATAACCTCAGCGCATTCAAGTCCAGATCGCTATCTATTACGGGCCGCCAAATCCAATTATATATATTTCGTTAAGATTATTATCTTGCATGAAAATGACCTAAAAGTTAGGTTCTTCATGTCCGCGAAATTGTCGGATAAAGAGTGCTTTTGGGCCCATTGTCTAAGAAACTGGTGTAAGAAAATCAATAAAAGGTTTCAGCATCGGAAACGACAGTTCGTGAACAGTAACCGGCGATCTGCAATGAGGTAGAATGGGGAATGCGATTGAGGGATGACAGATGATTAATCAGAAGCGTCCGAAGACGTTGCGGGGGCGTGTGCGCCGGTGGTTTCCGGAGCGGCAATTTCATATACGCACGGAAGGTCATGTAAAGTTTTTCCGCGTTTCGACGGCGTTTCAGGCGATTTCGACCTGCCTGCTGATCGGTGCCCTGATCTGGACCGGCTTTGCGAGCTGGAGTTTCACCCAGCACACCCAGATCGTTAACCTGAAAAACAACCAGATCTCCAATGCCCGCCTTGCCTACCATAGCCTGCTCGGCGAAGTCGCCGAATATCAGAAAAAATTCACCGGCATCACCGAGGATCTGGAAAGCAACCATTCCATGATGGTGGGCCTGGTTGAAAAGAACTCTTCTTTGCGCCAGAGCCTGAATTCCGTTTCCAGAAAGCTGGTTGCAACCCAGTCAGAAAGGGAAATGATCGAGGCTGCCCGTGAAACGCTTAAAGACAATTTATCGGAAATTGAAAACCAGCTCCGGGAAACGGCATCCAGAAACTTCTCTTTAAAAGACAATCTGTCTTCGGTCGAAAATAACCTGCAGTCGGTGCTTGAAGAACGCAACATGGCGCTGTTTGAAGGGGCGCGGGTACGCAGCGAACTGAAAACCCTGGAGAACCGCCGGCGTCAGGAAATCGCGTCCCTCGAGGATCGGATAAACCAGTTGCAGGACGACCAGGAATCAACGGTCGAACGGCTCGCCAATCGGGCCATCCAGACCATTGAAAGCCACGAAAAAATTATCGACCTTGCCGGCATTGATGCCATGAAGCTGCTCAATGCCGACAGCAACCTGTCTGTTGTCGGGCAGGGTGGGCCCTTTATTCCGGCGACCGCGGATGACGAACCCGGTGCCCAGTTAAGGGCAAATCTGGACAATCTGGATGGTTATCTGAATCGGGTCGAGGCCTTACAGGCAGTGATGAAAAGAATGCCGTTAACGCCACCGCTCAACACCTACCGGATCACCTCCAGTTTCGGCAAGCGCCGGGACCCGAAGAACAATAAATGGTCCGCCCATTACGGCCTGGACCTGGCCAGTCATTTAAAATCAACGATTTATTCGCCAGCTGCCGGTAAGGTGACTTTTGCCGGATGGAAAGGTAACTACGGCCGGATGATTGAAATAGATCACGGTGCGGGCATAAAAACCCGCTACGGCCACCTCCATAAAATATCGGTAAAAAAAGGCCAGAAGATTAAATTTCGTGATAAGATCGGCCTGCTCGGCAATTCCGGGCGGAGCACGGGAGCACATCTTCATTATGAAATCATGTTCCGTGGCAAATCTATAAATCCCGCAAACTTTTTCAAGGCAGGGCAATATGTTTTCAAGGAGTAGCAAAGGGTCGACGAGTGCGATCGTCCAGGCACCGACAAGCCCTGCCAAACCAGCAGCCCCCTGCCTTATAAGTGCCGATTTGCGCATTGTCGGCGATCTTCAGAGCGAAGGGGAAATTCAGGTTGATGGCGCCATTGACGGGGACATCCGCACCCACACACTGCTGATCGGTGAAGGGGCGCATATCACCGGTGAAATCGTTGCCGACAATGTTATTGTTCACGGCAACATAACCGGGCAGATCAAGGCCCGTTCCGTTCAGCTGGCAAAAACCGCGCGGGTCGTCGGCGATATCCTGCACGAAGACCTGGCGATTGAAACCGGCGCCTTTCTGGAAGGCCATTGCAAGCGCATGGTTCAGAAAAAGGAACCTGAGCCCGCGCCCAGCAAACCGAGTGCCGTTGCAAATGCGACACCGGCAAAGACCGCCAACGCTTAACCGGCCAGAATTTCGGCAAACAGCGGGGCATCAACATTACCGCCTGAACAGACAGCGACGGCTGTTTTGCCCTGAATATCCAGTTTCCCGCTGAGCAGGGCGGCCAGGGCAACCGCGCCACCGGGCTCAACAACCAGTTTCAGGTGATAAAAGGCCTGGCGCATGGCGTTGCGGACCTCGCTGTCGCAGACCACCAGACCACCGGACAGCAACAATTTGTTGATTGAAAAAGTCAATGCACCGGGTTGCGGTGCCATCAGGGCATCGCAAATCGACTTAGCGGCGGGATCAACCGCGACGATTTCCCCTCGGGTCAACGAAAGCGCCGTATCATCGAAGTTTTCCGGCTCCGCGCTGTAGATGGCAAGATCGGGCGATTCGGCCTTTAAGGCCAGGGACAAACCCGAAATCAAGCCACCACCACCGCACGGGGCGACAACCGCATCGGGCGCGATAGCCAGATCGTGCAGTTGTTGTGTGATTTCCAGGCCAACGGTGCCCTGGCCAGCAATAATGCGGGGGTCATCGTAGGGTTTGACCAGAGTGGCGCCCTGGTCTGCGCATAAACGGGCACCGAGTTCTTCCCGGCTTTCCCGATAGCGGTCAAACGTAACCACCTCGGCCCCATAGAACCGGGTGTTCGCAATCTTTATGGCGGGCGCATCGGCGGGCATCAGGATCGTTGCTTTAATCCCCAGCAGATTTGCCGCCAGGGCAACACCCTGGGCGTGATTGCCGGACGAATAGGCGACAACACCCTGTGCCTTCTCAACCGGGGTCAACTGGCTCAGGGTGTTGTAGGCGCCCCGGAACTTGAAAGACCCTGTTCGTTGCAGAGGTTCGGCCTTGACCAGAACCCGGCCACCGGTCATCCGGTTGATATGTGGTGATTCCAAAAGCGGGGTATATACCGCCTGTGCGCGGATACGCCCGGCCGCTGCACGGATATCGGTAATGCCCGGGGCGGAGGGCAGCGGCGCGCCGGACACGCTCACAGGCCGAATAACGGCGGCAGTTCAGCCAGATTGCTGATCTCGAACTCCTGTTTACCGGGAATCCGTTCCTCGGCCTGGGCAAACCGATTTACCCAGACCACACGAAAACCGAAATTTGCTGCCGCACAGGCATCCCAGGCGTTTGATGACATGAAACAAATCCGGTTTTTTGCCACGCCCAGATCATCAACGGCCATTTGGTAAACCCGGGAATCCGGCTTGAAAACGCGTAATTTATCGACCGACAGGACTCCGTCCAGAACCTCATTGAGGCCGGCGTTGGTGACCGCCGAGGCCAGCATTTCAGGCGATCCGTTGGACAGGATTGCGGTTTTCAGGCCAGCTCCTTTGAGCTTCTGCAGCATGCTGGCGACTTCCGGATAGGCATCAAGCTGCAGATAAATATTGAGCAGCCGCTCACGCAAGGCGGCATCGTCAATTTTGAGGGTGGTCAGGCCATAATCAAGCGCATCCTGGGTAACCTGCCAGAACGGAATATATTCGTCCATCAGACTGCGCAGCCAGGTGTATTGCAGCTGTTTATCCCGCCAGATTTGCGCCAGCGGCGCCCACTGGTCGCCTAAATCATCCTGGCAATGTTTGGCCGCGGCAACCACATCAAAGAGCGTCCCGTAGGCATCAAATACGCAGGCATCAATATCGGTAAGGGCGGGCATCATAGATCTCCGATGAAAATTGGCGAAACAGAACGCCCATTATCAGGACTTCGCCAGCAGGGGTCAAACATACAGCTCTTCACATCCGGTTGATTGGTTTAGTTGTTAAGATCCGCTTCCAGGGTCAAGGCGATTTCCGTATCCGCCAGCCGGGTCCGGTAAACCTGCAGGTTTTCAAGAACCCGCTGCACATAGTTGCGGGTTTCGTCAAAGGGGATCATTTCGATCCAGTCAATGGCGTCGACGTCGGAGTCCCGCAAATCACCAAATTCCCGTATCCAGCGGTTGGTCCGGGACGGGCCCGCATTATAGGAGGCCAGGGCCAGAACGTAGGATCTGTTGTGGCTTTTCAGCAGTTGCCCGAGATAAACCTGGCCCAGAGTCATGTTGTAATTGGGGTCACTGGTCAGGCGCGGACTGGAGTAACGCAGTCTTGCCGATTTGGATATATTTCGCGCCGTCCTTGGCATCAACTGCATAAGCCCGCGGGCACCGACGGGACTTCTCGCATCGATCCGAAACTGGCTTTCCTGGCGGATGAGCGCCAGAACAAAGGGCTGTTCGGGACGCTCCATGTTGAGTTTTCGGGGCAGGGACGGCGGCGTGATTTCGGGGTAACCGACAGAAGGCAGTTCAACCCCGTCACGGCTCGATTTTTTGGCCACCCATACGGCCAGGTCGGGACGGTGGTTATGGTGCGCAAGACGGGCCGTACGCAGGCGCCAGGCGGGATCATCGTTGAGGTCATACAGATGGACGATGAACGGGCGGATTTCATCATAGCGTTTAACCTGGTTCAGCATGCGCACCACCCGGACCAGTTCATGGCCCTCGAAAGCCTGTTCATCGGCGGCTTTCAGGCCCGGGCCATCGGTAAGCAGCAGGCTGTCTCCGGGGCGTAATTTGGCAAAGGCCAATTGCCCGTAATAGGCGGTCGGATAGGCCGCAGCCTGTCTGTACCACTGTTCAGCCAATGCCGGCTCGCCGCTGGCTTCCTTGGCCCGCCCCGCCCAATAGGCAGCGCGCGACAGGCTGACGGGATATTTCACCGCCTTAAACATCCTTTCAAAGTGCAGGAAGGCGGTTTGTGAATCCTTGAGAAACCGCAGCGATATCCAGCCCGCCATCCATTCCGCTTCGGCAAAATCACCGCCGGAGGAAAGTCCGTGGTTAATTGTCGCCTTGTAGGCCACACTGACCAGCCCCTTCGTCAACGCCCGGCGCGCCAGGGTCGCCCGCTCGGGCCACCAGATATCAGGCCGGATCAGGTCCTGCGGTAATTCATCAATGATCTCGAAAGCCGCATCCTTGCCATTGCGACTGCGCCAGCGCAGCCGCTCATAGACCAGGCCCGGATGGTTTTTCAGGCTGGCCGGCACCTTGGCGATCAGGCGATCGACGTTGCCGCTGCGTGCGCGCAAATGGATGCGCGCCTGGGCCAGCGCAACCCACTCCTTGCTAACCTTCGGAAACATCCGCCTGGCGGCGCTCAGACTGCCGTCCCAGAGCAGACGATCGAGACGGCGGATATGGTCCTGGCGGGTCAGGTGTTTGCGGAAATTCCTGTAGAAATCCTTTTCCTCGGCGAGCGGAAACGAGTCCTCAACCCAGGTCTGCCGGATCAGTTCTATGGCCTTGCCATCCTGGCCAAGCGCCAGCAGGGCACCAGCCAGACGTCCGCGTCCGGTTGCGCTCACCGGTGGCCGTGTGCCGAACCAGGCGACGATTTCACCCGCCGTCATGTCCGGCTTTATCAGTTGCTCGGCACGCTTTAACATTTGGTAGCGGAGTGGCCAGTCCGGGTTCTGCAGTAGAAAATTATCAATCAATTCAAATGACGAAACCGGATTGGTTTCGGTCAAAACCGCCCAGGCCAGATATTTCCTGGCCAATGGGGTCGTCACTTTTTGTGCAAATCGCCCCGTCGACTTCCAGTTGCCGGCATTGATCGACTTGACCGCATTGGTGAACCAAAGCTGCTCAGCTTGATCAAAGGCCGCAGCCGGGAAATGAAACCCGCAGCCGACGCTGCCCGCTACAACCGCGGCAACCGCAGTTCTGAACCAGAGTTTCAAGTGACCTCCTCAGTCAACCAACTTTTCAGATAGCCACAAGCATAGCTCGTAATCGGTTAACGAAACAAGAAGGCCGATGCTTCCGGGTACCGGATTATGGAGAAATAACCAGATATGCAATTAGCACGTATGTCATATGGTGCAGAAACTGATCAAAACCGAGTAATATCCAGAACTTGTCATTGGTTGTCGGTCCCCAGTTCATCTTACTGTTGAGCGATGTCTTGGCCCAATCAATATGATAATGAATAACCGTATCCAGCGCCGCATAGGTCAGTGCCGTCTCGATCCCGATGCCCGGTATCAAAGCCAATACCAACAGGGTTCCAGCGCCCTGGATCAGGGCATGACAAATACCACCCGCGCCGCCGTAATTCCCCTTGTAGGCATGGAGAAACGGGTGCGATTGTAATGGAAAATCACAAATGAAGTGTTTAACCAACAACCAGGCCAGAATTTCAAACATCAATAACACCCTGCATCACATTACTGGCTGACAATGGTACAACTGATGACCATTAAGTCACGTGTTTATGTTGTTTCGGTTGACGAACGGGATTTAAAAGTCAGTTGGCAATCAGGCGCCCCCACGCACGCTTGCCCCCCTGTTCCGGCGGAGGCGCGTCCGGTTATTTTAAACTGAGAATATCAATAGCTGCCATATCAATTATGTTTCTTTCTGATGCATTGGTGAGTTTGAACGCCAACGCAAACGCCTGACAATGGCGCCCCCGGCACCGGATAAACCGCGTGCGATCAGGCAGCCCGGACGCCGGGATCTGGCGGCAGGGCCGGGGGGCATCGAATTTCTTGCCGCATCGGCCTTGTCTGCGTATATTCCCCAGCCGTAACGCATTTCATGTCACAAGAAAAAGGAGCCAGCTATGTTTTTTGGGTCAATGCCCGCGCTAATCACCCCGTTTGCCAATGGTAAGGTCGACGAGGCTGGCTTTAAATCCTTCGTTGAATGGCAGATCAGTGAAGGCTCCGACGGCCTCGTGCCCTGTGGCACAACCGGTGAGTCGCCAACGCTTAGTCATGAAGAGCACATGCGGGTGACAGAGCTCTGCATCGAGGTTGCCGACGGCCGTGTGCCGGTGATCGCCGGTGCCGGCTCGAACTCGACGGAAGAAGCCATCATGCTGACAAAACATGCCAAATCGGCCGGCGCTGATGCGGCGCTTGTTGTCACGCCCTATTACAACAAGCCGACCCAGGCCGGATTGTATGCCCATTACAAAGCCATTCACGATGCGGTTGCGATTCCCATCATCATTTACAACATTCCCGGCCGCAGTATCGTCGACATGAGCGTCGAGACCATGGCCCGGCTGGCCGAGCTGCCGAATATTGTCGGCGTCAAGGACTCAACCCAGGACCTGGCCCGCCCCATCAATACCCGTCTCGCCATTGGTGATGATTTTTGCATCCTGTCCGGCGAGGATGGAACGGCCGTGCCTTTTCTGGCCGCCGGTGGCCATGGCTGCATTTCCGTGACCGCCAATATTGCCCCACGCCTGTGTGCCGATATGCAGCGGGCCTGGCGGGAAGGCGACCTGCAGACCTGTATGGAATTGCAGGACCGTTTGACACCCCTGCACAATGCGATATTTTGTGAAACCAGCCCGGGGCCGATCAAATATGCGGCCAGTCTGCTGGATAAATGCAGGGCCGAAGCGCGCCTGCCCATCGTCGAGATTTCCGAAGCCAGCAAGACCATCGTCCGTAACGCTATGGTTCAGGTGGGCCTGCTCAACTAACGGCAGGGGCCTTAAAACAGGGCTGTTCGGGCGGGCCGGGTCCGGGATGCCGGTTTTGCCCAAGCCGTTAGTTGCGCGACCCGACGGCATGCACCGCCAGCATGGCCGGTGCCATGGGCTTGATATTACTGATCTTTGATATAAGTCTAGCAAAAGACTAAGGACTTCATCGCGTGGCAGGCAAAAACAAAAAAAAGAAAAACTCCGGTAACAGCGTCGCCCAGAACAGGCGGGCCCGCTACGATTACCATATCGTCGAAACCCTGGAAGCCGGAATCATGCTGAAAGGCACCGAAGTCAAATCCCTGCGCGGTGGACGGGCCAGTATCGGGGAAAGCTTTGCCGGCGAAAAAGACGGCGCATTGTACCTGCAGAACGCCCATATTCCGGAATATTCCGGTGGCGCCTTCAACCACGACCCGCGCGCGCCCCGCAAACTGCTGCTGCATCGGCGTGAACTGGACAAAATGCTGGACGCCGTGCAGCGCAAGGGCATGAGCCTGGTGCCGCTGTCGGTCTATTTCAACGACCGCGGCATCGCCAAGGTGCAACTGGCCCTGGGTGAGGGCAAACGCCGCCAGGACAAACGCGAGGCGGTCAAGAAACAGGACTGGAACCGCCAGAAATCGCGCCTGCTCCGGGGCAAGGACATCGACTGAGATATTGCTGGTTTGCCTTGTGGCCAGTGCCAGCCGATTGCTCCGCGCTTTGGGTTGTTCCGATCCATAATCTGTTCTTTTGCTCGCCTCCATGCCGCCGCACAGCTTTGCAGGCGTCACCTATTTATGGCGGGCGCCTTTCGGCTTGTTCGGATATAATCGTATGTATATGAAGGGGCGGCCCCCCTGCGGCTGGTCGCGTGGCGCAGTTCCTGTTCCCGAAAAGCACGGGATCTGATTTTGGATAAGAGAGATTTTAAATGGACAAACCCTTATTGCATCTGGTTTTCGGTGGTGAAGTGGCCGACCCGCAGGGCACCGATTTCGTCGACACCGACGGGCTGGATATTATCGGCATATTTCCCAACTATGCATCCGCGCTGGCGGCCTGGCGCGGTGCCAGCCAGGCCCACGTCGATGAGGCGTCGACCAAATACGTGATTGTCCATATGCACCGGATGCTGGATCCCGATGACAAGGATCACGATCACTGACCGATGTCAGGCACCTTCCGGCGGATCGTCTTCCAGCTGTTTTCCCGATAAAATCTTGGCGTCTCGTTGGGCCTCGTATTCCTGGCGGCGCTTTTCGGCCTTGGTCTGGCCAAACTTGAGACGGTTGATCTGCGCCTGACGATCTTTGGTATCACGGTTAAGCCGTTTCCTGAATTTGTTCAAATTGACGATCTCGGCCGTCATCCTTACTCGCTCCCTCGTTGCGTCACCCTTAAGACTATCTGAAAACACCTTAATCTGTCGACCCTAAGACGCATTATTTCCGCGCAAACAGGGGCTGCAGGTTGGTGAATACCTGCTCGAACATCGGGGTCGTCAGGCGACCCGTATTGGTGTTGTATCGCGAGCAGTGATAACTGTCGGCCAAAATCAGGCCGTTGGGCAGGGTATGCCGGGCTTCGTGCCGGAATTTGAAATCGGTCTTGCGGGCATTGAATGTGGTCAGGATCGCGTTATGGGCGAGACCGCCGAGCGCCAGCAAAACCTTTAAATGGGGCATCGATTCGATTTCGCTGACCAAAAACGGGCGACAGGTGGCCGCTTCCGGTCCCGTTGGCTTGTTCGCGGGCGGCACACAGCGGACCGCGTTGGTTATCCGGCAGTTATGCAGAACCAGGCCATCATCCCGGGTCGCACCGAACCGGCCTTTGGCGAAGCCAAATTTTATCAGCGTCGGATACAGCAGATCGCCGGCATAGTCGCCGGTGAAGGGGCGCCCCGTCTGGTTGGCGCCTTTTAATCCGGGTGCCAGCCCGACGATCAGGAGTTCGGCATCACGGCCACCGAAGGAGGGGACCGGGGCATTTTCAAAAGTCGGGTAAAGACGGCGGTTGGTTTCTCGAAATTCAACCAGACGGGGACAAAGGCCACAGTCGGCGGCAGGCTCAAGCAATTTTAATTTCCGAGCCGTCAAAATCATCGTCGAAAGCACCGGGGTCATAATCGTCGGGTATCTCGGGATGCGGGTCCGGGTCCGGGTCCTTGTTCGCCGCCTGACGTTCGATTTTTGACCGGATCAACTTCAAATCAATAAAATCGTCGGCCTGGCGACGCAGTTCATCGGCGATCATGGGGGGATTGGAATGCACGGTACTGACCACAGTCACGTGAATTCCCCGCCGCTGAACGGCTTCCACGACCTTGCGAAAATCGCCGTCACCGGAAAACAGAACCGCATGATCTATGTTTTCCGCCATTTCCATCAGGTCGACGGCCAGTTCAATATCCATATTGCCTTTTATTTTGCGGCGGCCGTTAGGGTCGGTAAACTCCTTGGCCGGCTTTGTGACCATTGTGTACCCATTGTAATCGAGCCAGTCGACCAGCGGGCGAATGGGTGAATACTCCTGGTCTTCGAGCAGCGCGGTGTAGTAAAAGGCGCGCACCAGGCGACTGTCGTTCTTGAAATAATTCAGCAATTGCTTGTAGTCGATATCAAAACCCAGGGCCCGTGCCGCCGCATACAGGTTTGATCCATCAATAAAAAGCGCCGAGCGCTCGTTGGGATAAAAGGTCATAATGATAATTCCTAGCACTTAAAATAGTTTTGGAATTCAAGGGCTTTATACAAAACCGATTATTGGTTTTAGCCGCTTTTAATAACCCAATGTGAAAAAAACATTGTGCCTATTTAGACATAGGCCGTTGCGAAAAAGAGACAAGAGGGAAAGGACGATTTTATGATCTTTATCGGGCTGGGCGCCAACCTGCCGACCGAGACCTACGGCCCGCCGAGAGCCGCATTGGGGGCAGCCCTTGAAGCTTTGCAGGGGCAAGGGCCGGTTATAAGGCAGCACTCACCGTGGTATGAAAGCGCGCCCGTTCCGGTATCTGACCAGCCCTGGTACGTCAACGGGGTTTGCCGCATTGAAACCACCTTGACGGCACAGCAGCTGGTCGCGTTGCTGCTTGATCTGGAAACCCGGTTCGGACGCCTGCGCTCAGTCCAGAACGCGCCGCGCATCCTGGATATGGATCTGTTGGCCTATAACGACCTGGTCCTTGCCGGCAGCGATCCGAGCGCGCTTTCGGTGCCCCACCCGCGTATGTATGGGCGGGCATTCGTGATCCTTCCCCTGGCCGACATTGCCCCGGACTGGGTCGATCCGGTCTCCGGAAAAGCGATCTGTGATCTCCGCGCCGCCCTGCCTGAAGACCAGCAGACCCGGCCCATGGCCGATGCCCATGGCCTGTTTGGCACCGAATGGCCGGGCCAGGCCGGGGAATAGGTCGTATGCGCCCTTAAAGCCTTGCGTTTTCGGATATTGCCCCATATATACACGTCAAATTTCCCTTATGTGTTGGAGTTAGCCGATGGCCCGCGTCACCATTGAAGATTGCGTTACGAAAGTACCAAACCGTTTTGAGCTGGTGATGATGGCATCACAGCGGGCGCGTGACGTGTCCGCCGGTTCGGCCATCACCGTCGACCGTGATAACGACAAGAATCCGGTTGTCGCTCTGCGCGAAATTGCTGACGAAACAATCGACCTGGCGGAACTTGAAGAAGCCGTCATCAAAAACCTTCAGTCCTACGTTGAGATGGACGAGCCGGAAGAGGACGAAATGGATCTTCTGGCGATCCAGCAGGATCATTATGTTGACGCCGGTGGCGACAGCGCTGCTGTCATGGTTATTGACAGCGCACCGGAACTGGAAGGCACTTTGGCCCCGGATGCGTTTGGCGATGTTGACGTGACGGATGACGACAAAGACTGATTAAACACCTCAGAATTCAACAGCAGACGGCGCAGATGAAGACATCTTCTGCGCCGTATTTGTTTTTGCTGGTTGAAACCTCCTCAAGGCTCTGTAGAATCTGTCCGAAGGAGAAGAAATGACGCGCCAGTTTGAACTCGTTGAAACCGTCAAGGCCTATGACCCGAGTGCCAACGAAGACGGCCTTAACCGGGCCTATGTTTTCGCCATGAAAGCCCACGGGTCACAAAAGCGTGCGTCCGGAGATCCCTATTTTTCGCACCCGATCGAGGTCGCCGGTATATTGACCGAGTACAAGGTTGATTCGGCGACCATTATGACGGCGCTGCTGCACGATACCATTGAAGATACGGAAACCACGGCTGCTGACATCGAACGGGTATGCGGCGAAGAAGTTGCCCGCCTGGTCGAAGGCGTCACCAAACTGACCCGCATCGAATTTCAGTCGGATCAAACCAAACAAGCGGAAAATTTTCGTAAACTGGTGCTCGCCATGTCGCAGGACATTCGTGTCCTGCTGGTTAAGCTGGCCGACCGCCTGCA
>JABMNT010000266.1 GCA_013203595.1 Rhodospirillales bacterium
GCACCGATTTCCGGGATCACGGCAATGGGCTTGCCCTGGCCGGGCAGGACAACGAACCAGGGCCGGGTCGGGCTTTCCCAGAACTGGCTGAAAAAACCCGTGAAGTAGCGGACATCGGGTTCGGTGGTCAGCAGGATCGCATCAATTTCCTGATCGAACATGCGGGCCTGCAACCGGCTCATGCGGGTTTCGAATTCAACCTGCTGAAACCCCCGTTCCGGCAGGGCTCTCATCGGGCCTCCGTCGCCGCCTGGGCGGGTAACTGCGCTTGCACCAGACGCACCCAGAAGGTGGCGCCGGTCGTCAGGATATCATCGTTGAAATCATAATGCGGGCTGTGCAGGCCGCAACCACCAGGGCCGTCACCACCGTTGCCCAGCAGCAGATAGCAGCCAGCTTTGTGCTGCAGCATGAAACCGAAATCTTCAGACGCCATAATCGGCTGGCAATCCGCATCGACGTTGTCCGCACCAAAAGCCGCACGGGCCACATCGGCGGCGATGGCAACTTCCCGGGCCGAATTGATGGTGGCAGCAAATTCCCGTGAATAGGTGAAGCTGTGGGCCGCACCATGGGCCGCACAAATCCCCGCGACCAGCCGTTCCATGGCGGTCTCGATCTGCTGCCCGATGGCCGGTGTGAAGGCCCGGGTATCGCCCCGCAGGACAACTTTTTCAGGGATCGCATTGCGGGTCGCATCGACAGCAAAATCGGTGACCGATAAAACCCCGCAGTCAACCGGATTGAGGCTGCGCGAAACAACGGACTGCAGGGCCAGAACGATTTCCGAGGCAACCACGATGGGGTCGATCGTCAGATGCGGCATTGCCGCATGGCCACCCTTGCCCTGCACAGTAATTTCGAAGTTGTCCTCGCAGGCCATGATCGGACCCGACCGCACGGCAAAATGGCCAGCCGCCAGGGACGGCATATTGTGAATGCCATAAACCGCATCCACCGGAAACCGGGTGAACAGGCCGTCCTCGATCATCGCCAGAGCACCGCGCCCGTGTTCCTCGGCGGGCTGGAATATAAACACCGCAGTGCCGTCAAAATCCCGGCTCCGGGCCAGGTGTTTCGCCGCCCCCAGCAGCATCGCCGTATGGCCATCGTGGCCGCAGGCATGCATTTTACCGTCATTTCTGGATCTGTGGGCAAAGTCATTGGCTTCGCTGATGGTCAGGGCGTCCATATCGGCGCGCAAGCCGATGGCAGCTCGGGCGCTGCCGCATTTCAGGACCCCGACAACACCGGTGCCGCCGACCCCCTCATGAACCGCGATGCCGAACTGGCCGAGCAGTTCAGCAATCCGGGCCGCCGTCCGCTGTTCTTCAAATCCCAGTTCCGGGTGCTGGTGAAAATCATGGCGCCAGCTGATCATGTCCGCTGCCCAATCCGGTTGTCCGGCGCTCTCGTTGATCTCGGTCATCGCTTACCCCTCTTCCGGTCCTTCCGATACAATCACCAGACACCGGCTGTCCTCACCCAGTTGCATTTTTTCCAAAGCGGCAAAGCCGGCAGCACCGCTCGGCGTGGTGGCTATGGCATGGCGGGCCAGGCGGTCAACGGCGGCGGCGGCATCGGCATCGGAAATGCTGACAAAGGTATCCGCATCCTGGCGCAGGGACTGATAGGCGATCAGCGACGCATCCTTGCAATCGAGCCGCCCCATGGTCGACATGGGCCCGTCGGCGCGGGTCAAATGGCCGGCCCTGACGCTGTCCATCAAGCACGGCGCTGCATCGGGCTCGACGACGATAATTTTTGGCTGTTCCGCCCAGTATTCCCGTACGTGCGCGGCGACCGCCGCCGCCAGGCCGCCAACCCCGGCCTGCAAAAACACATGCGATGGCCACTGGCCACTTGCCGCAAAGGCGGCACGGCATTCCTCGGCCAGCACCGTATAGCCTTCCATGACCAGCGCCGGGCGCTCCAGGTAACCGTCCCAGGAGCCGTCGGCCAGCAGCAACCAGCCCTTGTCCGTGGCCAGGGAAATGGCCTTGGCCACACTGTCATCATAAAACCCGTCTACCCGCACCACCTCCGCATCCAGGGCCCGAATGCGCTCAGCGAAACTTTCCGGCACCAGGGTCGACAGGACAATCACTGCGCGCGCACCAAAGACCCGGGCACCGGCCGCGACGGAAAGCCCGTGGTTGCCGGCGCTGGCGGCAATAACCGTCATCGCCGCCGCCGCCGTCCTGGACGGCTCGCTGGTCAGATCGGTGGTACCGGCCGCATCGGCAATCATCTGGGCAATGGCAAAGGCACCGCCCAGCGCCTTGAAACTACCAAGCCGCATGCGTTTCGATTCATCCTTGATGAACAGACTTTTTATGGCCATCGCCCTGGCCAGACCGGCCTGTTCATCCAGCGGCGTCGGGGCATAGACCGGACATTGCGCCAGCAACGCCAGAGGGCGGGTCGCTTCCGTTCTGAACAGGCGCGGTTCTTTCGCATGGGGTGGGCTATTGTGAAATATCATCATGCATGGAGAATACAGATATTTCGACGGAATGACACCGTAGAACGAAGGCAGGACACCGGCCGCCCGGGCACCATTTCGCAGACCTATTCGGCGGCCTGCCCCAGTTGATTTTGACTTAGCAGGGCGCGAATTTCCGGAAGGCACGATCCACAGTTGGTGCCGGCCTGCAGAAGGGCGCCAATCTCGGCGGTGCCGGTACAGCCGGCCTCGGTTATGGCCCGGGTGATCTGATTGACGCCGACGCCAAAACAGGCACAAACCACCGGCCCCGGATCCGGCTGGTTGGCGTTTGTGCGGCCCGCCAGAATTGAAAGATCGGAAATATCGCCGCCCATCTGTTCGGCCACCCAGTTCCTGGAAAGGCAAAGCGGTTTGCGATCAACAAACAGAACACCGATCAGCTTGTTGTCCTCAACCGCTGCATATCTGTATATCCCGCTGCTTTCATCGGTATAGGTACATATCTGTTTTTGCGAGAACGCCGGTCCAAACAGGCGCCGGGCCAGCAGGCTGCCATCACCGCAACCGGCCTTTCCGGCCAGTTCCGCCCGCCATCCCTGCCTGGCCACAGAGACCGCCCAGTAATCAATATCGGCAAACCGGGGCTTGTTCAGGGTCGCCGCAAATCCATACCACTGGGCCGCAAACGGCCTTATCCGGACACGGCTTGATTTCAGGGCGGGCTGACCTGAAACCGGATCAAGATCAGCGCTCGCCAAGGTATTTACCCGGGCCTTTGAGGCAAACTGGTCGGTCCAGTGCATGGGCACGAAAACCGACCCAGGCCGCTGTTGGCTCGAGATCAGAGCGCGAACAATCAGACTGCCTTTCTGATTATAGACTTCCGCCAGATCCCCATCGTCAAGGCCACAGGCGGCCGCATCGTGGCTGTTGATTTCGACAAAGGGTTCCGGCTGATGGGATGACAGGCGGGCCGATCTGCCAGTCCGTGTCATGGTATGCCATTGGTCGCGAATGCGACCCGTATTCAGCAGCAATCCCTTATCGGGCTGCCCTCTGGCGGGGGCAACCGGTACAATATTTGCCCGCCCCGAGGCGGTATAATAGCGGCCGTCGCCGAATAGCCGGCCCCCGGTTGCACCGTCAGAACCGTCTTTTCGGGCCGGCCAGTGAAACGGCCGGGCCACCGCATAGGCCTTGTCCGATATTGCCGCATGGGCGCCGATATCGAAATCGCGCGCACCCCCGTTTCCAGCTGCCGACAGGGCCGCATGCTCGCGAAATATGGCGGCCGCATCGGCATAGGCGAAGGCCTTGCGCCAGCCCATGCGCTGCCCCACCTGGGCCAGCGCCCACCAGTCCGGCCGGGCCTTTGCCGGTGCTTTCAGAAAGGCGCGCTGCCTGGAAATCCGTCGTTCCGAGTTGGTCACGGTTCCGTCTTTTTCGCCCCAGCCGGTGGCCGGCAGCAACACATCGGCATACCGCGCCGTGTCGGTGTCTTTCAGCATGTCGGAAACCACAACAAACGGACAGATTTCCAGGGCTTTCTCGACCATCGCCGCGTCGGGCAGGCTGTCGACCGGATTGGTGGCCATGATCCACACCGCCTTGATCCGGCCATCGGCCATCGCCCTGAACAGATCAACGGCCTTCAACCCGGCTTTGTCCGCTATGGCCGGAGCCTGCCAGAATTCCTGCACCCGTTGTCTGTGGGCCGGATTTTCGATCTGCATATGGGCTGCTAACTGATTGGCCAGCCCGCCCACTTCGCGGCCACCCATGGCGTTGGGCTGGCCGGTGACGGAAAACGGGCCCGCGCCGGGCCGGCCGATGCGTCCGGTTGCCAGATGGGTATTGATGATGGCATTGACCTTGTCGGTGCCACTGGTCGACTGGTTGACACCCTGGCTGTAGACAGTGACGGTCTTTTCTGTTTCCGCCACCCACTGATAAAAGGTCGCGAGCGCGCCCACGTCAACCCCGGTCAGCGTGGCCACGGCTGGCAGATCGAGACCGGAAGCCTCCTTCAGGGCGGCAGCGAAGCCCTCCGTATGGGCGGCCATATAGGCCGTGTCGGTGGCGCCGTTATCGTGCAGGAATTTGAGCAGGCCGAGAAACAGGGCAACATCTGTATCGGCCTGGAGCGGCAGGTGCAGATCGGCGATATCGCAGGTCACGGTGCGGCGCGGGTCGATCACCACCACCCGCATCTGCGGGCGTTCGGTTTTGGCGGCGACAATACGCTGATACAGCACCGGATGGCACCAGGCCAGATTGGAGCCGGTCAGCACAATCAGATCAGCCAGCTCGAGATCTTCATAAACACCGGGAACGGTATCGCTGCCAAAAGCCCGCACATGTCCGGCAACGCTTGAGGCCATGCAGAGCCGGGAGTTGGTATCGATATTGGCTGACCCGATAAAGCCCTTCATCAGTTTGTTGGCCACATAATAATCTTCGGTCAAAAACTGCCCGGACACATAAAAGGCGACGGAGTCCGGGCCCTCGCGTTCAATGGTCTGCCTGAAGGTTTGGGCGACCTGATCAAGGGCCTGATCCCAGCTTACCGGATGCCCGTCAACTTCCGGCTCCAGCAAACGCCCTTCCAGGCCCAGGGTTTCGCCGAGCGCACTGCCCTTTGAGCAGAGCCGGCCAAAGTTGGCTGGATGGCTGTCGTCGCCGCGCACGGATACCGCGCCGTCCGCCGCCACCTCGGCAATCACGCCGCAGCCGACCCCGCAGTAGGGGCAGGTGGTCCGGGTTGATTTGCACGCAGGCTGGATTGTCATGCGTCTGACCTAGGCCGCCCGTACCAGGGAAATTCCCATATTGAGCAGGATCAGGCCGTTCTCCAGTTTGACCGGCAAGGTGCGGACCTGGCCTTCATCTTCGCCGACAACCTGGCCGGTGCGTAAATTGATCACCCAGTTGTGCAGCGGGCAGGTAACCGCGCCATCATGGACAATCCCCTGACTTAACGGGCCCTGCTTGTGCGGGCATTTGTCTTCGATGGCATAGATCTGATCATCAGCGGTGCGGAACAGGGCAATGTTGAAACGCGGCCCCTTGATACACCGCGACCCGCGCCGGGCAATGTCATTGAGGTGGCCGACGACAATCCATTTTTCCGTTTGCGTGTTCATTGTGCAGCCTCCAGCATTGAAAAGTTGGCCATCGGGGTAAATTCGCGCCAGTCCTTGCCGGCCACCCGTTCGGCCCAGGGATCGACCTGGGCAAATTGTTGCGAATAAAGAAACCGCCGGAACAGAAGATTGCGACGCGCTGGGTCATTGACGATCTGGTCACGCACGGTATCGACACCGACCCGGTCCGCCCACTTGTATATGCGTTCCAGATAGCGCCCCTGTTCGCGGTAGAGCTGGACGGTGGCGCCGCAATACTCCAGCGCTTCGTCTTCGCTGGCCACCGTGCATAACACTTCGGTCCCCTTGATATGCATGCCGGCAGCGCCGGCAAAATGCAGCTCGTAGCCACTGTCCACACAGATTACACCGAAGTCCTTGCAGGTCGCTTCGGCGCAGTTTCTGGGGCAGCCGGAAACCGCCATCTTGACCTTGTGCGGGGTCCAGGCGCCCCACATCATCTTCTCGATCTTGATCCCCAGGCCGGTTGAATCCTGAGTGCCAAAGCGGCACCAGTCGGTGCCCACACAGGTTTTCACGGTGCGCAGACCCTTGGCATAGGCATGGCCCGAAACCATCCCGGCGGCGTTCAGATCGGCCCACACGGACGGCAGGTCATCTTTCTTCACACCCAGCAAATCAATGCGCTGGCCGCCGGTTACCTTGACGGTGGGAATCCTGAACTTGTCGGCAACATCGGCGATGGCGCGCAGTTCATCGGGCGTTGTCATGCCGCCCCACATCCGGGGCACCACTGAATAGGTGCCATCCTTCTGGATATTGGCATGCACCCGCTCGTTGATGAAACGCGACTGACTGTCGTCCTTATATATGCCTGGCCAGGTGGCAATCAGGTAGTAGTTAAGCGCCGGACGGCATTTGGCACAGCCGCAAGAGGTTTTCCATTCCAGATCCTGCATGACCTGCGGGATCGTCTTCAACTCCTTGGCAATAATAAGCCGACGCACATCGTCGTGTCCCAGGTCGGTACAAGCGCACAGGGGCTGCACCGCGTCGGCCTGGAAGGCGTCGCCCAGAGTCAGTGCCAGCAACTGCTCAACAAGGCCGGTGCACGAGCCGCAGGAGGCCGATGCCTTGGTATGTGAACGCACATCATCGACAGAGGTCAGGCCCTTGCCGGTGATGGCATTGACGATGGTGCTTTTACAAATGCCGTTGCAGCCGCAAATTTCCGCATCAAGCGGTAAGGCTGCAACGGCCCCCGTGGGGTTTAGCGGTTCGCCCCCCACGTAGGCCGGACCGAATATCATGGTATCGCGAATCTCGCTGATATCCGTCCGGTCTTTCTGCAACTGGAAGAACCAGGCGCCATCCTGGGTATCGCCATAGAGAACCGCACCGATGATCCGGTTGTCTTTCAGGATCAGGCGCTTGTATATGCCGCGTGTGGCATCGCGGTAGACAATTTCATCACGGTCAGGCGCTTCGCCAAAATCCCCGGCGGAAAACAGATCAATACCGGTGACCTTCAGTTTGGTTGATGTTACGGACCCCTGGTAATCGGCATCGGGCTCCAGGGCCAGGCGGTTGCCGATGACTTTCGCCATTTCATAAAGCGGCGCAACCAGTCCGTAACACTGCTCGCGATGCTCGACACATTCGCCAACCGCCGAAATATCCGGATCCGAGGTAAACATCTGGTCATCAACGATGATCCCGCGATTAACCGCCAGCCCGCATTCCTGCGCCAGCTTGATATTGGGGCGAATGCCAACGGCCATGACCACGATATCGGCGGCGATCTCGGTGCCGTCATCCAGTTCAACAGCCTCAACCCGGCCATCGCCGGTAATCGCGTGGGTATTTGCCTTGGTAATGACGGTAATGCCCCTTTCCATCATTGATTTTTCCAGAAGATAACCCGCCGCCGGATCAAGCTGCCGCTCCATCAGGGTGGGCATCAGATGCAGAACGGTGACATTCATACCCTGGGCCTGCAATCCGGCCGCAGCTTCCAGCCCCAGCAGCCCGCCGCCGATCACCACCGCGTTCTTTTTGGTTCTGGCGGCGGCCAGCATGGCATCCACATCATCAAGATCCCGATAGGTCAGCACGCCGGGAAGATCGTGGCCCGGCAGCGGAATCACCACCGGGTTTGAACCGGTGGCAATGATCAGGTGATCGTACAGGGTAACCACACCTGATTGCGCGGTCACCGATTTCCGCTCACGGTCAATCTGGGTGACCGGCGCTCCTCTGTGCAACTGAATACCGTGGCTTTCGTACCAGGCCTCATCATGAATGATGATATCGGCAAAGGCCTTTTCCCCCGACAGCACCGGCGACAACATGATGCGGTTGTAGTTGACCCGGCTTTCCGCATTGAAAACCGTAATATCGTAGGCATCAGGCTGTTTTTCGAGCAAGGTTTCGAGAACCCGGCCCGGTGCCATGCCGTTGCCAATGATGACCAGTTTCTTGCGCATCATGCCGCCTCCTCTGTACTAGGTTCAGTATCCGATGCCGCCGCCGCTTTCGGCGACCGGCCTCCCTCATATTCCTCGAGAAAATTCAACAGCTCATGCCGGTATTTGTAATAGTCCGCATGCCCCAGCAGGGCCTTGCGGGTGCGTGGTCGCGGCAAGTCGATTTCCATAACATTGCCGATTTTCGCATGCGGACCGTTGGTCATCATCACCACCTTGTCGGCCAGCAGGATGGCTTCATCGACGTCGTGGGTGACACAGATGGCCGTGACCTGGGTGCGGCTCCACACATCCATCAGCACTTCCTGCAGTTCCCACCGGGTCAGGCTGTCGAGCATGCCGAAGGGTTCATCCAACAATAACAGCTTCGGCGACAGGGCGAAGGCCCGGGCGATACCGACCCGCTGTTTCATGCCATTGGACATGGCATCGGCCATCCGGTCCATGGAGTCGCCGAGGCCAACCCGGTTGAGATAATATTCAACAATATCCGTGCGCTCTGATTTGAGCGCATGCGGATAAACCTTGTCGACGCCAAGCGCCACATTGTCGCGCGCCGACAGCCAGGGCATCAGCGACGGCGCCTGAAAAACCACAGCCCGGTCAGGGCCGGCCTTCGTGATTTCCGAATTGGACAGCACTATGCCGCCATCGGAAATGTCGGTAAGCCCGGCAACCATGGATAAAACCGTTGATTTACCGCAGCCGGAATGACCGATCAGGGAAATGAACTCGCCTTTCCTGATGGTCAGATCAAAGCCGTCGACCACCGTCAAAGGGCCGTTCGGGGTCGGGTAGATCTTGCAAACCTTGAAAAATTCAACATAGCGGTCGGTGAAGGGGGACTGCGCCTGCTTCAGATAGGCTTCCGGCAGGTCCCGGTCGACGGGCGCCTCGTCAAGGCGGGTAATCGGCAGCACGTCGGGCAGGGCGACAACATTTTCAGCCCCGGTCTGGCGGTCCATACCCACATCCATCAGATATTGCGTAACGCTGGCGCGCAGGGATTTGAACGCCTCATCATCGTTCATGGCGGTGCGGTCGCGGGGCCGTGACAGGTCAACCGCAAAGGCCGGGCCAAAGGTCGCACCCGGCCCCGGATTGAGGGGAATAATCCGGTCCGCCAGCAGGATCACTTCGTCGACATCGTTGGTAATCAAAATCACGGTCTTCTTTTCCCGCGCCCAGATCTGCTCGATCTCGTCCTGCAGTTTGGCCCGTGTCAGTGCATCAAGGGCGGAAAGCGGCTCATCCAGAAGCAGGATTTGCGGGCTCATGGCAAGCGCGCGGGCAACGGCGACACGCTGGCGCATGCCGCCTGACAGTTCGGCCGGTTTACGGTCCCGGGCATGGGTGAGCCCGACCATGTCGATATACTTGTCGATCCGCGCCGCCCGCTCGGTTTGCGAATCCGCCCTGAAGACTTCATCCACCGCCAGTTTGATATTTCCATAAACGCTCATCCAGGGCAGCAGCGAATAGGACTGAAAGACCAGCCCCCGGTCCGGGCCTGGCCCCTCGATCTCCTGTCCGTTCAGTTGAACCCGACCGCTGTCGGGCCTGATCAGGCCGGCAAGGATCGAGATCAGCGTGGTTTTCCCGGACCCGGAAAAGCCGACGATGGCGACAAACTCGCCGTCCGCCACGGACAGGTTAATGTCTTTCAGAACGTCCAGTCGGTCACGCCCGAACCCGTAGGACTTGCAGACATCGGTGATTTCAAGATAGGACATTTTCCATACTTTCCTTTTGCCGTCCGGTTTAGCGGTTGGTGGAGAAGGTGAAGGCGGCTTGCAGGGCGTACATCACCCGGTCCAGCATGAATCCGATAATCCCGATGGTCAGGACCGCGACCATGATCCGCGCCAGCGATGACGAGGAGCCGTTCTGAAATTCGTCCCAGACAAATTTTCCGAGGCCCGGGTTCTGGGCCAGCATTTCGGCGGCGATCAGAACCATCCAGCCAACCCCCAACGACAGGCGCAGGCCGGTGAAGATCAGCGGCAGGGCCGACGGCAGCACCAGTTTTGTCACCGTCTTCCAGGTCGGCAGCTGCAGGACCCGCCCGACATTCATCAGATCCTTGTCGATGGAAGCCACACCAACGGCGGTATTGATCAAAGTCGGCCACAACGAACACAGCGTTACCGTGACCGCCGAAATGACCAGGGACTTCGGCATCGCATCAGAGGTATCCACGTAAAGCGCGGAGACAAGCATGGTGACAATGGGTAACCAGGCGAGCGGCGATACCGGCTTGAAGATTTGAATGAGCGGATTGATGGCACCATTGATGCTGCGCGACAACCCGGACGCGATCCCCAGCGGAACCGCGATCAGGGTGGCGATAACAAAGCCCAGGGCGACCGTATAAAGACTGGTGAATATCTGGTCCAGATAGGTCGGTTTCCCCGTGTAGCTGCGCCATTTGACGCGGTCGGCCTTGCCGGCGGCAACCAGCTTGTCATTGCGCACTTGCTGGCGTGCAAAAAATGCCTCTTCCTTGGCCCGTTCGGCCAGGTGATCGTCATAGAGATTGACAGCCTGTGCCCAGACCGCCTGGGGACCCGGGATTGCACCTAATGAGGTCTCGACTTTCGGGGCAAAAAAGGACCACAGGCTCAAAAACAGAAGCAACCCGGCCAGGGGCACACAGAGCAATTGCCAGACTTCACCCAACTGCTGGCGTGGGCTGTCACCGGCGGCGATTTTCATCAGCGGCACCAGCCAGCCAAGTCCGGCGACCATCAGATAACCTTCGGCTTTGGCGATGGCAGTGAAAATCCGTTCCTTGCGTTTTGTCCGGGCTTCCTCGTCAAAGCTCGAGCTGGCGATGCTATCAATGGCACTCATGGAATTATCCGTCTTTCTTATTTCAAATTACAATTTCAACAACCGGCGGCCCGGCCCGGCGGGGTGACGCGCCGCCGACACGCTCAGTTGCTGACGACCTCGGCACCGTTGACCTGATCGGCACCTTTCAGGCCGATCGGAAATTGCTGGAGATAGGCATTGGGCTTGTGGCCATCGAAGGTAAATCCGTCAATGAACGCCGATTGCGGGTCGCGGTATCCGCTGCTGTCCCAGGGAAAATCCGCGGCCGGCGCATGACCATCGGCAACCACCAGCTTGGCGGCGTTCAAATAGATATCCGGCCGATAAACGGTTTTGGCGATATCCGCATACCAGGAATCCGGCTTGCCCTCGGTAATCTGGCCCCAGCGGCGCATCTGTGACAGATACCAGACCGCATCCGAGTAATAGGGATAGGTGGCGAAATAGCGATAGAACACGTTAAAGTCCGGAACATCGCGCTTATCGCCTTTTTCATATTCGAAGGTCCCGGTCATGGAGTTGGCGATCACTTCCGCGTCGGCACCCACATACTCGGACTTGGCGAGGATTTTAACCGCTTCCATGCGATTGGCGTTGTTGTTTTCATCCAGCCATTTGGCGGCCCGGATAAGCGCCTTGGTGAAGGCGAGCGTGGTCTTCGGGTATTTTTCGGAAAATTCCCTGGTAATGCCGAAAACCTTTTCCGGGTTATCCTTCCAGATTTCGTAATCGGTGATGACCGGAACCCCGATGCCCTTGAATACGGCCTGCTGATTCCACGGCTCGCCAACGCAGTAGCCGTTGATGGTGCCGGCTTCCAGGGTCGATGGCATTTGCGGCGGCGGGGTCACCGACAGCAGGGCGTCGGCTTTGATCTGGCCGGAAATATCGGTTTTTGAATAATAGCCCGGATGAATGCCGCCCGAGGCCAGCCAGTAGCGCAGCTCGTAGTTATGGGTGGAAACCGGAAACACCATTCCCATCTTGAACGGCTTGCCCTCGGCCTTGAACTGGTCGACCACTTTTTTAAGATATTCAGCCCTGATCGGATGCACCGGCCTGCCATCCGCCTGTTTTGGCAGATAGGGCTTCATCAGCGCCCAGACTTCATTGGAAACGGTAATCCCGTTACCGTTCAGATCCATGGAAAACGGCGTAATGATATGGGCTTTGGTGCCAAAGCCGATGGTCGCTGCCAGCGGTTGCCCGGCCAGCATATGGGCGCCATCCAGCTCGCCGGTGATGACCCGATCCAGCAGCACCTTCCAGTTTGCCTGCGGCTCAAGGGTCACATAAAGCCCTTCATCCTCAAAATAGCCCTTTTCCTTGGCAATCGCCAATGGTGCCATATCGGTCAGCTTGATGAAGCCGAACTTCAGTTCGTCCTTTTCCACATCCAGCATTTCCGCTGATACCTCACTGGTAAAAACCAGCAGGCAGAGAGACGACAGACAGAGGCTGTGGCGAACCAGGGTCCCCAATCCGGATAGACGATCTAAGTTAATGTATTTCATTTTTAACCACCTCTTTTTATGTTGGCCTGGGCAGGAATGAACAATTTCCAATAAAAAAACCGCGTGAGGCCCTATCCATCCTGGCTGGAAGATATGACATCAGCGGCTTTGCTGTTGATCCGTCGGTGGATCGCTGTTTGATTTAAATGCAGATCATCTTTGATCTGCTGCCATGCAACATTATCAATTTATTTCTATTGTGCAATAGCGAAATGGGCATTTTTTATACAATTTTTACGAGCTGTATAAAAAATAGGCATTGTTTGCAAAAATGCCGTCTATTTGTGCGCAAAAATGTAGTCTTCAATCAAATCCGGATCAAATTTCTGCCCGTCAAAAAACCCGTCCGGCCCCAAAGTCAATCGGAATTCGCCATCGGAAACGATGGTCGGTTCCGACAGAGCCCCTTCTACTTTCATACTGACACTGGGAATTGCGATGCCGCTGCCGGCCAGTGCGGCCCGGTAAATATCCGGACGATAACATTGCCGCGCGGCAGCTATCGCTTTGTTACTATGGGTAAATAATTTCCAGCGCACCATCTGGGTATAATACCACAGGGCATGGCTGACCCAGGGGAAGGTGGCGGCGCGGCCGTCATAGATCAGGAAATCGGGAACTTTCTGGATCGGCCCCCCGCGGCGGAACGGCATTTCACCGCTTAGACCCCGGCGCAGGATCGCAGCCGGCTGATCCAGATAACCGGGTGCCGACAGGATGCTCGCCAGTTGCTCGATGTTCGCTCCGTTTCCGCACCAGATCGCCGCTTCCACAAGCGCCTGCATCAGCGCCGCCAGGGCCTGCCTGTTTTGCTCCGCCCATTGCTGGCCTACCGCCAGAACCTTGTCGGGGCTGGACCGCCAGATGGACGATTTGGTGGTGACGATATTGCCGACGCCGCGCTCGACGGCGACGGAATTCCACGGTTCACCAACGCAAAATCCGTCAATATGGCCGGCCGCCAGGGCATCGGCCATGAACGGCGGCGGCACCACCGTCAAATCGATGTCGCGATCAGGGACAATCCCGCTGGCCTGCAGCCAGTAGCGCAGCTCGAAGTTATGGCTTGAGAAGCGGTGAACGATGCCGATCGTCGATTTTTTCCGCCCCGCTGCCGCGCGCCCGGCAAGCGCCTTTGCAAGCGCCAACCCATTCAATTTGGCATCGCCGCTGTCGACCGCGCCGTAGTCACACATTTCGTGGAACAGCGCGTTGGACACCGTCACCGCGTTACCGCCCAGGCCCAAGGCCATGGGCACAATCATCGGCGCATACATGGGACCGCTTCCGAGCGCGGCGGCAATGGGCATCGGCGCCAGCATATGGGCGACGTCAAAATGCCCGACGGTCATCCGGTCGCGCAGGGTCGCCCAGGAGGTTTCGCGGACCAGTTTGAGGGCAATGCCCCGGCTTTCGCAGAAGCCTTTCTCATGCGCGACAATCAACAGGGCGGCGTCCAGAAGCGGCATAAATCCGGCGGTAATGGGTGTCTGTTGCGGTTTTTGAGGGCGTTGGTCCGGCATTTAATCAGTCCTTCAACAAGCCGGCGGTGAGCACCAGGCTTTCAGCGACCCGGGCCACTTTGCGGTTCTGGTCCATCGCCGTTTTGCGCAGCAGCTTATAAGCGTCTTCTTCCGACAAATTTCTGGCCTGCATGAGTATCCCCTTGGCGCGGTCGATGAGCTTGCGCTCGGCCAACTCGTTTTTGGTCTGTTCAAGTTCCTCGCGCAGCCTGTTGACGGCATTGAAGCGACTGATGGTGGTGTCCAAAATCGACTTGATCCGTTCCTTCTTGAGCCCGTCGACGATATAGGTGCTGACACCGGCATCAATCGCCGCCTCGATCATTGCCGTGTCCGACTGATCGACAAACATGGCAACAGGCCGCTGCACGGTCCGTGAAACCTGGAACATATGCTCAAGCACATCCCGGTTCGGGTTCTCCAGATCAATAAAGATGACATCCGGGTCTATCTCGACGATCCGCTTCATGATCATGTCGATGTCTTTGAGCACGCTGACCCGCTGGTAACCGGCTTCCCGGAATCCGTCCTCCAGGATCGAGGCGCGTAACTGATCCTGGTCGATAACGAGTATGGATAAATCTTCTGACGACATGATCGTCAAAAGCTATCACAACAATGTTGCAGTGCACAATTTTTTTTATGTGGCGACCGCACAAAAAACATCCGGCACAGGGCCGCACGGATAACACCCGTACCGAAGGCCGGGCTTCGGTACGGGTAATTGTGTCCGGCTAGCCGCGCTTAACAGCCGTCGGCCTGTTGTTTTCACGTTGTGTCTGCAGCGGTGAGTAATAAGGCGCAAAGGTCGGCCGGTCGACGTAGCGCCCCGCACCACGCACCGTGCGCACCTCGCCATCCTGGTAGACGATATTGCCCTGACTGAGGGTAACCGTATTGGCGCCTTTCACCGTCATCCCCTCGAAAATATTGAAATCGATATTCTGATGGTGGGTTTCCTTCGAAATGGTCCGTTCCTTTTCCGGGTCCCAGACAACGATATCGGCATCGGAACCAACGCCGATCATGCCCTTGCGCGGATAGATATTGAAGATTTTCGCGGCATTGGCCGAGGTGATGGCAACAAACTCATTGATCGTCAGGCGACCGCCGTTAACCCCGTGGTGCCAGAGCACACCCATCCGATCCTCAACTCCGCCGGTGCCGTTGGGAATCAGGGTGAAGTCATCACGACCGGCGGCCTTCTGCGGCGCGCAGAAACAGCAGTGGTCGGTTGCCGTGGTCTGGATCATGCCGGCCTGAATGGCTTTCCATAAAATATCCTGATGCTTTTTGGGGCGGAACGGCGGGCTCATGACGTGGGCTGCGGCAAAATCAAAATCCGGATTGCGGTAGACACTGTCGTCGATCAGCAGATGACCGGCCAGGGCTTCCGCATAGACCCGCTGGCCTTCATGGCGGGCCCGGGTGACCGCCTTGACCGCATCTTCACACGACGTGTGAACCAGATAAAGCGGCACATCCAGAACCTGGGCAATGCGGATGGCGCGGTCGGCGGCTTCGCCTTCAACCGCCGGTGGGCGGGACAGGGGGTGGCCTTCCGGGCCGGTGATCCCGCGTTTGAGCATCTCCTGCTGCAGATGGAAAACCAGTTCACCATTTTCCGCATGGACGGTACAGATCGCCCCCAGTTCACGGGCATTGTTGAAACTGTTTACCAGAATTTCGTCGTCGGCCATTATCGCCCCTTTGTAGGCCATAAAGTGCTTGAAGCTGTTGACGCCGTGGTCACGGGCCAGGGTTTCCATAGCCTTTTTGACGGTTTCGTCCCACCAGGTGATGGCCACATGGAAACTGTAGTCGGTGGCTGATTTTTCGGCCCAGCCCCGCCATTTCTTATAGGCCTCCATGACATCTTCCTGGGGCGACGGAATGACGAAATCGATGATCATGGTGGTGCCGCCGGCGGCCGCCGCCGTGGTGCCGGTAAAAAAATCTTCGGAGGCGACGGTGCCCATGAACGGCAGTTCCATATGGGTATGCGGATCAATACCGCCCGGCATCACATAACAGCCACCGGCATCGACCACTTCGGCACCGGCCGGAATATCCAGGTTGCTGCCGACAGCGGCGATCAGGCCGCCCTCAACCAGCACATCGGCCCGCCAGCTCCGCTCAGCCGTTGCCACAGTTCCGCCCTTAATATGTACAGTCATCGCTACCTCCAAATTAGATTCTCAAATCGGGACATTCCGGGCCGCCGCAGGCGGCCCGGATCCCGCGTCGTTTTACATGGCCATCGCTTTGTCGATGACCTTATGGGTCCACGCCCCAACAGGTTCTTTACTGATGACCGGAGACGAGCCACCGGACAACAAAGTTTGCACGGTGCGCTCGTAGTCAGCCGGGTCCAGCTTGCCGTCGGATCCAGCCGTCAGCTTGTTGATTTCGCCCATCATCCGGACCTGGTGTTTTTTGGTCTGGGCACCGGTTGAATCGTTCTCGAGAACAATTTCAGCAGCCTCTTCCTGATTGTCACGGGCCCAGGCCCAGCCTTTCATACTGGCTTTGACAAAACGGGCCATCTTGTCAACGAAAGCCGGATCGTCGAGGTTCTTCTCGAGCACATAGAGACCGTCTTCCATGGTTGCGACTTTCTGATCCTGGTATTTGAACACGGTCAGTTCGTCGGCCGGGATGCCGGCGTCAATGATCTGCCAGTATTCATTGTAGGTCATAGTCGAGACACAGGCGGCCTGCTTTTGCAGGATCGGATCAACGTTGAAGCCCTGTTTCAGAACCGTCACCCCATCGGCACCGCCCTGTGTGGAAAGGCCCAGTTTAGCCATCCAGCTGAGGAACGGATATTCATTGCCGAAGAACCAGACACCCAGCGTCTTGCCCTTGAAATCAGCCGGCGATTTGATCCCGGAATCCTTGCGGCACGTGAGCATCATGCCGGACTGCTTGAACGGCTGCGCAATATTGACCAGCGGCACACCCTTTTCCCTGGACGCCAGGGCCGACGGCATCCAGTCGATGATCACATCGGCCGCCCCACCGGCAATGATCTGTGGCGGCGCCACATCCGGCCCACCGGGATTAATGGTCACATCCAGTCCGGCTGCTTCATAGTAGCCCTGTTCCTGGGCCACGTAGTAACCGGCGAACTGGGCCTGGGTGACCCACTTCAGTTGCAGGGTAACCTTGTCTGCGGCCTCGGCGGTCAGCGCGGTAACGCCCAGCGCCAATACGGCGGCTGTCGATAACAGTCTCTTCATTTTCTTTCTCCTCTGTAAAAGCCGACTCCCCGTCGCCCCTAGTTTTGACGATAGGAAGCATGCCAGAATGTGAATTTGCGCTCGAGAAGCGCCATCACCCCGTAAAAAGCCGATCCGGCGATGGCGGCGACAACGATCTCCGCCCACACCATATCGACATTCATCCGCCCCACCTCGGTCGAGATGCGGAAGCCCATACCGACGGTTGGCGTGCCAAAAAACTCGGCAACGATCGCACCGATCATCGCCAACGTCGAATTGATTTTTAATGCATTGAAGATAAACGGCAGCGCCGCGGGCAGCCGCAGCTTGAACAGATTCTGCCAGTATCCGGCCCCATAGGAGCGCATCAGATCGCGCTCCAGGGCACCGGCTTCGGACAAGCCGGTCACCGTGTTCACCAGCATCGGGAAAAATGTCATGATCACAACCACCGCCGCCTTCGACTGCCAGTCAAAACCGAACCACATTACCATAATCGGTGCCACACCGACAATCGGCAGGGCACTGACCAGATTACCCAGTGGCAGCAGGCCGCGCTGCAGAAAGGGTACGCGGTCAACCAGAACCGCGACGGCGAAACCGCTGCCACAGCCGATCACATAACCCGCCAGCACGGCCTTCATGAAGGTCTGGTAAAAATCAGCCCTGAGGATGTCCAGCGATCCGGCAAAGCGCGCTGCAATGGCGCTGGGCGGGGGCAGCAAGACATGGGGCACTTCAAAACCGGCCACCAGAACCTCCCACAAAAACAGCAGCCAGGCCCCGAAAAGTACCGGAATCAGGGTATCGACAAGGCGCTGGCGGGTCGCGTTCAGGGAGCTGAAGGCGGCCAGACAATCGATGCCCCGCCAGGCCAGCGCCCACAGGGCCAGGATGAAAAGCCAGAACGTTGCCGAAACCTGCCCCGCGTAACCATAGCCATAGAGCAGCACCAGGGCGACAACCGCGCCACCGATAACAACCACTACCAGGGCCAGGCCGTGCCCGGGGGTGGTGGCGGATTTCCACGACCACCAGCCGGCGACTGAGCAGAGCAGGGCCAGCGCAGCGGTAAACAGGGGAGCCCCGGCAATTCCGGTGGCCGGATCGGAAAACAGCAAATCCATGACCAGCGCCGCACCACTGAAAGCAAGGGCTGCCAGACAGAACAGGTCAGGGCGGCGGCTCATGGCTGCAGGCCCATGCGTTTTAAGGTCAAACGCTCGATCCACCCGATCAGGGCAACCATCAGCGCGGCAACCAGGGCTGCCGTCACCAGCGCCGACCAGATCTGGATAGTTTGCCCGTAATAGGAGCCGGCAAGCAAACGGGCGCCGAGCCCGGCCTGGGCACCGGTCGGCATTTCACCGACAATGGCGCCCACCAGACTTGCCGCGATCGCCACTTTCAGGCTGGTGAACAGGAACGGCACCGACGAGGGGAACCGCAACATCCAGAAGATCTGCCATTTGCTGGCGCTGTAAGTGCGGATCAGGTCCATCTGCAACGGATTTGGCGAACGCAGGCCCTTGACCATGCCAATGGTCACCGGGAAAAAACACAAGTATGTGGAAATGATCGCTTTTGGCACCAGGCCCTTGAGGCCGATCGCCCCCAGCACCACGATAATCATCGGCGCCAGCGCCAGAATCGGGATCGTCTGCGAGGAAATCACCCAGGGCATCAGGCTTTTTTCCAGCGACACCACATGCACGATGCCGACCGCGATCAGCCCGCCCAGCAGGGTGCCGATGACAAAGCCCAGAAACGCCGAGGAAAGGGTGACCCAGGTGTGATAGACAAGGCTGCGTTTCGAGGTGATCCGCTTGCCGAAAATGGTCTCGTTCATTTCCACCAGCACCTGATGCGGGGCTGGCAGCACCGGGCGCTCCTGGCGCAGGGTTTCATGCACCAGATCACCCAGGGTCCAGTCGACTTTGGCCCGCTCATAAATATCGATTTGCCAGGGCGCATTCAGATACACCGCGCCGGCATACCAGATGGCCACAAACAACAGCAGGATCACCGTCACCGGGCCGGTGTTGCCGGCGAACAGGCGTGTGCCGATTCCAGCCGGAGGCTGCACCAGTGGCTGCTGGGTGACACTAGTCATCATAGCTATGACCTGCCCGCAGGCCCTCGCGGACCCGATGGGCAACCTCCAGAAACTCGGGCGATTCTCTAAATTCCAGGGTCCGGTCACGGGCGAAACCGCAATCGATGACATCGATGATCCGCCCCGGGCGGGGTGACATGACAACGATCTTGGTTGACAGAAAGACCGCTTCGGGGATCGAATGGGTGACGAAAATGACGGTTTTGTTGGTCTTGTTCCACAATCTGAGCAACTGTTCGTTCAGGTGATCGCGAACAATTTCATCAAGCGCCCCGAAAGGTTCATCCATCAGCAGCAGTTCCGGCTCAAGACAGAGCGCGCGGGCAATCGACACCCGCTGCTGCATGCCGCCGGATAATTGCCAGGGGAATTTGTTCTCGAACCCCAGCAGATCGACCAGGGCCAGGTTTTTGGCAACCCGGGCATCGCGCTCCGCCTTTGCCAGCCCCATGATCTCAAGTGGCAGCGCCACGTTGTTCTCGATGGTGCGCCAGGGATAGAGGGCGGAGGCCTGAAACACATAGCCGTAATCCCGGTTCATGCGGGCGGCTTCGGGGGTGACCCCATTGACCAGGATCGAGCCGCTGGTTGATTTTTCCAGATCGGCAATAGTGCGCAACAAAGTGGTTTTGCCGCAGCCCGACGGGCCGATAAAGGATACAAACTCGCCCTGGGAAACCTGCAGGTTTATCTCTGAGAGGGCAAACACCGGCCCGTCCGCCGTCTCGAACGTCAGGGAAAGGTCTTCACAGGTTACGACGTTTCGTTTTGTTGTTTCAGGCACGCGGGAAACTTTCTTCAGGAATTGACCGGAGTTTCACTCAGGCGACATGTTCGGCCTTGTCGAGGATGGCGCGCAGCAGAACATCCGCACCGGCGGTGATCCATTCCGGCTTGACGTCTTCAACCTCGTTGTGGCTGATGCCGTCGATGCAGGGAATGAAGATCATCGAGGTCGGCGCCACCGCCGCCACATAGCAGGCGTCATGACCGGCACCGGATACCATTTCGCGGGAACTGAAGCCGCAGTCGCGGGTTGCCTCGCGCACCGACTGGATACAGCTTTCGTCAAAATGGATGGGTGCGTAGTAGAAGATCTGCTCGATCTCGCAGCCGAGCCCGATATCATCACAGATCGCCTTAACCCCGGCCCGCATGGTGGCATCCATCCGGGCCAGCACAGCATCATCGGGATGGCGGAAATCAATGGTCAGAAACACCCGGCCCGGTATAACATTTCTGGAATTGGGATAGGAATTGATCATGCCGACGGTGGCACAGGCAACCGGCGCATTATCAAGCCCGACCTGGTTGACCAACTGAATGATCCGCGCCGCTCCCAGCAGCGCGTCCTTGCGGCTGGCCATGGGTGTCGGCCCGGCATGGGATTCAACCCCGGTCAGGGTCAACTCATACCAGCGCTGGCCCTGGGCATCGGTGACGATGCCAATGGTCTTTTCTTCGTCTTCGAGGATCGGCCCCTGTTCGATATGGGCTTCGAAATAGGCATGGACATCGCGGCCGCCCACGTCTTCCGCGCCGGCATAGCCAATTCGCGCCAGTTCTTCACCCATGGTCTTGCCGTCCGGGTCAGCCCGTGACAGGCCGTATTCCAGGGAGAATTCGCCCGAGAACACACCGGATGCCACCATCGCCGGCGGGAACCGCGATCCTTCTTCGTTGGTCCACACCGCGACCTCGATCGGCCGCTCGGTCTCGTAGCCCAGATCATTGAGGCTGCGGACAACCTCCAGACCGGCCAGCACACCGAACACCCCATCGAAGCGCCCGCCCGTCGGCTGGGTATCGAGATGGCTGCCGGTGATCACCGGGGCCAGATCATTGTTGCGACCGGGGCGGCGGGCAAAGATATTGCCCATTTTATCAACCTTTATGGTGCAGCCCGCGTCCCTGCACCAACCGACAAACAGATCGCGCCCCTGCTTGTCCAGATCGGTCAGCGCCAGCCGGCAACAGCCGCCCTTTTCCGTGGCGCCGATTTTAGCCATTTCGGCAAGGCTTTCCCACAAGCGTTCGCCCCTTACTTTCAGATTTGATGTGTCGGCCATTGGCGCTGTTTCCTTAGTCCTTGGAAATGAATATCAGTTGAGCTTTAGCAAGGGGCCATAGGTCTCCGGACGGCGGTCTCTGAAGAACTGCCAGTTGTTGCGAATTTCGCGGATCATATCCATGTCCATATCATGGACAATCAGCTCGTCCTTGTCGCGGCTGGCGATCTTTTCGATTTCGCCGCGCGGATTGACAAAGTAGCTTTGGCCATAAAACTCGCCAACGTTCCACGGCGCTTCCGTACCGACCCGGTTGATCGCACCGATATAGCAGCCGTTGGCAACGGCCGAGGCCGGCTGCTCCAGTTTCCATAGATATTCGGACACACCGGCCACGGTCGCCGACGGGTTGACGATATATTCGGCACCGTTCAGGGCCAGCGCCCGCCAGCCTTCCGGAAAATGCCGGTCATAACAGATATAGACGCCGAGTTTGCAATAAGCCGTCTCAAACACCGGCCAGTCGGACGCACCCGGCTTGAAAAAGAACTTTTCCCAGAACCCGGCGACATGGGGGATATGGGTTTTCCGGTACTTGCCCAGATAGCTGCCATCGGCATCGATAACGGCGGCCGCATTGTAGTAAACGCCGGTCATCTCCTCTTCGTAAATCGGCACGACGATAACCATGTTGTACTTTTTTGCATATTCCTGCATCAGCCGGGTGGTGTGGCCATCGGGGATCATTTCAGCGGCGCCATACCATTTGGCGTCCTGGCTGGGGCAAAAATAGGGTTGGGTAAAGACTTCCTGAAAGCACAGCACCTGCACGCCCTGACGGCCCGCTTCCTCAATCAACGGAATATGGGCGTCCAGCATTTTGTCGCGGATCTGTTCGGGGCTCAGGGAGGTGTCGCCCTTGAGCGCCATCTGGATCAAACCGCCACGTAGTTTACTCATGCGCCCCTGCCCCCGTTGCCTGCCTGCGAAAACTGGAGAAGCCCGCCTGCCATCACCGGCCCGGGACTCCGACCATCAACCCGCCATTTCTTGCTTATTCGTTTTATAATTTGACCAGTTGGTAAATATTAGGTTAAACCTTGGGTGACTATCGGGTCAAGAGTTTTGTCGGTGTCTAACAGGGAACGAAACGGCATGAAACCAGCCAAGCAGGCCCGCTCTTCGCAGACAAAAAAACGAACCCGCATTCAGCAAGAAAAAGAACAACTGATCCTGGATGCCGGCCTGCAGATCTTCTCCACCTATGGGTTTCGCGGCTCGACCGTCGACCAGATCGCGATCAGGGCCGGCATGTCAAAGCCCAACATGCTCTATTACTACCGGCGCAAACAGGATCTCTATCTGGCGGTGCTCAACCGCACCCTGGAAATGTGGCTGGACCCGCTCGAAGATATCGATGCCAATGGCGATCCGGAACAGGAAATCGGCCGCTACATTTCCAAGAAAATCGAATACTCGAAGCTTTATCCGGAAGCCTCGCGCCTGTTTGTCAGCGAAATCCTGCAGGGCGCACCGATCCTCAAACCGGTCCTCGAAACCCGCCTGCATGATCTGGTCGACGCCAAGGCCAAGGTCATCCGCAAGTGGTGCCAGCAGGGCAAGCTTGCCAACACCGACCCCTATCATCTGATTTTCCTGATCTGGGCCGCGACCCAGCATTACGCCGATTTTGAAACCCAGATCAGAGCGATTTTGAAAACCGTCGGCAAACGCGATGCGATTTTCAGAGATGCCAATGAATACGTAAAAGCCATCATCCTGAACGGCATATTGCCGCGCGCCTAAGGCCTCGGTCAGGCGAATAATGGACATACGGTGTTGCCGCAAAAGATTTACAACAAACTGAAAATCAAAGTTCCAATTCCCGCCACACTACCGACAGCAACGAACACCACCAGAAAAAGTAATTCTGGGAGAACCGGCTCCAGAATACGGATACCGGACGCTATTCTGCGGCTTGTGGAGCGGCAGCAGGTGACCCGAGGTAGACATTACCGATTGGTGCGCTGAGGCTTAAGGTTTTTTTTAAACTTCCGTCAACGGCTGGCCATAAATTCACTATTAAAATAGGTAGATAAAGGGCAACAAAGAAATTAGGGGCGATTCACTATCCCGTATACTGTGGCCGTCCGATGAATCACTTCTGGAGAAGTTTATATTTCGGTCAGATGTAAGGAGTAGAAGGTCAGACGCAAACAATATATCATCAATAGAATTCAGTTCAGGCGAAATTTGAACTAGAGATACCGATTTTAAAATGAGTATTCCTGAGCCAGTTGCAAAATTCTTGTTTTCCCGCGTAACTTTTCTCTCTAAATAATCTTGCGCCGATACGATTCGTCCTTTTGCAGTTGAGATTTTCTAAA
>JABMNT010000267.1 GCA_013203595.1 Rhodospirillales bacterium
ATCCCAATGCTTCTGCAAATGGGACATTGCGGACTCTTTATAGGCAGCGTTTATACCGCTGGCTCATGGGTTTCAGTGCAAAGGCTAAACAAATAGCTTGCGTAGGCGCTGGGAAATCACATCCAGCACCGAGACCGAGAGGATGATGATGATCATTACGGCAGCGGTTTCCGCGTAATAGAAACCGCGAATGGCCTCCCACAGCACCATGCCGATGCCTCCGGCGCCGACGATGCCGAGCACCGTCGCCGAGCGCACATTGGATTCAAACCGGTACAGGGAATAGGAAATCCACAGGGGCATGACCTGGGGAATGATGCCGAAAATGGCTTCATGCAGAACGTTGCCACCGGTCGCCCGGATCCCCTCCACCGGGCGCGGGTCAATGGCCTCCACGGCTTCTGAAAACAATTTCGCCAGAATACCGGTGGTGTGAATCCACAGCGCCAGCACCCCGGCAAAGGGCCCCAAGCCCACGGCCACCACAAACAGCATGGCAAAGACCATTTCGTTGATGGCGCGGAAGGCGTCCATGAGCCGGCGCACCGGCTGGTTGATCCACCAGGGCGCCACATTTTCCGCCGACAGCAAGCCAAAGGGTACCGCGCAGACCACGGACAGGGCGGTGCCCCAAACGGCGATCTCAAAGGTTATCAACATTTCCCGCAGGTACATTTCCCATTCAAGGAAGTTGGGCGGGAAGAAGCCGGACGCGTAGGTCGCCATGTTCGATGAATCGTTGATCAGGTCCATGGGGCGCATGTCGGCGCCTTCCCAGGATCCAGCAAGCAGAACAAAGGCGATCCCCCAGCCCAAAAGGCTCAACATCGAGCGTTTCACATCCCGTGGCGGTACGGAAACAGATTGGTGACTTGGCGTTGCGATGGTGCTCATGCGGCAGATTCCACTCGTTTACAAAAGGATAAAGGGGGGGGCTAAAACCGACGGGGAGGGCGACGCCTTCCTTGTGAGAAGAAAACGCCGCCCCCGCGGCATCGGAGAGTTACTTGCCAATATTGGCGCTGAGCACTTCAAGCGTGGCCAACTGGGTGTCGATGCCTTTGACGGTGGCGGTTTTTTCTGCCGCTGACATCTTGGCGTTGTTCTCGGCTTTCAGCTTGTCCTTGAACAGGGCCAGTTGACGGATCGGGTAAAGCTGGGCGTTCGAGGAATCAACGAACGGGGCCATCTGCATGCCGTTGAGGATCGCCAGGGCCTTCTTGTTTTCGGCCGGGGTGCCATTGCGGCCATAGGACAGGAAGAAACCCTTGATGTTGGCTTTCATGTCCTGAGACAGGTCCTTGCGGAAGGTGATGGGGTCCGACGGAATCAGCGGAGAGGTCCAGACCACTTTCACGTTTTTCGCCGTATCCGGCACTTTGGCGTGGGAGCGTTCGATCTGCTCGGAGTTGTTGGCGGCTGCGTCAACCTGCTTGTTGGCTGTCGCCATGAAGTTGGTTTCGTGGTTGGCGTTCCGCACCGTCTTGAAGCAGTTTTTTGGGTCCACGTTGTTCAGTGCAAAGACATAGTAGCTGGGGACCAGAAAGCCAGAGGTGGAGTTGGGATCACCGATACCGAAGTCCAGGCTCTTGTCACACTTCAGCAGATCATCGAGGTTGTTGAGCTTGTCATTGTCCTTATGGGTGATGATATGGGAGTAGTAACCTTTGGTTCCGTCGTGGCGGACGGTCTGCACGAACACTTCGGCGCCAGCCCGGTCAACGGCCTCCATGGCGGACTTGTTGCCATACCAGGCGACATGAACCTTGCCAAAACGCATACCTTCAATAATGCCGGCGTAATCAGGGGCAAAGAACGGTTTAACCGTCATGCCGGTTGCGGTTTCCATGTCCTTGAGGAATGGCAACCACTGCTCTTTCAGGTTGGCCGTGGATTCTGTGGAAATGATACCAAAGTTGATTTCTTTGGGATCGCCGTCCAGGGCTTTGAAGTCAGCTTGGGCCGCGGTTGCCGTCATGGCAACGGCGGCAACGGCGGCGGCGGTTATAAGTTTGTGAAACATAGTGGATATCTCCTTGAGTTTTCCGATAGGGTGACAGTCGAATTAAGGCTTGCCCCCGTCGGTTAGACGGCGGCAAGTGCGGGCGTCTCAACCAAACGGCCCTGTTGAGTCTTGGATTTAGGAGCAAGAACGACGGGGTTCCGGGGGCGCTGGGGGACCAGAAGTTCATCGCTATCGCTGCCGTAAAGGCTTTTCAGCAGTTCCGGCGTCAGGTTGGCACTGGGGCCGTCGTAGACCACTATACCCTCATGCAGGGCGACGGTGCGTGGGCAATAGCGGATGGCGTAATCGACTTGATGCAGGGAAACCACGACCGTCGTGCCGTCTTCGCGATTGAGGGCACTGAGATGATCCATGACCTTGCGCGAGGCTTCAGGGTCGAGGGAGGCAATGGGTTCATCGGCTAGAATAACCTGTGCATGCTGGACCAAGGCCCGGGCAATGGCGGCGCGCTGCTGCTGGCCACCGGACAGGGTTGAGGCACGCTGGCTGGCATATTCAGCCAGACCGACCCGTTTCAGGGCCTGCATCGCAAGTAGCTTCTCTTGATGGGTAAACAGGCCGAGCAGGCCCCGCCATGTGGGAATGCTGCCAAGAAAACCCACCAGCACATTGGTCAACAATGGCAGCCGGCTGACCAGGTTAAACTGCTGGAAAACAACCCCGACCCGGACCCGGGTTTGCCGGATGCTGCGGGAAATGCGCCCGCCTGCCTGTACGTTCTGATCAAAAACAGAAATGTTTCCGGTTCCCCGGTCGGCCAGGGTCAGACCAATCATATGGCGGATCAGGGTCGATTTACCGGACCCCGAGGCGCCGATCAATGCGACCATTTCTCCCTTTTCCACCTGCAGGCTTAAGGCGTTCAGGGCCTTGCGCCGATTGGCGCCGGAACCGAAGGTTTTTGTCAGGTCTTTAATTGCAATAGCAGTCATTCATAGGCTCCTTTAAATTACCCGGACATCATTGACGAAGTACATGACAGCGACTTGTCAACTTCATGACGGTTTTGTGAAAATCCACGAAAGATCAACAACTTAGAGATTTGTCGAGTGACTATCAGCGGGACATGGAGAGCACCTGTTTCGGTACATATCAACAAACTGCGCGGCGCTCAAAGCGCGCAGGTCCGGCAGCGCCGCGATCAGGTCCGGGCGGGGCCAATGCCACCAGCCGATATCCAGCAGACCCTGTTGTACGTCAGCGGCAAACCGCGGACGCAGGGGCCGAGCCGGAACCCCGGTCACAATGGTAAAGGCCGGCACATCGCGGGTAACAACGGCGCCGGCAGCGACGACCGCGCCGGTGCCAATGCGCACACCGGGCATGAGGACAGCACCGTGACCAACCCACACATCATGCCCCAAATGCACCGGCTGCGACCGGCGCCAGTCAAAAAAATCCGCATCATCTTCGGCCATTTCGTATTGTTGGCTGCGGTAGGTAAAATGATGGAGGGCGGCCCGTTCGAGAGGATGATTACCGGGGTTGATGCGAACAAAGGCGGCGATGGAGCAATATTTGCCAATTTCCGTATAGATAATCTCCGAATCGTGAACCACATAGGACCCCTCGCCCATCACCGTCTCGGTGACCGACGTGCGCTCCCCCACTTCCGTCCAGGCCCCAAGATCCGAGTTGGTCACCCGTGCCGACCGGTGAACAGTCGGTTTTACGCCCAGTTTTTTTGCTGGCGGCACCGGGTCCACGGGGACGGAGCGAAAGCCGATCACCGGTCCTCTCCGGCGGACGCGACAAGCTCCAGGTGCACCAGAACACCGGCATGATCGCTGGCATAGAGCCCGCTCACCGGATCAGGCCGGTTGATGACGACCTCAGCGTTTTTGAGACCGACCTGCGGGACTACCCGATCCGGGCCCATCAGCAGAACGTGATCGAGACAGCGGACGGTGTCGGTCATGTCGGAGCCAACGACCGGATTAAGAGTGCCGGCCGCCAGACAATGGGGGCCGGCTGCGGTAGATCCGTAAATGACATGGGACCCTAGTCGGCTAGCGACAGCGGGCACCGCATCGGGCAGACAATTGAAATCGCCGGCTACGATGGCATGGCGGTGCGCGGGAATGGCATTTATCGCTGCCATCAGCTGGTGCTGGCGCAAGTTATCACCATCTGACAAATGGGTAAGATGCAGGTTGACCAGAGCGAGGCGACCGACATCGGTCTGTATTTCGACAATCAGGGCAAGACGCTCGCCATCGGCCGGGTTCTCCGGCAAGGGAACAATGCGCGACGCCAGGCGCGGCGAACGGCTGAGTACGGCCAGCCCGGAGGTGCTGTCCAGGGGTACCCCCCCGCATATCCGCTCCTTGCGGCGGGCTTCCGCCCGGGTGATCTGGTAGGCGCCGCACCGGGATATGGCGCCCGCCGTATCGTAGAGGCGGTCGGGCGTGACAAAGGCCTCTTGCAGGAACACCAAGTCCGGGTTCAGGCGATCAATTTCGGCGACCATCAGCGGCAGGCGGGCCTGATAGTCGCCGTCGCATTTCCAGGTATTGTAGGTGAGCAGGGACAGGCTGGTCATGAATGGGAGCTACAGGACGCGCCGGCCGGCACTCCAGACCGATCGCACGATGGGCATGTGCTGGCTCATTTTCACCCGGACCAGATCCGCCCGCAAGCCCGGGGCAATTTGTCCTCGGTCGCTCATCCCGACCATGCGGGCCGGGTTGAGCGATACCGTGGCAATGGCTTGTGGCAGGGTCAACCCGTGCCTGTCGTGCAGCAGAAAGGCGCCCTCGATCATGCTTACCGGCACATAATCCGATGCCAGGCCATCGAGCAGCCCCGCTTCCGCCAGATCGCCGGCGGCCACATTGCCCGAATGGGAGCCGCCCTTAACCACGTTGGGCGCTCCCATGACCGTCATCATGCCCTTGGCCCGCGCCGCACGGGCCGCCTCCAGGGTGCAGGGAAATTCGGAAATGACGATGCCGTCGGCCATGGCTTCTTCCACATGATCCGCCGTAGTGTCGTCGTGGCTGGCTACGGCCAGGCCCCGGTGCGCGCACAAAGCCATGACGGCCTGGCGGTTTTTAGCGGCAAACCGCTCCTGGTCATCGCGGCGGCTGCGAATCATCTCGTCGAGATCTTCCGGTGAATACTTGCGGCTGCTGAACTGGCGCCATTTCTCGATATCGCGCCACTGGCGTTGGCCCGGTGTATGATCCATGACCGACAGCAGTTGCACCATGGGGTTTTCAATATGGGCCGCCAGCAATTCCAGCAGGGTTTCGGAACCCAGTTCACAGCGCAGGTGCAAATAATGGTCAACCAGGGTCAATCCTTCCTGGCTGGCGACCCGCAAGGCGTCAATGGCCGTATCCAGGGCCGCCGCACGGGCGGCGTCCTTGGCATTCACGGCACCGGCCACATAGAGGGAATCGAAAACCGTGGTGATCCCGGCACTTGCCAACTGACGGTCGTGACAGATCATCGCCGCCAGGGCTGGCCAGACCACGCCGGGGCGGGGCTCCAGATGTTTTTCAAGGTTGTCCGTATGAATATCCACCAGACCGGGAATCAACACATCCCCCGCCAGATCGACAACACCCGGGCCCGCGGCAACGCCATCGCCTATCTCGGCGATCAGGCCGTCTCGAACGACCACCGTGCCGGTGAATGCCTCCGCAGCGGTCACCACGGTCCCGTTGGTCAAGATCCATTCGCTGTTATCAAAAGAAGCCGGGGACGTGTGAATGGGGGAAGGGTCGTCGAGCATGGGATGTTCCTTTAGAAATTAATCTCTACAGGCATCCTATTTTTCCAGTGTTACAGATTTCGGTCGGTCCCGTGACAGTCTTTGGAAACAAACCCACAACAAGGGGATTTGTGGACAAAGTTCATTAAAACTTCATAAGACTGTAGCCAGCAACACCCCGATCATGGTTAGCCTGCACCCCTGCATCGACAAAACAGGATCAAGGCGGGCACACCGATCATGGTCATCTTATCAGGGCTCAAAGATCAATTGCACCCGGTCCCCGGCAAACAGGGTGACGCCGTATTCCAGCGGTGTAGCGTCCGGCCGCACATTGATGCTTTCGGAAACCAGCACCGGCCGATTTGGCGGCTGCTGCAACAATGTTGCCTCGTTGCGCGTGGGCAGGCGGGCGGTGACATGGGTGATCTTGCGCACATAGTCGGGAATTCCGATTGCCGCCAGGGCCCGGGTCAGGGACTTGCTCTCGCCATAGGCCTCAACCAGCCCCGGCGTTTGAGCCGCACAAAACATATGATCGCCCAGGCTCATGGGCCGGCCATCCACCTCGCCCAGGATCCGCAACATCACAAGCTTTTCCGTCTTCGACACCTGCAGGGCTTTCGCCGCCACGGGCCCCGCCGGCCGCTGCTCGACGGCAACCAGCACACCACCCGGGGCGCGGTGCTGGTCGGCAATGATTTGACTGAAGCGCGTGCGTTTACCGACGGCGTAATCAACCACATGCTCAAAAACGAAAGTTCCCCGCCCCTGCTCCACATGCAACAGCCCCTTCTCGACCAGATAGGCGATGGCGCGTCGGACCGTATGCCGGTTCACGTCAAAACGGGCAGCAAAGGAAAACTCGGTCGGCAGTTTTTCGCCCGGCTTGTAGGTGCCCTTGGCAATATCCACCTCGATTTTCTCGGCAATCTGGCGCCACAGGGCCAGACCGGATTCCTTCATCGATATCATTTATCAGTCTCCCTTGCCCCCGCCCCCTTAACCCGAGCGTCACAGAAATTTCACACACGGATCTCTTTACAGCCGTTCCATTAGCGATTATTAAATCGTTATTATATAGATGTCTAGACAAATTTTGGAAATGTCCATGAACCAGAAATCAACCATCGTTCCGGAACTCAAAGAACGCCAGCGCTGGATGCGGGTGTTGGCCATGGCCCCCGTTACCGCCCTCGAAGACGCCTGGCAGGCCCTTGATGACAGACCCGACTATACCCTGCTGCGGGCGCCGGAAGTGGGCTCGGCCATGGTGCGGGCCCGCGCCGGCGGTTCGGGCGGGCAATTCAACATGGGCGAGATGACCGTTACCCGCTGCGTTGTCCGTCTGTCCAACGGCACCGCCGGTCACGCCTATGTGGCGGGCCGCGACAAGCGGAAAACCGAGCTCGCCGCCGCCTTCGATGCCATCCTGCAGGGGGAAGACCGGCGCATAGAACTGCTGCCTTCGCTGATTGTCCCGCTGGAGAACAAACAGCAGACGCATCGCCATATCCGCGCCCAAAAGGTGCAGGCGACCCGGGTTAATTTCTTCACCATGGTCCGAGGAGACAACCAGAGATGACAAACGCATTGAAAGATGCCGATCTTGCAGCGGGCTTTGCCGATCCCGTCATGCAGGCGCAATCCACCTTCCGCCTGATCCTCGACGCCATGTCCCGGCCCGGCACCACGGTCTCCTGCGGCGCCGAACTGACACCCCCCGCATCCGTGCATGCGGCGGCGGCGGCTTTCCTGCTCACCGTCGCCGACTTCGAAACGCCGGTCTGGCTGCCGGCCTCCCAGGCCGATAGCGGCTTTGCTACCTGGCTGAAGTTTCATTGCAGCTGCCCCATCGCTCCGACCCCTGACTGCGCCGCCTTCGCCCTCATCGACATTGCTGATGAAATGCCATCGATGGCCGCTTTTGGTCAGGGAACGGAGGAATACCCGGACCGGGCGACGACCCTGATTATACAGGTTGATCACCTAGACCGGGGCCAGAACCTGGCGCTCTCCGGCCCTGGCATCAAGGACAAGACAGCTTTGTCCGTGTCCGGTCTGCCCGCCACCTTCTGGTCGGACTGGCGCGCCAACAACACACTCTTCCCCTGCGGGGTTGACCTGATGTTGACGGCGGGGACCCAGCTTGCGGCCCTGCCTAGAACCGTAAAAGTGGAGATATAAGTCATGTATGTTGCCGTAAAGGGTGGCGAACAGGCCATCGACAATGCCCACAAACTGCTGGCCGAAGACCGGCGTGGCAATCCGGAACATCCGGAATTGACCCTTGAGCAGATTTCCGAACAGATGGCCTATGCCGTTGACCGGGTGATGACCGAGGGTTCCCTCTACGACCGGGAACTGGCGGCCCTGGCCATCAAGCAGGCGCGCGGTGACCTGGTGGAGGCGATTTTTCTGCTCAGGGCCTATCGCACCACCTTGCCGCGCCTGGCCGTTACCGAAGCGATCAAAACCGGAGAAATGGCCGTGGAGCGCCGCATTTCGGCCACCTATAAGGACCTGCCCGGCGGCCAGATTCTCGGCCCCACCTTTGATTACACCCATCGCCTGCTGGATTTCAAACTGGCCGCCGAGGGCGAAGCGCCGGCGCCGGCGGAACGGGTAGACAGTGCCCCGGACGCGACCATGCCGCGGGTCTCCGATTTCCTCAACAACGAAGACCTCATCGAACTGGAGCTGCCAGATAGCGATGAAACAGAGGTCCCGGACCTGACCCGTGCGCCCCTGGATTTTCCGGCAGACAGGGCGACCCGCCTGCAGAACCTGGCCCGCGGTGATGAAGGATTTCTCATGGCGCTGGGATATTCCACCCAGCGCGGCTATGGCCGCACCCACCCTTTCGCTGGCGAAATCCGCATGGGAGCGGTCGCCGTTGAAGTCGTCCCGGAGGAACTGGGTTTCGCCATCCAGATTGGCGAGATTACCGTGACCGAATGTGAAATGGTCAATCAGTTCAAGGGCTCAGCCACCTCCCTGCCCCAGTTCACCCGCGGCTACGGCCTGGGCTTTGGCCATTGCGAACGCAAGACCATGGCCATGGCTCTGGTTGATCGGTCCCTGCGCGCCCAGGAACTGGGCGAGGATGCCGATGCACCGGCCCAGGACCCGGAATTTGTCCTCTATCACTCCGACAACGTGGAGGCCTCAGGTTTTGTCCAGCACCTGAAGCTCCCCCACTACGTGGATTTCCAAAGCGAACTGGAAACCGTCCGCACCCTGCGCAGCGAACAGATGGCAACCCTGACCAAGAAGGCAGCAGAATGAACCCGCAGCAAGAGACCACCCTGAGCGGCTACAATTTCGCCTATCTGGATGAACAAACCAAGCGCATGATCCGCCGCGCCATCCTCAAGGCCGTGGCCATTCCCGGCTATCAGGTACCCTTTGGCAGCCGCGAGATGCCGCTGCCCTATGGCTGGGGAACCGGCGGGATCCAGGTAACCGCGGCGATTATTGGTGCCCAGGATATCCTGAAGGTCATCGACCAGGGCGCTGACGACACCACCAATGCCGTATCCATCCGCAAGTTCTTTGCCCGCACCACAGGCGTCGAAACCACGGACAAGACCGCCCGGGCCACGGTCATCCAGACCCGCCACCGGATCCCTGAAAAGCCCCTGACCGAAAACCAGATACTGGTCTATCAGGTGCCGACCCCCGAACCCCTGCGCTGGCTCGAGCCCCGGGAAACAGAAACCCGGCGCATGCACGCCCTGGAGGAATATGGGGTCATGCATGTGAAACTTTACGAGGACATTGCCCAGTACGGACGCATATCCACCAGCTACGATTATCCGGTTCAGGTAAACGACCGCTACATCATGGCGCCGTCGCCGATCCCCAAGTTCGACAATCCGAAAATGAACGAAATGCCAGCCCTGCAGCTTTTTGGGGCGGGACGGGAAAAGCGCATTTACGCGATCCCGCCCTATACCACCGTCAAAAGCCTTGATTTCGACGACCACCCCTTCGAGGTTCAGGCTTGGGATCACAGTTGTGCCCTCTGTGGCGCCGACGACAGCTTTCTCGACGAGGTCGTTGTCGACAATATGGGCAGCCGCATGTTCGTCTGTTCCGACAGTGATTTTTGCAGCGAACGCCGCGAGGCCGGTCATCAGAGCGACGGCTTGCCCCAGGTTGTCGTCGCCCAGGCCGCAGAATAGGAATATCCCCCATGACCACACTCCGCCATCCCCTCATGCAGGTCCGCGACCTGAGCAAGATGTACGGCGCCCGCACCGGCTGCCGGGACATCGATTTTGACCTGTACCCCGGCGAGGTTCTGGGTATTGTCGGCGAATCCGGTTCCGGCAAAACCACGCTGCTGAACTGTCTGTCGGCCCGCCTTGAACCGACCAGTGGCTCCGTCATCTACCAGGACCGCACGGGCGCGGATATCGATATCTATCAGGCCTCCGAATCCCGGCGCCGCCTGCTCATGCGCACGGACTGGGGGGTTGTTCATCAGAATCCCAAGGACGGGCTGCGCATGCGGGTTTCCGCCGGCGCCAATGTGGGCGAACGCCTGATGGCCGTTGGCCAGCGCCATTACGGCGACATCCGGGAGACAGCAACGGACTGGCTGGGCCGGGTTGAAATCGCCGAGGACCGGGTCGACGACAAGCCCCTGACCTTCTCCGGCGGCATGCAGCAGCGCCTGCAGATTGCCCGCAATCTGGTTTCCGGTCCACGTCTGGTATTCATGGACGAGCCCACCGGTGGCCTGGACGTATCGGTGCAGGCACGGTTGTTGGATCTGCTGCGCCGGCTGGTCACGGACCTAGGCCTGTCGGCCGTACTGGTGACCCATGATCTGGCCGTGGTTCGCCTGCTGGCCCACCGCTTGATGGTCATGCACCAGGGCCAGGTGGTGGAACAGGGTCTGACCGATCAGGTTCTCGACGACCCGCAACACGCTTATACCCAGCTCCTCGTTTCTTCCGTTCTCCAGCCCTAGAGGTTCGCATGACATCTCCCCTGCTTATAGTCGAAAATCTGCACAAGACATTCACCCTTCATAACCAGGGTGGGGTGGTTCTACCGGTGTTGAAGGGAATTGACTTGACGGTCAACGCTGGTGAATGCGTGGTCCTGCACGGTCCCTCGGGCGCCGGCAAGAGCTCCCTGCTGCGCTCCCTCTATGCCAATTACAAACCCCAGCAGGGCCAAATCCGCATTCGCCACGACAGCGACTGGATGGACCTGGTGGCTGCCGCCCCTCATGAAATTCTGGATGTGCGCAAGAAAACCCTCGGTTACGTCAGCCAGTTCCTGCGGGTCATTCCCCGGGTCAGCACCCTGGACATTGTCAGCGAGCCGTTGCGCCGTCTGGGCATTGCCGCCGAACAGGCCGAGGACAAGGCCCGCGCCCTGCTCAGTCGCCTGCGCATACCCGAAGCCATGTGGTCGCTGGCGCCGGCCACCTTTTCCGGCGGCGAACAACAGCGCGTCAATATAGCCCATGGCTTTTCCGTCAATTACCCGGTCTTGCTGCTCGATGAACCAACCGCATCCCTGGATGCGGAAAACCGGCAAACGGTGGTCGATCTTATCATCGAGGCAAAGGCTCGCGGTACGGCCATCGTCGGCATCTTCCACGATGCGGATGTACGTGAGCTGGTTGCAGACCGTCTGTTTGCAATGCAGGCCTACAAGGATGCCGCATGAGGGAACGTTTTTGTGTCTGCTAATCCGGCCCGCTACGGCATTTACTATATGCCGCCGGCCCATAGCCAGCTCGGGCAATTGGCGGCGGCCTGGCTCGGGCGCGATGCCCACGCGGGCGCTGCCCTGGCACGTCCCATAATGTCCCAGGTCGACGGGTCCGCCATGGCCGCGGCAACCGCCACCCCCAGCCACTACGGCTTCCACGGGACCCTGAAGCCGCCCTTTCACCTGTACGCGGGGCAACGAGAAGCGGAACTGGAGCAGGCCCTGGCGGCCTTTTGCCGGCTCCGCCCGCCCTTCGACATTTCACCGCTCACCGTTCAGTCCATGGGGAACTTTTTGGCTTTGCGGCCTGTGGATGACTCCCCGGCTTTGGGTGGCCTGGCCGCCGACTGCGTTCGCGCCTTTGATTCTTTTCGAGCCGCGCCCGGCCAGGATGAACTGGCCAGGCGCCGTGCCAGCGGCTTGACGGAGCGTCAGTTGCATCTGCTCGGGCAATGGGGGTACCCCTATGTCATGGACCAGTTCCGGTTTCACATGACCCTCACCGGACCCCTGTCGGCGTCCGCCCGCCCTGTTTTTGCCAGCGCCTTGCAGGAATATTTCCAAGCGGTCTGCCGCTCTCCCCTGTCTATCGACGCCCTGACCCTGGTCAGACAACCGAACCGCAATACGCCGTTTCAGGTTCTCCAGCGCTACCCCTTTGGCGGTGACGGGACAAAATCCGACTAGGTGAAGAGACTCGCCAACCAGCTGAGACTTCACTGCCAGGCTTATTCCGCCGCTGTCGGCGCCTCGTCAAGTTGCTGACGCAGCGGCTCCAGGTCCGCACCCGCAGCCGCGCCGGCAATGGATTTCAGGAGCCGGTAAAACACCATCACCGACTCTTTGAGTGGCCCTTCGTTACTCAACACATGGGTGTCCGGCCGGTCAGCAATCTGGTAGGCGCTGGCCTGTTGCAAACGTTTTACAATATCGGCTTCCGATTCCCGTCCCCTTGCCCGCAGGCGCGCCGCCAGCAACGGCGGGGGAACGCTGACGCATATTACCTGAACCGGGGAAAATCGCGCCCGGGCCTCGTCGATGACGCTGCGCGATACATTGACAACAACATGCCTGCCGTTGGCCAGATCATCGGTGATGGCGGCGAGGATACCATAACACAGGCCGTGTGCCCGCCAGTGCAAGGCAAAGGCACCGGATCCTTCAAGGGTGGTAAACTCCGCTTCGCTTAGGGCAACATGATCCTCGCCACCAGCATTTCCCGGGCGCGTGATAAGGCGCCGCGGAAAGTAAAAGCCGGACTGACCCCGCATCAGGGTTCGCGCTCCCTCAAGCAGGCTGTCCTTGCCCACACCGGACGGTCCAACCACAAGAACCAATGACCCCCGCTTTACATTATTCACTCGATTTCCCAACAGCTACAGCTTTCTACGACCTGTAAAATACAGGTTTTGTGTTACGGTCCTGTGACGAAACAGGCGGATTCCGGGCGGCCCCAGTCGGGGCGATTTGCCGGAACCGTTAGGCGCTGGCGACAACCCCCTGGCAAAAATCAACTGCGGCGTCAAAATCCACGACTCCCGTCGCTTCATAGACCGGCACCCGATCGAGAAGGGGTAAATAGTCGGCGGGGTCAACGTCGACAAACCCGGACGGCCCGGCGGCACCGGTGGGAACATAAAAAGGTCCCGGCGGCTTCATGACCGCACGCAGCATATCCGGACGGTCTTTGAGATCCACCTGTTTTATTTTCATACTCTCGCTGGAGTCGCGTTGCCAGTTGAGTCTCAAAAAGCCGCTCATGGGCGTTAACAACTGGAACCGGTCCGGCCCGAACAACTGGTCGATGAGGGCATCGTATTTTTCTTCCAGGTCCCAGATTTCCTCTTCGGGAAGCAGCGCCAGCGCATCGTGGCGGGCCTGTGGAATCACCGTTTCCAGAGACGGGTTGTCGAGCACTGCACCCGGATTGATGCGCCGATGTTTGGGAACCCCGGCCATCATAGGCACATCGCTGTTGCAGCCTATGAGGAGGCGGTCATTGCTGACAAACCCCAGCCCGCGCCGGACCAGGTGCAGAGCCAGGGTGGATTTTCCACCGCCGGAGAATGCGGCGATCGCCAGCCCCTTGTTATCGACGACAACACCGGAGGCGTGACAGAGAGCCCAGCCCCGGTTCATCATCCATCCGATGAACTGCGAAACCACCAGATTAATCACCTGGTTGTCGTTCTTCAGGCAGGCGCCAAAAACCAGACAGATTTTGTCGCTTAATAAATACTGCATGCCGGTGCGCACCTTGCGGCAGGCCCGACCATCACGCAGATCCACATAGCTGTCCTTGCGCCCTACCTTACCCGGGTCGCGGGGCCAGTCCAGGAAATCCAGATCATGTTCGACCGAATCTGTTTCCAGGGCCGCAGCCAGCAGCGATGCCGTTTGCCAGCCACGCAGCAGATTAGAGGAATCAATGACCGAAGCCACTTCAAGGCCCTGCGCCTCGGCGAACGCGAGAACAGGGGCATGGGCCGCCGCCTGGGCTTCCCCTTCGGCGGTCAGAGGATGGGAGAGATGGGCACTGGGAACATCGGCAGGCTGTTCATAGGCGCCATGGCGTATCAGTGCGGCGACAAGTTTAATCAAGTTGGACCCCGGACTTCCGATTTCCACTAAATCTCTGATGTGCCATATGGATTTATCTAATATATCGCGTGAACAACGATATATCCAATCTAATTTTGATTTTAATACTATATATAGGGATATAGATGATCAACATCCCTTAGGCCTGGTACACGGATCGCCCGCCAACAAAGGTCCGGGTCACCCGCGGCAGGGCGGTCGCCGGGTCAACAATTAACAGATCCGCCCGCTTTCCCGGTTCCAGGGAGCCCCGGTCGTTGAGGCCGCTGGCCTGGGCCGGTGCCGCTGACACAAGCTCCCAGGCCTTTCCCACGGCAATATCCTTGTTGTGGATCAGCTTAAAGACAGCACTCACGATCGAGGGATAATAATAGTCAGAGGCCAGGATATGGCATTGCCCGGACAGGATCATGTCTCTGGCGCTAATGCCTCCGTTATGGCTGCCGCCGCGGACCACATTGGGCCCCCCCATAACCACCGGATTGCCAAGCTCCGTGGCTTTGGTGATGGCATCTGCAGTCACCGGAAACTCGGATACACGGCACCCAAGATCGTTGTAGTACTGGCGAACCTCCGACGAGTTGTCATCGTGGGACAATTGCGCGACACCGTTTTCTTCAGCGATCCGGGCCAACCGACCGATGGCGGCTGGAACTTCTTCACGCCGCTCTATGACCGCGTTCACCAGCGCCACATAGGCTTTATCGTCAATCCCGGCACGTCCGGCATATTCCGCGACCTTCTGCGCGTTCGCCTGCTGGCTGTGAATTTTTGGCGTGTGATCATTATAGGCCAGAATGCCAACCTCACCGTTTTTCATCCAGGTTTCTATTTCGTCGACAACATCCAGATTATAGGTCTCAAACCGCACATGCAGTTTGGTGTCGCAGGCCAGCTTGTCTTTGAGGGCGGCCAGGGCCTCCTTGATCCGCAAAAAATTCTTGCGCCCGCGCAACCCCGGCTCCCAGGAAAAGGTAACGCCATGAAACGCCGTGGTGATGCCGTTGGAAACCATTTGCCGGTCGGTTTCCAGGAAGGCCATGTCACAGGGAAAATGCACACCCGTGCGCGGCATCAACTGACGCTCGAAGGCATCGCCATGAATGTCAACGATACCGGGGACCACCCACAGTCCATCGGCATCAATCCGGTTGCTGCCAGCGGTCTGGCTGGCGTTTCCGTTTGAAGATATTTCGCTGATCCGGCCCTCGTCAATAACCAGCGAGCCAAGCTCCAGGTTACCATCGGGCATCAGCAGTTGCGCGTTGTTTATGCTTACCATGGGGCGTGACCATTCCATCTATTTTCCACCAATGCCCATGCTAATAGAGCGAAGATTACGGCTTTGGAATGATCAATTGGACGATCTGGCAAAAAATCACAAATCTGAAATATGGTCGTCACGAAAGCATCATGTGATCGTCATGTTTGGGACATTCCAGCGTCATTTCCAGCGCCTATAAGGGGCCCGTCGACGATGAATCGACAGCCATTACCGATCTTATTTTCACAACCCTTGGGGGCCCTATATCATGAAACGCAGAACACTATTAGCCGGCATTGTCGCCGCAACAGCCTTGTACACCACCAACATGGCCACCGCCGCCGAAACCATGCGTTTCGCCGTCACCGACATCGCCGGACTGGAAAACCTGCAGCGCGAGTTTGGCGCTTTCAAAGCCGCCCTCGAAAAAACAACCGGCTATGACGTAAAGTTCTTTCCCGTGAACAGCCGGACTGCTGCCGTTGAAGCCTTGAATGCGAAGCAGGTGGATTTTGTCCTCACCGGCCCCGCCGAATATGTCGTATTCAAGCAGCGCTCTAAAGCCAACGTGGTCATCGGCTGGCAGCGCCCGGATTACTTCGCCCAGATCGTTGTCATGGCCGAGGGCCCCATCAAGAAGCCTGGCGACCTTAAAGGCAAAAAGGTTTCCTTCGGCGAGGTCGGCTCGACCTCCCAGCATCTGGGCCCGGCGCAGGCCCTGGCCGACCTGGGGCTTGACTACGGCAAGGACTACGACCCGCAAATCATCAGCCGCAACGTCGCCATCGAAGCCCTGATCAAGGGCGACCTGCAGGCCGTCGGCATGAACTTCACCCACCTGGAGAAAATCCGCAGCGCCTTCCCCAACCAGGCCTTCACGGTTATTGCCCGCGGACGCGACCTGCCTAACGACATCCTGATTTCCGGCGCCCATGTATCCGGCGAAATGCACAACAAATTACGGACCGCCTTTATCGAGCGCGGCGAACAGATGATGGCGGCCGTATTGACGGGCGACGATAACCAGAAATACAAGCGCGGCCAGTTCCTGGCTGGCATCAAGGACAGCGACTACGACTATGTCCGTTCCATGTATCGGACCATTGGCGTCAAGACTTTCGACAAGTTTGTTGGCAACTGATGTTCGACAATAACGTTCTCGTCGGCGACAATCTGGCGAAACCTGCCGGCGGTGCATCCCTTGCACCGCCGGTGGCGCGTCCCGATTCGCTTTGTCAGGTGACCAACCTGTGCAAGTCCTTCCCCAGCGCCGGAATCGTTCTCGATAACGTCAAGCTGGACCTGACCCGGCATCAGTCGGTGGCCCTGGTTGGCGCCAACGGGGCGGGAAAGTCGACCCTATTGCGGTCCCTGGTCCGCCTGATCGAGCCCGACGCCGGAGACATTCACCTGCTCGACACCCCGGTTATGAACCTTGGCGCCAGCAAGCTCCGAAAATTGCGGTCGCGCATTGGTTTCGTTTTTCAGAAACACAACCTGGTTCCCCGCCTCAGTGTTCTTTCCAACGTAATTCACGGATCGCAGGCGCGGATTCAGGGGCCGCGGGCCTGGTATCAGGGTCTGGCGACGAGCCAGGTCCGTGCTGATGCCATGACCTGCCTGGAGCGTGTCGGCCTGGCCCATCTGGCTTCCCGTCGCGCCGATCAGTTGTCCGGCGGGCAGTCACAGCGGGTCGCCATTGCCAGAACCCTCATGCAGCGCCCGGAGTTGGTCCTCGCAGACGAGCCGGTTGCCAGCCTCGACCCGAAAGCAGGAACGGAAGTGATGTCATTGTTCACGGAGATCATGCGCCAGGAAAAGGTAACCCTGGTCTTCTCCACCCACTCCCTGGACCATGCCCTCGCCTATGCGGAGCGCGTCGTCGGTATGAAGGGCGGCGGCATCGTGTTTGATAAACGGTCCCGACAAACCGACAAGACCGATATCCAGACCATTTACGAGACCCAATAACATGCCGATTTCCCCTGCCGTCTCCCGCCTCCCGCTCCTGCCCGATCGCTATGCACGGCCGTCATTGCCGAGCTTCATGGCCTATCTGGTCGCCTTTGCCTTTGCGATGGTTTCCATCCAGAACTCGGGCCTGTCTCTGGAGCGCCTGCTGGTCGGCTTGCCCAGCATTTCGCGCATGCTCGACCAGATGTTCCCGCCTGACCTGGAACGCATTTCCTCGATCGGCTGGTCGCTCCTGCAAACCTTCCAGATGGCTGTTGCCGGCACCGTGCTGGGCATTGTCCTGAGTTTGCCTCTGGCCATCTTGGCGGCCCGCAATATCTCCCCCCATCCAGTTGTCTATGTGCTGTCCCGGGGGTTGATTTCCTTTTTTCGCACGGTCCCTGATCTGGTCTGGGCACTGATATTTGTCATCGCGGTTGGTCTCGGACCGGCGGCAGGGACCATGGCCATCACCATCGACACAATCGGATTTTGCGGGCGGTTTTTTGCCGAAGCCATGGAGGAAACCGACGCGGCGCCGGCGGAAGCCCTCAATTCCATCGGCGCCAGCCGAACGGGGATGATTTTCTCGGCCGTGATCCCCCAGGCCTTCCCCTCGTTTATCAACAGCTCCCTGTTCAGCCTGGAAAAGGCGACCCGCTCGTCGGTGGTCCTGGGGCTGGTCGGCGCCGGCGGCATCGGCATTGAACTAAAGGTTGCCATGGATCTGTTCAGCTACGATGTAGCGAGCACGATTATCCTGTCGGTGTTCATGCTGGTTCTGGTCGTTGAAAATGCCAGCACTTATTTGCGCAGCAAAATTATCTAGCAGACCCGCTTCCGGTTTGGTGGCCATGGACCGGAAAGGCCGACAGCGGCGCAATTGTCGAATTTCAAGGGGTTTTTTTGGTTGCGGGGGTAGGACGTCTCTCCGCACCGTCCACTGCGTGCCATCCTGGCGGAATCCACTCGTGCAGGGCACAGAGCCGACCACAGGTCTGTCTGACGTCATCGCCTATGGGCAAATTAGCGGGATTGCTTAAGAGAGGATTTCTGGTTCATCGTAGTGACCCGTGGGGGAATGAAGATGAAACAGAAACCGCAGACAAGACAGACTGAGGTGGTCCCGCATTGCTGGACAGTTTGGCAGCGAAGTTAAAGTGTATTCCGTTGGCTAATCCTAGCCTAATAAATAGCATTTATGGAGATGCGCCTATGTCCCCTTTGGGTTCAATGCATCCCTCGCCTATTGGGTAATACCCCCATTTTCAGGGGCCTCTTTGAGTAGAATGCTTTAAGCCGCCACGGGTATACCCATGGCAAGTTTCTGTTTCGGCGTTATGCCTCCGATGTTCCAATTCTCTGGCGGCTCGACACCCTGGATCGCAACCCCGAGCGTGATAATTACGCCGCCCGGACCCACCTCCGGGTCGCTATTGTCGCGCTTCATTGATTTATCCACCATTTAGCACCATAACCCCAAAAAGGGCATTGTCAGATTAAACTGGCTTGAGCCCGAAACGGATAAGTTTCGTCAATCGGGAATGTGGCGCGACCTCTAAAGTTATTGTTGATGCGGCCGGCAAGGGAGATATGGGCCCAATCAAAACCGCTGACCTAGTCATGGACAATGATATTTATCAGTCCTGAGTGAACCTTCAACGTATCGTTGTCGTATTCGATTAGGCCGAGTGTGCGGAACTTGTTCATGAAGAAATTGACCCGGGACTTGGTCGTGCCGACCCTGGCGGCCAGATCTTCCTGGCTGACTTTCGGAATCACCGTGTCCAACGTGCCGGTATTAGCAAAGTTAGCAAGAAGCAGCAGCACCCTGGCCAGGCGCTTTTCGCTGTCATTAAACAGATGGTCAACCAGATCGGCCTCAATCTGGCCATTACGGGTCAGCAGCAACGACATGAACATTTCCGAAAATTCCGATTCATCATGGAGCACCTGCTGCATCGCCGCTTTGTCGATGGTGACCGCGGTGGTCTGTTCGTTCGCGCTGGCCTAGGACAAGTGTAGTGCCTGGCCGGCGAGGCATCCCTCGCCAAAGAACTGGCCGGCGTGAAGCACCCCGATTACGCCGTATTTACCCTGTTCGGAGACAACGGTTATTTGCACGCTGCCTTTCTCGATATAGTAGACGGCGTCGGCGGGATCTCCCTGATGGAAGATCACGTCCTTGTTTTTGTATTTAGCGTTGCGCCGGCCATCGCCGACGGTTTTGAGAAATGTCTCGGAGTCGAACACTTGCTTTGCCGAGGTACTTCCCGGTTGTTTGGTGATCATTATCGAATCCCTCATTTCGCAAGTATATCGTCGCTACCGCCAGACCCTGGAAGCTCAAAAATTCGCCGAGCCAAAAGCGGCCCGGAGAATTTTTAGGAGAGACGTGGAACCATAATCTGACCACGATAAACGACAGCCGCGCTGTCCAAAACAGCACATGTGGGAGATTTAGATTGTCTCGACGCGTATTTTTCTCGTCTGTCCGACCGGTCAGACAACGAGCGAGGGTTTAAAAAAAGAGATTTAAAGGTTCCAGTTCAGACCCATAAGATCGTGCCGGATCGTTCAGACGGCTACAATTGGCACGAACAGGAAGCCATTTTCCGAATGCAAGAAGGTTTTAAAACCATCCGCTCTGGGTTCAGTGTGCTCTCAGATTAACAGTAGACCGAAAACCCGGCTCGGCATTTATCTTTGCCTCCCCAAATTAAAGCCGTAGGCTTGGATGCTGGGGCAGTGGTAAGATCGTGGTCGAGGAGATGGCTACCCTAATTTTCAACCACCAACTACGGCATTGCCGTATATTTTTCTTGCGCTAAGTACGGCAATGCCGTATAAATTCCTATGCAGATTGAATTCGACAACGATAAGGATGCGGCAAACCAAGACAAACATCATGTCTCACTTTCATTTGGTCGCCAAGTGCTGGCAGATACAAACCGACTGGATATCCTTGACGTGCGATTTGATTACGCCGAAGAACGGTTTGTTTCCTATGGCATGGTCAACGAGAGAATTTGGGTCTGTGTATTCACCCAGCGCGGCGATACGTGCCGCGTTATCAGCGTGAGGAAAGCCAATGACCGAGAAACGAAACGATACGATGAGACCTCAAGATGAATCGGACGCAGATGCGCCGCTCACCGATGATGAATTCGAACGAGGACGCACAGCAATGCTCGCCCGTCGAACGCGTTTTGCAACGGGACTATCACAACAGGATTTTGCCAAACGTTTCGGCATTCCTGTGGCCTCCCTAAGAGACTGGGAACAAGGTCGCAGAACGCCTGACAGCGCCACGCAAAGTTACCTGCGTGTCATTGCAAAAATGCCTGACGATGTCGCAAAGGTTCTGCACAATGCGGCCTGATCAACGCCTGGCCTTTCATGGCACGAACGGGAACTAATTCCTTCGTTAGAATGGTATTTGAATACCGTCCGCTTAGGGTTCCAAGCCGCCCCCTGAACCAGATAACCGCTTCTCCGTCACAAAAAAATCAGTCATTTTCATCGTGCGGGTGGCGGTTCGCCTTTCGGGGTGAATCTTCAGATCCCGGACGGCGCGGCGGTTACGCGCTGCCCGCGGCGGTTACGCGCTGCCGACGATTTTCTCGAAAATCGCAAACACCTGCGCCGCATCGTCCTTTACCCGGGCTTCCAGTTGCGGGAAATCCGGCTCGCCGGCGATCGCCACCAGATCGGCCTTGAGGGCCGTTGACATGTCGGCTTCGCGGGCTTTTGTCATTTCCTCCTCGATGGTCAGGCTGAGCATCCCCTGCAGGCCCTGCCACAGGCGCAGCGTCGCCATCAGGACATGGCCATCGGCGCTGTCGAGAAGCTGCGCATCGCAGAGGTTCTGCAATGATGTCAGGGTGTTGGAGTGAAGAATTTCCGGATGATCGTGACCATGTTTGAGGAGCAGGTACTGGGTGATGAATTCGATGTCGACCATGCCGCCGCGCATTTGTTTGAGCGACCACAGGCCATCGCCGGGCTTTTCCTTGGCCAGACGGACCCGCATGCTGGCGACATCGGTACGCAGTTTATCCGGATCCCGCGGTGCTGTCAGGGCCTGCCTGACGGCATCATTGACGATATCGGCAAAGCTGTCATCGGCGACAACCACCCGTGCCCGGGTCAACGCCATATGCTCCCAGGTCCAGGCCGATGTGGCATGATATTTCTGAAAGGCATTGAGGGTTGTGGCAATCGGGCCGGAGTTGCCGGACGGGCGCAGGCGCATGTCGACTTCGTATAAGCTGCCTTCCTGGGTCAGCGCGGTTATGGCGTTGATATAGCGTTGCCCGAGCCGGGCAAAGTACTGGGTTACATAGAGGGGTTTGGCGCCGTCAGACTGGCCGGTTTCGTCAGTCACATCATAAATGAATACCAGATCGAGATCCGATGACGCGGTCATTTCCCGGCTGCCCAGCTTGCCCAGTGCCAGCACCGCCATCCGGGCGCCGGCGACCTGGCCGTGGTTTTTGGCGAAGTCCGCGGCGACCGGCGGATACAGATATTTGAGTGCGGTCTGTGCAATGTCGCTGAGCGAGGCGGATGCCGATCTGGGATCAATCAGGCCCTGCAGCTGTTGTACGCCAATCTGGAAACGATGATCATTGGCCCAGCGCCGGCAGCTGTTGAGGGCATCTTCGAGATATTCGACCGTCGCCAACTGATCGGCGAGATCCGCGTCAAGCTCGCTTAAGGTGGGCGGCGGATCGAAAAAGTCGGGTGCCAGCACGCTGTCCAGCAGAGACGGGCGCCCGGCCAGGCGACGGGCGAGGCGCGGCGCCTTGCCCATGATTTCGGCGACCAGGGATAAAATGGCGGGCTGTGCCTTGAACATGGAAAAAAGCTGAATCCCGGCCGGCAGGCCACGCAGAAACTCGTCGAAGCGGAGGAAGGCGGCCGTCGGGTTGGTCATGGTGGCCAGGGCGGCGAGCAGGATAGGCATCAGTTCGGTCAGAATTTCCCGGGCCCGGGTGCTGTGGGTCGCCCGGTAGCGCCCATGATGCCAGCCCCGAATTGCCGCATCGATGGTTTCGGGTGGTGTAAATCCCATGTCGGCGATGGTCTGCAGGGTCTCCGGGTCCGGATCGCCGCCGGTGAAAACCAGATTGCCGCCGCTGGTTTGTGCGGTGCCCAGTGACGGGGCATCATCAAACAGGTTGGCGTAGGCGGCATGGACGGCTTTGATATGGGTTTCAACATCCTGGACAAAGGCTGCGGTATCCGGATAACCGGTAAACAGGGCCAGTTGGTGCAGTTTTTCTGAATCCTCGGGCAGGGTTTGCGTCTGTTCGTCGTTGATCATTTGCAGGCGATGTTCGAGCCGCCGCAAAAACCGGTAAGACGTCGACAGCTGCGTACAGGTTTCGGGCTCGCAGAGTCCAAATTCGGTCAGGGCATTGAGGGCGTCCAGGGTAACTGCAGGGCGCAGGTTCGGCTCGCGCCCTCCCCAGATGAGCTGCTGGGTCTGGGCAAAAAACTCGATTTCCCGAATGCCGCCGCGCCCCAGTTTAATATTGTGGCCCGGCACATCCATGCGGTTGCCGCCCTTATGGGCGTTAATCTGGCGTTTGATCGAATGAATGTCCTGAATGGCCGCATAGTCGAGGGATTTACGCCAGATAAACGGGCGCAGCCATTTCAGGAACCGCTCGCCGGCCTGGATATCCCCGGCAACCGGGCGTGCCTTGATCATGGCGGCCCGCTCCCAGTTTTGTCCCAGGCTTTCGTAGTAGGTTTCGGCAGCGTAGGTTGACAGGGCGATCGGGGTTGCCCCGGGGTCGGGCCGCAGCCGCAAATCGGTTCGAAATACGTAACCGTCTCCGGTCCGCTCTTCCATCAGTTTTACCAGTTGGCGGGTCAGGCGAACAAACAGGGTCTGCAGACGGTCCGGGTCGGTGGTCTGAATGACTTCCGGGTCAAAAAGCACAATCAGATCAATATCGCTGGAATAGTTCAGTTCGCGGGCACCCAGTTTGCCCATGCCTAATATGACAAGCCCTGACTCCAGCTCCGGGTTTTCCATGTCAGACAGGCTGAACCCCCCATTTTTAGCCGTTTCGCGCAACAAATGCGATGCCGCGACGGACAGGCTGAGGCTGGCGAATTGCGACAGGGTTCCGGTGATTTTTTCAAGCGTCCATGTCTCGCTGATATCGGCGACGGCAATGGTGAGGGCCATCCGCCGTTTGGCGACACGCAATGCCTTCGCTATTTCTGATTCATTAAGGGTTTCTTTCCGCTTATTAATTAATACATTAAGGGCTGATTCGCTCGTCACATCAGGACCATTTATGAGAAGATCACAAAAGAACCCGGGATCAATGGTCGCACACCATGTCAGGTATGGACTGTTGGCAAGGATGGCTTCGATAAGCCTGACAGCTTTGCTATGGGCCAGCAGCCTCTGGAACCGGTCAGCAAGGTCGGTGTCCGGCGCGCCACGAATGGCATCATTCAGCCGTTCCAGACTGATTTTCAGGGCATTTACATCGGCCGCCAGCGGCACCGGTCCCAGGCTGTCGAGAAATTCCAGGTCGTCCATAATCAAGTCACTCCACGTCCGCAAACAGTGCGTGAAGGCAGCGTGCCGGTCAAGCCAAAGGCATCGCCGCGTGAGGTTCCTGTGCTCATAAGAACTTTTAGGGGAACCATCCGCATCCTGGCCGGGTTAAGCGCGGGCCTGGTCATCATCCTCCTGCTGCTGGCGTGGCAACTTTCCAAGGGCCCGATTTCCTTAGGCTTCTTGTCTCCCTATATCGAAGAGGCCGTCAACAGGGATCAACCCAATTTTCAGTTCAAAATGCGCGATACAATCCTGACCTGGGCGGGATGGGAGCGCAGCTTTGACATTCGTGTGCTCGATGTAAAAATCCTCAACAATAAACAGGAAATTGTCAGCAGCATTCCCGAACTTTCCTTTGCGCTGAATCGTACCGCCCTGTTACGTGGCGAAGTCGCTCCGAATTCCATTGATATTTTCGGACCGACCCTGCGGGTTATTCGGCAAGTCAACGGTTCATTGAATATCGGGTTTGGTGGTTCGAAGGATGTTTACACGGAATCCGCCCTGGGCGTGATTCAGGAGCTTCTGGACGGCCCGAAGGGTAATCACCCGCTCCGTTATCTTTCGAATTTGCATATCATCGGTGCTGATCTGACCATTGATGACCAGATTCTTGAAAAATCATGGATGGCGCCATCTGCCGATATTCGCCTCACCCGCGATGAAATCGGGGTGCAGGGCCGGTTGTCGCTGATTTTGGATGTTGAAGGCAAGCAAACCGAACTGGAGTTGCTGGCCCGCTATAATTCGGCCAGCAAACTGCTCGCCCTCACCGCCGATATAAACAAACTTTCGCTTGCTCCCTTTGCGCCCGTGTTTGCCGAGATCGAACTTCTGAAAAATTTCAACGTGCCCCTAAAAGGCAGCGTTGGTATGTCAATCCCCATTGGTGGCGGTACTCAGTCCGTACGCTTCGATATAACCGGTGACGCCGGGACACTGACAATTCCGAAGCCTTATGCCGGGACCGTAAAGATCAAGGCCGTTGCCCTGGCCGGCCAATATTCGAGTGTTACCGGGCAATTGGAAATCGATGATATGCGGGTTGAGCTTGCGGCCAACCAACTACGCCTGCCGCCGCCGTTTTCGCAAACTCTCAACCTTAAATCCGGTATTTTGGCTGGCTCCTATTCCGGTAAAACCGGGGTCGCCGTCATCCGCGAACTGAGTGGCGAACTGGGTGCCAACTGGAAAGTCTATGTGCCGGCTCCCATCGATCATAAAATGCCGCTGCGTTCCTTTTTTCTGAAAGGTCAATACGATTTTGGCAAGGACCGTCTGGAAGTTGAGCGGTTTGACGCCGATTTGCAGGGCCCCCGGGTTTCGGCCAGTGGCGAAGTGATCGGGATTACGACAAAATCCCAGGCTGTCGACGTCGCGGTTGAGCTGAAAATCAATGACGTGCCGGTCAGTGACGTTGCGCGCTACTGGCCCAAAACGATCGGAGCCGATCCCTATTCCTGGATCACAAAACATATGTCCGACGGAACACTGCATGAGTTGCAGGCCAAATCACGTTTCCAAATCGGGGAGAAGGGCGGTTTGTCGGTCAGTCAGATGGACGGCACCATGCAGCTCAGCGGCGTCAGCATCGAGTACCTGCATCCGTTGCCTGCGGCCAGAGAGGTAAGCGGGAACGTGGTTTTTAATGCAAGCAGTATGGATATTACGCTGACGAAAGGGAAAACGGATGGATTGACACTGGACTCGGGAACCGTGCGGTTCACCGGATTGAGCGAGATTGACCAATATGCGGATATTCATCTGGTGATTGATGGTTCGGTCCAGTCGAAACTGGCCTTCATCGACAAAAAACCATTGGGATTTGCTTCCGAAGTCGGCGTCGTGCCGGGCGGCGCGTCCGGAACCGCCCGCACCGAGCTCGGCCTCTATTTTATTCTCGAACATTCCCTGACCGTAGATCAGGTTCAGGTTGAGGCGACATCGAAGCTGACGGATGTCTCGTTGGCGAAAGTCCTGCTGGGTCGCGGCATTCACCAGGGCGATCTCGATTTAAAAGTCAACAACAAGGGGATGACCGTAACCGGCAATGTGATGTTCGATTCCATCGAGGCGCAACTGGTCTGGCGGGAAAATTTTGAAGACAGCCGAACCTATCGGAGCCGGTACGATCTGTCGGTGGTAATTTCCGATGTCCGTCGTCTGCGCGAACTGGGCCTGGAGATGCAGCCGTTTTCAGAAGATTACCTGAAAGGCCCGATTGGCGCCAATATTCGTTATACGGTGTTTGGCGATGTTGACCGTCGGCTTGAACTGACGGCCGATATTACGGATGCCGAAATGCAGGCTCCGGCATTTGGCTGGTCAAAAAAGGCCGGCGTCGCCGGGCGCTCCAGCATAACGATTGATCTGGAACGTAACGTTGTTGTCGATATCCCCAATTTTTCGGTTAAAGCGGCTGATTTAAATATCAAGGGCACCGCCAAATATGCCGCCGATGGTACGGGAATGAGCGAGATCAGATTTGAGCGCCTGGCCTATGGGCGAACCGATGTCAAAGGGGCCTTGATTCCAAAGGATGATGGCGGATGGGAAGTCGGCCTGCACGGACCCAGTTTTGATTTTTCGGCCTATTGGGAAGAACTTTTTTCCGGCGAGCCGGGCGCCCAGGGCAAGCAATCCCTGCTTCCCAATCTGACCATGGCCATCGAGATTGATCGGGTCTGGGTCAACAAGACGCAATCCATGCAGGACGTTTCCGGCACTTTTTCCTATGCGGACGAGTTGTGGAAAACCTTCCTGCTGTCGAGCCGTCTGGATGGCGGGGCGACGTTTGACATCGCGATCCAACCGGGCAAGGCGGGCAGCAGGCAACTGACGGTTCGTTCCGACAATGCCGGTGATACCCTGCGGTTTCTGGACACTTATGGTTCCATGCAGGGTGGCCAACTGCTGATTTCCGGTGTCTATGATGACTTGTCGCCGGGGCATCCGCTGCGCGGCCAATTGAGCGTGAACGACTACCGGATCGTCAATGCACCGGTGCTGGCACGGATATTGAGTATTATGGCCCTGACCGGAATCCTCGACGCCCTGACCGGTTCTGGTATTGGCTTCAACTCTCTGGAAGTGCCCTTTGTCTATGACGATGGTGTGCTGCAAATCACCGAAGCACGGGCCAATGGAACATCCCTCGGTTTCACCGCCGGTGGCCGTATCTATCGCTATGCAAATGTTGTCGATATCAACGGCACCGTGGTTCCCGCCTACGCGCTCAATTCAGCGCTCGGACATATTCCGCTGTTGGGCAAGCTGCTGACCGGCGGCGAAAAGGGCAGTGGAGTGTTTGCCGCCAACTATTCGATGTCCGGATCCATCGAGGACCCAACCGTGCGGGTCAATCCCCTGTCCGCCCTGACGCCCGGATTCCTGCGCAACGTATTTGGAGTGTTTGACAAGGTCGACAAAAAACCCGAGTTCGCGCCCGGCAACAATCTGAATATAACCCGGCCCTGAATTCCTTATATGGCGCGAACCAGGGCATGCTTTTTCTTGCCGGCCGATAACTTGATGAACCCATCGGGGCGCAGGTCCTGGCCAGTGATCAGATGGACTTCCGAGGGCAGGGGAGCATCATTCATTTTGCCGCCGCCACCCTTAATGAGCCGCCGCGCTTCGCCGCCGCTGCTGGCCAGTTCCACATCCCGGAACAGCTGAAACGCCGGGATTCCTTCCTCAAGGCGGGCCCGCTGGATATCGAATGTTGGTAAATCGTCGCCCAGGCCGCCCTGCTCGAAAGTTGTCTCCGCCGTTTGCCGGGCAGCCTCGGCAGCCGCCTGGCCGTGGCACAGGGCGGTTGCCGCATCGGCCAGGATTTTCTTGGCGGTGTTCAAATCCGCCCCTGTAAGCGCCTCGAGCCGGGTGATTTCAGCGAGCGGGATATCGGTAAACAGCCTGAGAAATTTCCCTACATCGGCGTCTTCCGTATTGCGCCAGAACTGCCAATAGTCGTAAGGCGACAGCATGTCTTCGTTCAGCCAGACGGCGCCATCGGCGGTCTTTCCCATCTTGGCGCCGGATGCTGTGGTCAGCAGAGGCGTGGTCAGCCCGTAAACTTCTTTCGAAAGCACCCGCCGGGTGAGGTCGACACCGTTGACGATGTTGCCCCATTGATCCGAACCACCCATTTGAACCGCACAATTCATGCGCCGCGCCAGCTCCATAAAGTCATAGGCCTGCAGGATCATGTAGTTGAACTCGAGAAAACTGAGCGGCTGATCGCGCTCCAGACGCAGTTTGACACTATCGAACGTGAGCATGCGGTTGACCGAAAAATGGCGGCCGTAGTCGCGCAGAAAATCGATATACTGCAGGTGATCCAGCCAATCGGCGTTATTGACCATGACCGCATCGGTGGGGCCGTCGCCAAATTTCAGGAATTTTGCAAACACATCCTTTATGCCTGCCATGTTGGCGGCAATGGCCTTGTCGTCCAGCAGTTTGCGGGTATCATCCTTTCCCGACGGATCACCGACTTTGGTGGTGCCGCCACCCATGAGTACAATCGGCTTATGTCCTGACTTCTGGAAATGCCGGAGCAGCATGATCGAAACCAGGCTGCCGGCGTGCAGGCTGGGGGCGGTGCAGTCAAAACCGATATAGGCGGTTATCGATGTCTGCGCGGCCAGGCTGTCGAGTTTTTCAAGATCGGTGCATTGATGCAGATAACCACGTTCCTGGACAAGCTCTATGAATTCCGATTTGTAAACGCTCATGACAACTCCGTTTCATCTTGAGAAGGTGGTTTATTCTATCCTTTTGCTCTGTGCAACGTTTGCTTGCCCCGGGCGGGCAAAACACTGAAAAATAGACTTATGAAAACAGGCAACCCCCTCTTGGCGATTGGTTTAATGAGTGGCACCTCCATGGACGGGGTCGATGCTGCGCTCATCGAAACCGACGGTGATGGGATTACCGCCTTCGGGGCCACGGTTGAACAGGCCTACGCAGCCGGGTTTCGGGATCAACTGCGGGCCCTGATGGGGGCCGCCCCCACCGACGACGCAGCGACCCGCGCGACAACCCGGGAACTGACCCTGATTCACGCCGGCGTCGTCGCAAAGCTGCTGGAAAGCGCGCAGTTGCGGGCTTCAGATATCGGCGTCATCGGATTTCACGGACAAACGGTGTTTCATGATCCGGCCCGGGGAATGACCTGCCAGATCGGCGACGGTGCCCTGTTGGCGGAGCAAACCGGAATTCGGGTGGTTAACGATTTTCGCAGCGCCGATGTGGCGGCCGGCGGCGAGGGCGCGCCACTGGCGCCGGTATATCACGTAGCCCTGGCCCGCACCCTGGCCCGTCCGGTCGCCATTTTGAACATCGGTGGTGTTGCAAATGTCACCTGGATCAGCCCGGATGGCGGCGCCGTGGCCTTCGATACCGGGCCCGGTAATGCCCTCATCGACGACTGGGTTCGCACCAGAACAAACCAGACCATGGATGTCGATGGCCAACTGGCGCGCCGGGGAAGGATTGACGAGATCGCGCTTGGCCGTTTGCTCGCGCAGCCTTATTTTGACCGCCCGTATCCGAAATCACTGGATCGCGACAGCTTTTCAGTCGATGCCATCGGGCATCTGTCACCGGCCGACGGGGCGGCCACCCTGGCTGCATTTACCGCCCAGGCCGTGGCCAGGGCGGCGGCTCAATTGCCGGCACCGCCCCTGCAGTGGCTGGTGTGTGGCGGTGGACGTCATAACCGGGTCCTGATGAGCCAGTTGCGCAGTGCCCTGGACGGGCCGGTGGAGCCGGTTGAAGCCGTTGGCTGGCGGGGCGATGCCCTGGAGGCCCAGGCTTTTGCCTTTCTCGCGGTGCGCGCGTTGTATGGATTGCCGATCAGTTACCCGCAGACCACGGGCGTTGCCAAACCGACCTGTGGCGGCGTCACCCACCTGCCGCCCGGATCCCGCTAGCAATCCGGCGGGGTCCGGCCGATGAGCTATTCGGTGGTGGCTTCCTCGGTGAAGTTTTTATCCAGATAGTCGTCAACATGACCGATCATTTCACTGATGTGGCTTTGGAAGAAATGGTCACAGCCTTTGATGATACGATAATCGATCTCGATGGTTTTTTGCTTTTGCAGTTTTTGCGCCAGTTTGTCCGTGGCGGAGACAGGGACCACGTCATCCTTGTCGCCATGCAGGATCAGACCCGATGCCGGGCAGGGTGCCAGGAACGAGAAGTCGTGGATATTGGCGGGGGGAGCGATGGAAATAAACCCGGAAATTTCCGGCCGACGCATCATCAACTGCATGCCGATCCAGGCGCCAAAGGAAAAGCCGGCGATCCAGCAGGTCTGCGCGTTCGGGTTATAGGTCTGCATCCAGTCCAGTGCCGACGCGGCATCGCTCAGTTCACCGAGGCCGCTGTCGAAAACCCCCTGGGATCTGCCGACGCCCCTGAAATTAAACCGAAGTGTTGAAAAACCCCGCTTCACAAAACTCTGATAAAGGGCATAAACAACCTTGTTGTTCATGGTTCCGCCGTGCTGAGGGTGCGGGTGCAACAGAATAGCAGCCGGTGCATTGGGAACTTTAGAGTGATGATAGCGGCCTTCAAGGCGGCCTTCAGGGCCATTGAAAATGACTTCGGGCATGATTTTTGATGATCCAAATTTCTGTTAAAAAGGTAAAAACCTATTGATTTGATCGGGTATTAATGGTTGGAAAACGGGCGATAATTTAATAAATTTCCGATTACTTGACCGTGAAGGTCGGGTATACTATATAACAATTAATTCCTTTGGACTTAAATTGTGAAGGTTTTCCGGTACACTGGCTGTTGGTTGCCGTCTGCGGATCAAATGCGATTAGAAAATATAGAAAGACCCATGATTTTCAAGCGATTTCGGGAAGATATTGACGCCTACAAGGCCCGCGACCCGGCAGCCCGCTCCGGTTTTGAGGTGGTTGTGCTCTATCAGGGGTTCCACGCTCTGGTGTTTTACCGGATCAGTCATGCCCTGTGGACTCATGGGGCCAAGTTTTTGGGACGTTTTGTTTCACAGGTTGGGCGCTTGTTTACGGGCATCGAAATCCATCCCGGTGCGATTATCGGGCGCGGGTTTGTGATCGATCATGGCGCCGGTGTGGTGATTGGTGAAACCTCGATCATCGGTGACAACGTGACGTTATATCATGACGTGACCCTGGGTGGTGTTGCACCATCGGTGGATTCAATTGCCCAGGTCGGGGTCAAACGTCATCCGACTCTTGGTGACGGAGTGATTGTCGGATCAGGCGCACAAATTCTGGGCCCAATCACGGTCGGCGAATGTGCCCGGGTCGGCTCCAATGCGGTTGTCGCATCGGATATCCCGGCCGGGACCACGGCGGTTGGCATTCCAGCCCGGGTGATCCTGCCCAAGGACAAGACGAAAACCGCTCAGTTCAGGGCCTATGCAACAGGGCCGGAAGGGACGCCGGACCCGGTTTTGCAGACCATTGAGGCCTTGCGTGGCCAGGTGTCCGCATTGATGGCGCGGGTCGAGGAACTGGAGGCGGATGGTGAATCCGCTGGGAAAAAAGTCCGAAAACCGAAATCAGGCAGCAGTAAGCCAGGCAAGCGGAATAAACCGGCTGCCTGAGCTGCCTATTTAGAGCAATTTGAAATGTAGCCGGTCGGATAAAGGCAATCCGATCAATGGACAATCAGGAGAAAGTTATGCGATTGAGTACAAAAGGCCGATACTCCGTAATGGCGATGGTGGATCTGGCGACCCAGTCCGCCGATGGCAATCCGATTGCCCTGGCAGATATCGCAGAACGCCAGGAAATATCGCTTTCCTATCTGGAGCAGCTTTTTGGCAAGCTTCGAAAAGGCGGTGTCGTGAAGTCCGTGCGTGGCCCGGGTGGTGGCTATCTGCTGGCGCGCAGTGCCGCCGACACGCGCATTTCCGATATTGTCCTGTCCGTGGACGAGCCACTGGCGGCGACCCGCTGCGCGCCGGGTGCGCCGGAGGGCTGTCATTCGAACAAGAGCCGCTGTCTGACCCATGATTTGTGGGAAGAACTGGGCAACCAGATTTTTCTCTATCTCAGTTCGGTCAGCCTCGAGGACGTTGTTGAAAAGCGGGTGCTTGGCTCAAGCGGCCAGCTCTACCGTGTCAATCAGGACGCCAACCGTTTTATGGCGGCGCAGTAAACAGAAAGCCGGGTGGAAACCACGTTTATGACCGATACCGTCTATATGGATCACAATGCGACAACGACCGTGCGCCCCGAGGCGGCATCTGCCGTTTGCGAAGCGCTGGCGCTGACCGGCAATGCTTCGTCGGTGCATCGCCATGGTCGGCTGGCGCGCCGGCTTATTGAAGATGCCCGTGACGAGGTGGCGGCACTGGTTGGCGCCAGTCCCAACGATGTGATTTTTACGGGTTGTGGGACAGAAGCGAATAATCTGGCGTTGCTCGGTGTGGCTGTTGATCATCGGTTTGTCTCGGCCATTGAACACCCGTCGGTGCTGCAGGCGGCTGACGGGGCGACGCCCCTTGCCGTCGACGACAACGGAATTATTGATCTTGCCGCCTTGCAGGCGCTGCTGAGTGCCGCTTCGGGCAGGTCGCTGGTCTCGGTTATGCTGGCGAACAATGAAACCGGGGTCATCCAGCCCGTTGCCGATGTGGTTCGGATCGCAGAGGCGCACGGCGCTCTGGTCCACTGCGATGCGGTTCAGGCCGCCGGTAAAATGGCGGTCGATATGGGTGCGCTTGGCGTTGACCTGCTGAGCCTGTCGGCCCACAAAATTGGCGGCCCGCAGGGCGTCGGTGCGCTGCTTGTCAAACCGGGGCTGGAAATCAAAGCGCAATTGAAAGGCGGCGGGCAGGAGCGCAGACTGCGCGCCGGAACCGAAAACGTGGCCGGAATTGCCGGCTTTGGTGCCGCCGCAAAAGCGGTGCTGGCCGGTCTCGAGGCGATGGCTGAACTGGCCAGCTGGCGCGATCTGCTGGTCACCGGTGTGCGTCAGTTAACGCATACCCGGGTGTATGGCGAAGCCGTCGATCGTTTGCCCAATACCGTCTGTCTGGCGATGCCCGGCGTGCCTGCGGAAACGCAGCTGATGGCCTTCGATCTTGCCGGTGTCTGCGTCAGTGCCGGCTCGGCCTGTTCGTCGGGCAAGATTGAACCCAGCCATGTGCTGGCGGCAATGGGTGTCAATGATGACGAGGCCCTGACCGCGATCCGGGTCAGCTTGGGCTGGAACAGCAAAAAAGCCGATATTGACCGGTTTGTCGACGCCTGGGGTGCGATTTTCGCGCGCGCCGGCAACGGCCAAACCCGAGCGATGGCCGGTTAGGTGAGGGGATGAACGCCATGCAAGCGACAGTCACCAAGGGCCCGATTTATCTGGATAATCAGGCGACAACCGCGACCGACCCCCGGGTTGTTGACGCGATGTTGCCTTATTTCACGGAAATATTCGGCAATGCCCATTCAAGCGGTCACGCCTTTGGCTGGCAAGCCGAAGATGCGGTTGAAGCGGCGCGTCAGAAAATCGCCGATCTGATTGGCGCTGAACAGCGGGAAATCATTTTCACCTCCGGGGCAACAGAATCCAACAATCTGGCGATCAAGGGGCTGGCTCGTTTCAACCGGGCCCGTGGCGATCATCTGATCACCACGGAAATTGAACATAAATGCGTGCTCGAAAGCTTCAGACGGCTCGAAAAAGAGGGTTTTCGGGTCACTTATCTGGCAGTCAAAGCAAACGGCCTGATCGATCTGGATGCGCTGGCGGCGGCGATCGAAGAGCGAACACTGCTGGTCTCGGTGATTGGTGTGCACAACGAAATCGGAGTCATTCAGCCGCTGGCGGATATCGCAGCGCTTTGCCGCCGGTATGGGGTTCAGTTTCATACAGACTGCGCGCAGGCGGTCGGTAAAACCCCGCTTGACGTCAATCAGATGCAAATCGATCTGCTCAGTATCTCGGCCCATAAAATGTATGGCCCCATGGGCATTGGGGCGTTGTACGTGCGTCGCCGGCCCCGGGTTCGGCTTGAGCCTTTGTTTGATGGCGGTGGGCAGGAACGCGGTCTTCGTTCTGGCACCCTGCCGGTTCCGCTCTGTGTCGGCATGGGCGAAGCCGCCCTGATTGCCGGGCGCGAAATGGCTGACGAGAGCGGGCGCTTGACGGCTCTGCGGAATCGCTTATTAAACGCGATCCGGGCGCAGGTGGCAGATGTGCAGATAAACGGCGATCTGGACCGGCGCGTCTCTGGCAATCTGAACCTTATGTTCCCACATATAAGTGGCGACGATCTGGTGTCGGGTTTGAAGGGGTTGGCAATTTCGACCGGATCTGCCTGCACGTCAGCGACAATCGAGCCATCCTATGTGTTGCGGGCCCTTGGGCTGAACGAGGCGGACGCCGCCGCATCCGTGCGGATTGGCCTGGGTCGGTTTACGACCGAAGCGGAAATTGATAAAGCCGGCAGCATGATTGTCGGTGAAGTATTGCGGTTGCGCGGCGAAGGTAAAACATCGGCCAGTGCGTCGGCCGCCTGAAGTTAGTATTGAAAGAGTGGGTAAAATGTCAGGTAAAGCACAAACTATCGAGAAAGTTCGGGAATTCACCGACGAAAAGTACAAATACGGCTTTGTAACCGATGTCGAAGTGGATACGGCCCCGAAGGGCCTGAGTGAGGATATTATCCGCTTTATCTCGGCAAAAAAGAACGAGCCGGAATGGCTGCTCGACTCGCGCCTGAAGGCCTATCGTCACTGGCTGACCATGCCCGACCCGGAATGGCAGAAACCGAAGTTTCCCGACATTGACTATCAGGCTGCCTATTATTATTCGGCACCCAAATCCGTCGGCGACGGACCGCAAAGCCTGGATGACGTCGATCCGGAGATTCTGAAAACCTACGCAAAGCTGGGCATCCCGCTGTTGGAGCAGGAGCGTTTGTCCGGGATCCCCATTGCTGTTGACGCGGTGTTTGATTCCGTATCCGTGGCCACCACGTTCAAGAAGAAACTGGAAGAGGCCGGGGTCATTTTCTGCCCGATTTCGGAAGCTGTGCAGCGCTGCCCGGATCTGGTCAGGAAGTACATGGGAAGCGTGGTTCCCTATACCGATAACAAACATGCCTGCCTGAATTCGGCAGTGTTTACCGATGGTTCCTTTGTCTATATTCCGAAAGGTGTCAAATGCCCCATGGAACTGTCCACCTATTTCCGCATTAACGCGGAGAACACGGGCCAGTTCGAACGCACCCTGATCATTGCCGAAGAAGGCTCCTATGTGAGTTACCTTGAAGGCTGCACGGCCCCCATGCGCGATGACAACCAACTGCATGCGGCCATTGTCGAGCTGATCGCCATGGATGATGCGGAAATCAAATATTCGACGGTGCAGAACTGGTATCCGGGCGATGCCGAAGGCAAGGGCGGGATTTACAACTTTGTCACCAAGCGCGGTCTCTGTCGCGGACGCAATTCAAAAATTTCCTGGACCCAGGTCGAGACCGGC